>JBBSYC010000001.1:0-145770 GCA_038045445.1 Nanobdellota archaeon
GAATTACATAGAAATAACGTTCAAGATAGGGGTGCAATAATTTCGGGATACTACACTAACTTTTTAACTCCATAATGTTTAAATAGTCTATTTGTAGATATCGATTTATTATGGCAAACATTATTGAAAGGCCTTTAGATCTTTTGAATAGTTCGAAGGGGAAAGAAGTTATTGTTCAGCTTAAGAACGACAGACAGTTTTCTGGTGTCTTGAAAGCTTTTGATATACACATCAATATTGTCCTTGATAACGCTAAAGAGATGGTTAATGGAGAACTAAAGAGGAATTATGGAGCTACATTTTTACGAGGAGATACAATAATCTTCATTTCTCCTGCTTGATTGTTTACGACGAGATAACTTTTTGATTAATATATTATTTAGGGGTTTCCTATCCTTTATACCTTCAGAATATTCAAATCATCTGGGATGATTGTGTTTTTAAAAACTTTCTTTGCTTCTTTTAATAATTGAATGTGCCTGTGGCCGTGTTTTTCTGAAATATGCACTAATGCTAGTTTTTTTGCTTTGGCTTTTTTAGCTATTGTTGCTGCTTCTGTGGTCGTAAGATGTTTGTACTCTCTTGCTTGTTCACTTTCATTTTCTGCGTACGTTGATTCGCAGATTAAGAGGTCTGAGTCTTTTGCCAAGTCTACCGCATTTTGATTCATTGCTGTGTCAAGGATTATTGTGAGCTTTTTTCCTTCTTGAGTGTAGGTAACATCTTTTGATTTTATTTTCTTTCCATTAAATACTATGTCTTTGCCTCTTTGTAAATCTCCGATTAGAGGAGAATTTGGTAGCTTTAGTTTCTTTATTTTAGATTTGTCTATTCTCACTTGGTTTTTTATTATGATGCTGTATGCTAGAGTTGGAACTGAATGGTCCATTTGTGTTGCTTCAATCTTTATATCTTTGTCTTCATATACTATTGCACTTGATATTTCATGAATTTCAAGTCTTATCTTGTAGCGAGAGTAAATTCTTTGAAATAATTCTATTTTTTCGTTTGTGCTTCTTGGACCATAAATGTGTAATGTTTGCGCATAGCTATTCATACCCATTGTTTTTAGAAGTCCTGCTAGCCCTATAGTGTGGTCCTCGTGCCAGTGTGTTATTAATAAGTGTGTTAATCTTGCAGGGTTTTCTTCTGCCATTTTAAACTGCCTTTGAATTCCTTCACCACAATCAACCAAAATATTATGTTTTTCAGTCTTGACTAAGAATCCACTGTGGTTCTTTTTTTTGCTGGGAATTGCACTTGCTGTGCCTAAACAAACTATTTCAAAATTCATATTATCTATTTGGTTTGTTTGTTTAAATAGCTTGTCTGGGAAGGTTTAAAAGGGATTTTAGATTTTGTTTTTTAAGACCTCGTAGCTCAGCCTGGATAGAGCAGCTGGCTTCTAACCAGCAGGTCGCAGGTTCAAATCCTGTCGGGGTCGTTTTATAAAGTAGGATTTGAAATCCTTGTTTTAAAAAATATCACTAAAGGTTTTACAGAATTGCATTTTTGCTTTGTCAAATTCTTTTTTTCCTTCGTTTGTTAAAGAATAGCTTATTATTTTTCCTTTTTTATTTTCCTTTATGAACTTATTTTCTTTTAGTTGTTTTAATGCAGGATATATTGTTCCAGGACTGGGCTTACAACCCTTTCTTTTTTCTATTTCCAATGCTATTTCTTGTCCATGCATTTCTCTTTTTGATAACATGAATAAAATAAGAAAAGAAAGGAATCCTCTCATGTCACAACAACCCTTATTCATATCTGTCGTATGACCAATATATTTATATAGTTGATGTATCGTATATACGATATATGGTGAAAGGATGTAATTAAAATGAGTTGGCAATGTTACGGTGGATCTTGTGAATCTTCAAGAGGTTTTTTGACTAAGAAGGAAAGGATAGAGATGCTTGAGGAATACAAGAAAAATTTGGAAAGTGAAGCACAAGGAGTCTCTGAAAGAATAAAAGAGCTTTCTTCTGGCGAATAATAAAAGGTCTTTTGATTTTTTTATTTTTTATTACTCACAATGTTTAAATAACAACTTCTAGTCTGTGTTTTGTCCGCGCGGATGGCGAAGTGGTTAACGCGTTCGGCTGCAGCCCGAATATTCGCAGGTTCGAATCCTGTTCCGCGCTTTTAGCGAAAGATTTAAAGGACAGTTTTGTTAAGGATTTATATGGCTGAAAATAAAAAAGAGTCTGTTGCTAAAAATAAAAAAGAGGATGTTGCTTTTACTAGCTTCTTGCAAGAATCTGGGTTAATTTGGGGTCCTGAGCCTGAAATTTATGGAGGATTGGCTGGGTTTTACACATACGGTCCTATTGGAAAACTTTTGAAAAACAAAGTTGAGAATTCTGTTAGGCACGTTTTTAATTTTAATGGATTCAGAGAGCTTGAAGGACCTACAATAATGCCCGATAAAGTGTGGAAAGCTTCTGGACATCTTAATACATTTTCTGATCGGATTATAAATTGCACTAAGTGCAAGGCTTCTTTTAGAGTAGATAAACTTATTGAAGAAAATTTCGATGTTATCGCAGATAGTTTTTCGGATGATAGGTTGCTCAAATTCGTTCGTGATAAAGATATTAAGTGTCCTTCTTGTGCCGGGCGTTTTTATGAAAAGATAGAGAGGCAGAGTTTGATGATGAAGACAAAGGTTGCAGGTCAAGATGCTTCTCTTAGGCCTGAAACAGCTACTGTAACTTATTTGCCTTTTGTTAGGATGTATCAATTTTTTAGAAAAAAATTACCTTTTGGTGTTTTTCAAATTGGGAAAGCCTATAGGAATGAAATTTCTCCTAGACAAAGCGTTTTACGAGGTAGAGAATTTACTCAGGCAGAAGGACAATTATTTATTGACCCAAAAGAAAAAGATAATTGGGAAAAGTTTGATTTGGTCAAGAGTGAACATTTACCCTTATGGGATTACCAATTACAAGATGCTGAGAAGTTACCTGTTTCTATAACACTCGAATCTGCCCTGAAAAAGAAATTAGTTTCTACTAAAGCTTATGCTTGGTGCTTGTGGCTTGCATATACCCAATTTAGAAGATTTGGAGTTCCGGAGGATAGAATAAGAGTTAGACAGCACCATCCTAGTGAGAGAGCATTTTACGCTACTGATGCATGGGACATAGAGATAAAGACAAATAATTATGGGTGGGTTGAAGTTTGTGGAGTGCATGACAGAACAGATTATGACTTGAAGCAGCACTCTACAGAATCTGGAGTTGCTCTAGAAGCTATACGGGAAGATGGAACTAGATTTACACCACATATATTAGAAATTGCATTTGGAACCGATAGACCGACTTACGCCCTTATTGATTTGTTTTATCAGAAGAAAGAAGAAGATGATGGGAAAACTGTTTTCAAAATACCCTACAACATGGCTCCGATAACGGTTAGTGTTCTACCTCTGATGAAAAAACCAGAACTCATGGAAATTGCTGAAAATGTTTATAGCAATTTGAGTAAACATTTTATTGCGGAGTATGATTCGAATGGGAGCATTGGAAAGAGATATTTGAGAAGCATGGTTTCTGGGACTCCTCTTGCAATTACTGTTGATTTCGATACTCTAAAAGATAAATGTGTGACTGTAAGAGATAGAGATACTGGAAAACAGGATAGAATTAAGATAGATGATCTCTTGATAGAGATAAATAAGAGATTAGGTTTATAAATAACTATTGCTAAAATATTATATGGGATTTGGTGATGTAATGTTCTGGCCTTTTACGATGGCTTTTGCGGGCGCTATGGCAATTGTTGCACTAATTGCTCTTGTCTTTTGGATTTGGATGCTTGTTGATTGTTCAAAGCGTAAGTTCAAAAATAATGTGGAGAAAATAGTTTGGATAGTTGCAATAGTTCTTGCTGGATGGGTTGGTGCTTTGGTTTATCTGATAGTTATACGCTCGATTAATCCTTCGGGTTTGGCGAGGCATTGATATGGCAAAAATTATTAATTTTTGGCAGTCAAACTCCTATGCACATGCCTTCGCATGTGTTAGCAGAGATGGAGTTTGACATGGGAAAGACCTTAGGATTTATTTCTTTAAAAGGTGGAGTTGGTAAGACAACAATATCTGCTGCGGTTGCGACTCATTTAGCAAATACTTATCACAAAAAGATTTTAGTTGTTGATGCTAATTTTTCTGCTCCTAATTTAGGACTTCACATGGATATTGTTTCTCCACAAAAAACAATTCATGATGTATTGAACGGGGAAGCTATTTCTTCTGCGATTCACTTGCAATATGGGGTTGATGTGATTCCTGGAAATTTTTTGAATAACAAAGAACTTAACCCAATGCTTCTTAAGGATAGAATTGGGCACATAAAAAATGATTATGATTTTGTTATTCTTGATTCTTCTCCTTCTTTAAATGAAGAAATGCTTGCTACAATAATTGCTTCAGACCACATATTTGCTGTTTCAACTCCAGATTATCCTACTTTAAGTTGCACTATTCGTGCTGCTCAATTAGCTAAGCAGAGGCACAGGCCCATTGAAGGAATAATCGTTAATCAGTCTAGAGGAAGTTACGATATTAATGTTGAAGAAATTCAGGAATCTACTGGAATTCCCGTTGTTGCAAAAATTAAATATGATGATGTGCAACACATGGCCTTGCATGAGCGCGTTCCTGCACCTTTATTTGCTGGAAAAACTCCGATGACTAATGAGATTGACAGATTTTGTAGGGCTATTTTAGGGTTGCCTGAAAGAAGGTCTTGGTTTGGTTCTTTGTTTAATAAAGATGCTAAACTTGAAGTAGTTAATAGGGCTTTAATGGCTAAGAGTTTCTATAAGAGTGTTTTTAGTTAGGGATAAAGTATAAAAGTCAGATTTATCTTTTTTAATTATGGCTTTAGATAAGAACTGTATCTTTTGTAAGATTGCTTCTGGTGAAATTAAGCAAGAGAAGATAATGGAGAGTAATTCTTTTTTTGCCGTTCGCGATATTAAGCCTAATGCTGAAGGTCATAGTCTCGTTATTCCCAAGAAGCATTATAGTAACCTACTAGATATTCCAAATAAACTTGGAAATGAGATGATTGAGTTTACTAAGAAAGTTGCTTCCGACTTGCTTGATAAGAAACTTGGAGATGGGTTTAATTTGATTATGAACAATACCTCTGTTGCTGGGCAGGTTGTTATGCATGCACATATTCATGTTATTCCTCGTAAAGAGGGAGATGGTTTGAGGTTTTTGACGAGGGTTTAGAATCATTTAACAAATTCAACATTATCTAATTTTTCAAATTCTTTATCTCCTGTTAAGAATTTTATTCCTAATTCCTTTGCCATGATATAACCCACGCAATCGGCTATTGAAACATCTCTATCTTTCCATTTAATTCTAAATTTCATTGCTTCTTTTATCCACTCGGAATTTACTGATACAATATATTTTGAGTAATCTGTTAAATGTCTTTCTGTATCTTTTTGCTCTTTTTTAATCAGATTATAACATAATTCTGCGAATGTAAAATTATTGATTATTATTTCTGAATCTATATAATTCTTATAGTCTTGATTTCCTCTTAGAATCTCAATTATAGCATAGGTGTCAAAGAAAAATCTATTCATTGTATAGTTCTTTATCCATTTCTTTCATCATTTGTTTTGTTGATTTATTAAATTTGTAAGTACCAAATGTTTCTCTTAGAACGTTCTTTTTTTCTTTTTTCATTAAAATAACTACTTCTTCCCCCTCTTTTACACCTTCTTTTTCAACAAAACTTATTGGTACAACTATCCCGAAAGAATTTCCCCATCTTTTTAATTTAGTTTTTAATTCTATCATGTATAAACCGTATAACTTATATTATTTAAATGTTTGTTTTTTAAGATTTATGAATGGCTATGGAGAGAATTGAACTCTCGACCCCAGCCTGTCACCAATCGCTGATTTGCGAGCATCTAGAAGTGAGTAAATCACTTCTACCCATCCAACTCTTTCAAGTTGGATGAATCTTGTTCTTGCGAACCACGATTTTATGAGAGCTGTGTTCTACCACTGAACTACATAGCCGAAAATAGATGCTCGGGAGCTTTTTTAAAGATATTGTGTTATAATATTTTATGGCTAATATTGAGGAAATTGTACTCGCATTAGGAGAAGTTGGCTTATGGATACAAGCTGTTGGGTTACTTGTTGTAATTTGGATTATAATTCAAATAATTACAATGTATTTCAACCGTAAAAGAAGATTGTTGCTTGAAGAGATTAATAAAAGGTTGAAGCGTGTTGAGACTAAACTAAATAAGCTATCTAAGTAAATTGAATTAGGAATACGAAGTGTCTTCTGCAACGTCTTCTTCTTTCTTGACTTTTATTACAGGGTTTTCTTTTATTATCCTTTCTGCTTTCTTTAATCTTGCTATATATCCTGCAATTTTATTTCTTACTTTCTTAGAAGGCATTGTGCTACCTAGAAGTCTTTTGTTAGGGTCAAAGTTTTCTCCAAAAGAGCCTTCTTTTTGTATGAGCTCCCTGCTAGCTCTTTTTACCATTAGTTGTTTTATTCTACCCATTGATTGAGTTTGTTAATATGGCTTTTTAAGGCTTTTGGGTTAGAAATTAACTTTTTGATGCTTGATTAAATTAGACCATTCTCGATAATAGTCTATGGCTTTCTTGTCTATGTCTCCTGGAGAGAGGATTAAGGCTGGCATCTTCTCTGCTTGCGCTTTTTGAAGAGTTGATACTATGTCTTCTAAGGTAATCTTCTTTTTATCTTTTGCTACCAAGTAAAACTCTTGCTCTCCCAAATGACTCTTAATTTTGACTTTTGCAGATATTTCCTTTTTCTTTACTAAAATTTCTTTAGATATTTCGTAATTCCTTTCTCTTAGTAATTTTTTGATATTATCTAAGAACCCTGAACTTATCTCCTTTATTTTAGCTTCTTTTATTTTTGGTTTTTCTTCTTTTTTTGATGACTCTCTTACTTCAGAAATTACTTCTTGAATTACCTCTGAATTTTTTTCCGGCTTAATTTCTTCCTTTACTTCTTTTTTAATTTCTTGCTTTGGAGCCAATATACTTTCTATTATCTCTCTTGTTTTTTCATTGCTTAATGTGTGAATTTTCCAAAAAATCTTTTCTTCGCCTTTATCTATTATTTTTACGGGATATGCAAAATCTTTAATGTTTCTTAATGCTACTCTAATTGCAGGTTCTTGTTCGCTGTCTTGCAGAATTTCTTTTTCTTTTAATAGTCTGAATGCTTCTTTTTCCTTGTGGTTTAAGTATTCTGTATATTTTTGGAGTTGCTCTTCTTGTCCTTCTATATAATATAATGGAGAACTGCCAACTCTCATATTGCTTAACTTTAATTTTTGTTCACCAACTAATTCAGACATGAATGCAGCTGTGAATATATTGTTTTGACCTATTGTGCCTGCGACTCTTACTGGTAACTCTGGTCCTCTTTGTCTTATTACTTCAAGAATTCTCTCTTTTGTCTGCATGACTTTTTGCATGTCTGGCATAAAGTCTTTGAGAAATTGTTTGTTATAAAGATTGCTAGTTAAAATGCGCACTTTTAAAAACCATAATTTATCAACTATTTAATGGGTATTTTTGGAAGACGAGGCAAACTTGTTGCAGGATTAACTGCTCTAGCTTTAGCTGGATGTGTTAAACAAGATATAATTATGCAAGTTCCTCAACAATATAGAATTGATGTTGAAAAAGCATTTCAGGAAGCTGGACAAAATGCTTCGGAACTAAGAGACACTCTTGAAGAATTTAGAAGTGATAAAGAAAAACTAGAGGCTGCCAGTTTCTTAGTTTCTGAGACTTCTAGGCGTATGCATAGGAGACATCCTGTTGATTGGACTTGGGATTTAGCACATAAAGATTATACCGAAATACCTGACGCGCATGTTGTAAAATCTGAAGATTTAATTGATAACATCAATTGGGCTTTTGTTGCTAGAGATAGATTTCCATGGGCCAAGGAGTTGTATGATAGGGACAGACCTCTATTTTTTAGCGGGGTTTTACCCTATAGGCTAGGAACTGCTTCGTTAGAGCAATTGCCTGGAATTAATGGTCATTGGAGAGCGATGCTATTAGATGAAAAAGTTTTCGACGAAATTAAGCAAAAATATGGCCTCAAAATGGAATTTAGTGTTGTGAGCGCTAAGTTAGATGAAATCGTTGATGCCTATAGGTCTGCACAGACAATCCCTCAAAAAGATGCTGCCTTAGCTAGATTTATGGAATTTGTAGAAATTGATTTTATGGCAGGGGAAGGGTTAAGATACTTTCCTAGAGGTCCCGAAGAAAAAACCTTGGGGAATTTTCTCACTCCAGATGTTAAAGATGGGCAAGTAAGAAGAGGGGGTAGATGTACAGATGGAGATAATAATTCAAGATATTTATACATGGGAGTTGGAATTCCCACTTCATCTATTAGATTTATTGCATGGCCAAATGGAGATGATAATCACGAAGTCATTCGAATATTGCTGCCTGGAGAGCCTTTTGATATGTCTACTTGTATTTTTTCAGATAGGGCTCAGGATGTTAAATATGTTCCAGGCAAAGTTGGAAAGGTTTATGAAGAAAGATGGGGAACTCGCGATGTATCTTCAGAATTAGTTTGGAATTTGAATGAAGGAGAAAAATTGCCTTGGTATATTGGATTTTATTTAAGAACGAGGTCTACAATAGATGTAACTGATAGATATGGACCTACTGGAGATATAAAGATTGAAACTTCAAGGCCAGGACAACTTATCTATTTAGGAGTTATGAATAATAATTCAGATACTCAATTAGGAACGGCTACTATTGCAATTGATAGAGCAAATGAAACTGGATTAGCAGAATTTAATAAAGTTGGAAATGATGGTATCTTTTACATACCTTATACTTATGATGAATTAAATGGTGGACAAAATGCGCGTGCTGTAGGGTTGCCTTTTGTTTTAAGAAGAGATGGATCTGAAAGAAGATTTGGATCTGGCATTAACACCACATCTTTCCCTTCTACACTTAATGATTTAGAACGCGGAAGAAATTATGAATTATTAAGATTCTCAGGAGAAGGTTGGATTTTGAGGTCTAAAATTAATGGAGGTAATGATGGAACAGCAGATGTAAATCTTAGCAATAGCGCAGTTTATGTTTTAAGAAGCCAAGATAATGGCAAACCAAAATATTCAAGACCCTTTGCTTTAACCGAGGGTAAGGTGGAAAGATTCTAGGGTTTCAACCAACTAATTTCATAATACAAAACATCATTTTCGTCATCAACTATTCCTATAAGGAGCTTCTTTTTTGTTGAATGTGCAACTCGGTTTTTAGCTGCAAAGTCATGCCATGTATGGGGTTCTGATTCTCTGACCGCGTATGCTAGCCATAATGCATGGTCTTGACCAGGCTGACTTCCTTTCTTGTAAATTCTAAAATCTGCCCCAAACTTTAATGCTGTTTTCACTATGTAACCTTTGTTTCTTAGGTCTTCAAATAGGGTGAGTTTTGTTTCTATTCTTTTATCCTGTTTTCTTGCTATGGTTATTGCTTTATCAAAACTTATTTCTTTATTTTTATATAATAATGTTAATTTATTCTTGCTTTTTAGAAATAGTGCTTCAACCCATGAATATTCTATTCTGTCTCTGACTTTTTCTCCGAACCTTGATTTTTCAAATAGGCTGAATGCTTCGGAAGATGTTGAATGTATTTTTTCGTTTGAGATGTGTGCTGTTGTCATGAATAATATACAACTTATTGTTATTTAAGGTTATTTTATTCTTAAAGCATGCTTGATGCTATTAAAAGATAGATTACAATAGATGTTGAATCTGAAATAACTGTTCCTAATGGTCCGCCTCCCACTGCAGGGTCTTTGCCCGATTTTTTTAAGATGTAAGTGATTCCTAAAGCGGTAATACTACTTGTTATTAATGTTGCTACTGTGGCTATGCTTATTGCTAAAGCAATATAGGTTTGTTTCCAAAATAAGGTTATTCCTAGAAACATTAATATTCCCACAATTACTGCGATTATTGCACTTATAATAAGTTGTTTAATTACATATTTATGCATCTTCAAATTTTCTCCAATGACTGCTATGTCTCTAATGAAAATTGTTTGAATTTGATTCCCAAGTGCGGCGCTTATGTAGGCTATTGTAGGAATAAAGAACACAAGAATAATGTTTTTCTCTAGAACTTTTTCAAAAAGACCCATTAATCCGGCGGTAATCATTATACCTATGAGTCCTATAATGAGCCACGGCGTTCTATGGAGAACACTTATATGGAGGGGGGCTTCTAATGTGTTTTCATACTTCAAATGTGAACGGTGAATACCTGCGAAGTGGAATATGTCTTTTCTTAGAGAATGATTGATTAGTTTTGAAACTTTATGTGGTGGGATTACTCCTAAAAATCTTTTAGATTCTACTATTGGAATTGATTTAATACCGTGATTAATTGAGAGCTGGGCTATATGTTCTCCTTCAGATTTTGGAGAAGCGCTTACTACATTTGTGAGCATAAATTTCTCCACTTTTGTTGATGGATTGAGATTGAATAACTCTTTAATTGAGAATACTCCTATTAGATTGCGGTTTTCTACAACATAGATATAATCCACAGATTCGTATTTTCTTGAGTTTTTCTTAAGCATTGAAATTACTTCATGCACTGTGCTTGTTTTAGAGACTGTAGGGGCTGGACACATGAGGTCTCGAACAGGTGAGAAGATATCCTCTTTTTTCATATCCTTATTTAGAATTAGTAAGTTTTAAATCTGAGGTTTTTTAGAATAGAGTATGAACTGTATAATTATTCATGGTTGCCCTTCGCGTGAAGAGAAAGCAAACGCTGTAACTTATGATAAGCACTGGCTCCAATGGGTAAAAAAACAACTTATCTCAAAAGGAATAGAAACACATATACCTCTAATGCCTAATCCTTGGACCCCAGATTATGAAGCATTTAAGAAAGAGTTTCAAAAACAAGAAATAAATGAAAATACTATTTTGATAGGCCATAGTTGTGGGTGTGCTTTTCTTGTAAGATGGCTTGGGGAGACTAAGAAAAGAATAAATCATCTCGTATTAGTCGCACCTTGGAAGATTGCTTATAGAAAAGATGGTAGTGATAAAGATTTTTACGAATTTCCAATGGATGAAAGTATCAAGTCAAGAGTAAAAAGAATAACAATATTTACTTCGGATGATGATTATGAAGATGGAAGGAAAAGTGCTAAGATATATAATAATGGATTGGGTGGAAAAATGATTGAGCTTAAGAGACGCGGACATTATACCCTTAGGGATATGGGTACTGAAGAATTTCCCGAATTGTTGGAGGTAATATTAAAATGAAAAATGTTAATTTTAGTTCTATTGATAAAAAGTGGCAGAAGGAGTGGGATAAGGCTAAGGTGTTTGAGGCTAAGGCAGATAACAAGAAAGAGAAATATTATGTTTTAGAGATGTATCCTTATCCTTCCGCGAAAGGGCTTCATATGGGTCACGCCTTTAATTACACTCTGGGAGACATACTTGCCCGTTTTAATAGGATGAATGGAAAATCTGTTTTGCATCCAATGGGTTTTGATAGTTTTGGTTTGCCTGCTGAAAACGCGGCAATAAATGAGGGGGTTCATCCTAGAAAATATACGGATACTGCTATAAAGAGATTTATTGAACAACAAAAAGCTCTTGGGTTGAGTTATGATTGGAATAGGTTGCTTTGGAGTCATGATACTGAATATTACAAATGGAATCAGTATTTCTTTATTGAATTCTTGAATAAAGGTCTTGTTTATAGAAAAGCCTCCCCTGTAAATTGGTGTTCTAAATGTGAAAGTGTACTAGCTAATGAACAGGTTCATGATGGAAAATGTTGGAGACATAAAGACACCGATGTTAATATTAAGAATTTGGAACAGTGGTTTGTTAAGACTACAAAATATGCAGAGGAATTACTCCGTGATGTTGATTCTTTAGATTGGCCTGAAAGAATTAAAGCTATGCAAAAGAATTGGATTGGTAAGAGCGAAGGAACTGAAGTTTTATTTGATATAAATGGGGAAAAATGGCCTGTTTTTACGACAAGAGTCGATACTCTTTTTGGTGTGACTTTTTTAGTTGTTAGTGCTCAGCATTCGCGTTTAAATGAATTGATTACTAAAGAACAAAAGAAAGATGTTGATGTGTTTTTGAAGAAGATTAAGTCCACTAAACAGGAAGATGCGGATAAGATGGAAAAGGAAGGTGTTTTTAGCGGAAGTTATGCAATTCATCCTTTGACTGGAAAGAAAGTTCCTATTTGGATAGGGAATTTTGTTGTTGCTGATTACGGAAGTGGAATGGTTATGGCTGTGCCTGCTCATGATGAACGAGATTTTATGTTTGCGAAGAAGTATGGTTTGGAAATTAAAGAAGTTGTTAAACCTTTGAAAGGAGAATCTCAAAATAAAAATAAATCATTTGAAGATTATGGAGTTTTAATTAATTCAGGCGACTTTAATGGATTAACTTCTGATGAAGCAATTAAACATATTCAAATTGTTTTAAGGGAAAAGAAACTTGGTGGAGCTGTTGTTAATTATAAATTACGTGATTGGCTTATTTCTCGTCAGAGATATTGGGGAACTCCCATTCCTATAATTTATTGTGGTGATTGCGGAGCTGTGCCTGTTGATGTTAAAGATTTGCCTGTGCTTTTGCCTGAAAAAGTTACTTTTGGAAAAGGAAATCCTTTACTTACCAACGACAAATTTGTGAAAGCTAAGTGTCCTAAATGTGGAAGAATTGGGAAGCGTGAGACAGACACAATGGATACCTTTGTGGATTCAAGTTGGTATTATTTGAGATTTACAGACCCTGAAAATAAAAAAATGCCTTTGAGTGTTGATGATGTAAGCTATTGGATGCCCGTTGACTTTTATACTGGGGGAGCTGAACACGCCTGCATGCATTTAATTTATGCAAGATTCTTTACAAAGGCTCTTCGTGATTTGGGATACTTGAATGTAAGTGAACCATTTAAGAGATTGTTTAACCAGGGAATGCTTCATGGAGAGGACGGATTTGTAATGTCTAAATCAAGAGGAAATGTTATTGACCCTCTTGATATGACTTCTAAATATGGGGCAGATACTCTTAGATTATTTTTAGTAAGCATGGCTTCTCCAGATAAGGACTCTTCTTGGAGTTCTACTGGCATTGAATCTACTTACAAGTTTATATCTCGTATTTGGAATTATTCAAAAAATGTTAAATTTGGAAAATCTTCTCTTAAATTAAAACACAAATTGAATAAGGCTATCCTTGAGATTACAAAAGATATTAAGAATATTAATTATAATCTGGCTGTGATTAAATTACGCACTCTTTTTGATTATTTTGAAGATGAAATAGACAAAAGTGATTTTGCTATATTTTTGCAGTTACTTTCTCCTTTTGCACCACATGTTGCTGAAGAATTGTGGCACGCCTCTCTTGGATATGACACTTTTGCAAGTAATTCTTCATGGCCTAAGGAAGATAACTCTAAGATTAATGATCTAATTGATAAAGCTGAAGAGAGTTTTGAGAAGACTGTTGCTGATGTTCAGAATGTCCTGAAGATTGTTAAAGATAAATCTGGAAATGCAAATCATGTTTATATTTATGCGATTCCTTCTGAAGTTAGGATTTTTGATTCTGATGTTTTGAGCAAACGTATTGGAATAGAAGTATCTGTTTTTGCAGTTAACGACAAGAATAAATATGACCCTACTGGAAAGAGTTCCAAAGCTAAACCTGGAAAACCTGCGATTTATGTTGAGTAAGGGTTAGATTTAAAAATTAGTTTATTTTTTAAGTAACCCGCTTAATTGGGAGGTATTGGATTGAAAATTTATTTAGTGCATCCAGGAGAGAATGATTCTTCAGAATTAACTTCGAGAGGAGTTTGGCAAATGCAGGCACTCGCTAGAAGACTTATTATGGATAATATTGATGCAGATAGAATTTATGCTAACGGGCATGAAGTCTCAATACAGAGTGGAAATGTTCTTAGCAAGTGTCTTAGAATACCAGTTATAAACGATGAGAGATTTGTTGAGATAAATAAAAAGGTTATTTTTGGAGAGATTAATAAAGAAGATGTTGAGAATTTTAATTACCTCAGCTTATTTGTAGAAGAAATTGTTGGTAAGGGCAAGGACGCAATAATTACCATGGGTGGAGGAATTCATAGGGCCGTAATAAGTTTGCTTACAGGTATGCATTTACATGAAACAAGGCACTTTTCTTTACTTCCTGCAAGCATCTCTGTATTACATTATATTCAGAATGAGGGCCCTGGTGCTTGGAGAGTATCTTTGGTTAATGATAGATCTCACTTGAATTTGCCTTAGTTACATCAATTTGTCTTTTTTTGGTGAAACTGTTTATAAATCTCTTATTTATTACTTTTTAGTTTCTTAGTATTTAATAATAAATATTCTTTAACCGATATGTTGTTGTTTGTATTTTATATATAAAGTTCTTTCCTCTTTTTCTCGTGGAGGTGATGAAGATGTCAAACGTACAACAACATGGTCTGCATGATAGGCGCTTCATGGCAGTGGTTGAGAGCCTTAAGGCCATGGATTCATTTTATGGAATAACTCCTGAGGAACGAGATGTTTTGGACGTGATTCATGGAATTACAGGTATTGCTGAAGAAGGGGAGTGATTGGTTTGGCTGTTGATGCAAGGCTTTTTTAAGGCTCCCCCTTTTTCTTTTTTATGGAATTGGTTTATGCCTTGATTTTGGCTTTCGTTCAAGGGGTTCTTGAATGGTTTCCTGTTTCAAGCTCCGGACATCTTGTTTTAACTGAAAAATTATTAGAGGTTTTCATGGATTTATCTTTTGAGGTTGCTCTTAATTTTGGCACATTAATGGCTATTTTTGTTTATTTCAGAAAGGATATTGTCTATATTGTAAGAGATATACTAGAGAAGAGATGGGATAGTAATAATGCAAAGCTTGGTTTTTTTATTTTAATCGGAAGCATTCCTGCAGGACTATTTGGTTTCATTTTTAGAAGTTTTTTTGACTCTATTTCAGGCAATTTGCTTTTGATGGGTTCTGGGTGGATTGTGACTAGCTTGGTTTTATTTATTGGTAGTTCTTCTGCTCGGAGGAGTCAAAAGAATTTTGGATATTTGAAGGCTTTAGTTGTTGGCATGGGACAAGCTATTGCATTTATTCCAGGAGTTTCACGAAGTGGCATGACAATTTCATCTGGGCTGTTTTTTGGACTTAATGAAAAAGAAGCTGTCAAATTCTCTTATCTTCTTGCTATCCCTGCAATAATTGGAGCAAATATTGTTACCTTTGGAAACAAGACTATTCCTGTTGATTATCTTATTCCTACTATGGTATGCTTTTTTGTTGCTCTTGTTTTTATGAACATTTCTTTTAGATATGTTTTGAATGACAGAAAGAATTTGAGATGGTTTGGAGTTTATACTCTTATTTTAGGGATTGTTTCCATTGTTTTTGGGTTGGTTTAAGTTAAACTCTTTTCAATTTTTCAAATTCTAATATCCCTTTAATGACATTTTCCTCGCTATAACTCTGGATTAGAATAGGTTCTGGACTGCTAAACATAATTCCTTCTATTGTTTCTTCTTTATTATAATCTGCTAATAATATATGGTTAGATTCATCAAATACAATTATTTCGAAATTTTTACTGCCTATTTTATCTTTAACTTTAATTACAGATTTTAGATCAGAAACACTATCTTTGGTGGAATGTATTAGTAATACATCTTCTTCAACTTTTATTAATGATTTATCTACATTATCTATAAATTCCTTAGAATGCTTTACAGGAATTAATGCAAAGTTCCAGTAAGCTACATGTTTTCTCAACCCTTCTATGTTATTTATATTAGCTAATTTTCTTTTTTTAAGATATACAAAGGAATCTGAAAAAATATCTATTAATTTATCTTTAATTGGGCCTGAAGAAAGATAAAGGTTCATTAGAAAAATTCTATTTAAATCATAATCTTCAGCTAATTTTAAAGATAAAATTGCTCCAAATGAACTACCTACAACATTTATCTTATCGCATTTTGAAACCATTTCTAGATAATCTTCTTCAATTTGTTTGTACCAGTCGTTTAATTCTAGACTTAATAGTTTACTGGGAACTTCTCCATGTCCGAGTAACCGAGGGGCGTAGACTTTATCTCCAAGTTCATTATTCACTTTTGTAGCAAGTTCCCTCATCTCTCCAGGAGTTGATGCATAGCTGTGAATCATTAACCAACAAACTTCTTCTTTTCCATCCAATATAAATTCTTCAGTGTTTATGATAACCTTTTCTTCAGTATAATTCCAATACTTCAAATCTCTGTCATCTATATTTTTGTATTGAAATATTCCTGTGAAAATGTATAGTGTTATAGATATTATTCCTAAAGAAATTAGAAATATCAAAGAAAAAATAGTCCTTAATTTTTTAAGCTCTTTTTCATGAATCATTTTTGTATCTTTATTATATTAATTTATCTTTAATTAAAATAATATCCTCATTCGATTGTTGCTTTTATACGGCGCACACCTGCAGAAACTGATGACTGTTCTATTATCCTTATTTTTCCTATTTCTTTTGTGTTTTTTACATGGGGACCTGTGCAAATTTCTCTTGAGAAATATCCTGTTTTTTCCTCTTTATCTATTGCTGTGTAAACTGAAACTATTTCAGGGTACTTGTGACCAAATTCTCCTTTTGCACCGGTGGATATTGCTTCTTTGTATGGAATTTCTTCTCTTTTTACTTCAAGGCCTTTTTTTACTACGTTGTTCACTACTTTTTCTATTTTTTCTATTTCTTCATCTGTTAGTTTTCTACCAAATGTAAAATCAAACCTCGTCCTTTCTGGAGTTATGTTTGAGCCTCTTTGTGCTACTTCATCTCCCAAAACTCTTGATAATGCTTCATTTAACAAGTGTGTTGTTGTGTGAAGTCTTGTTGTTTTTTCTGAGTGGTCTGCTAAACCTGATTTGAATGTTCCAGATGATGTTGTTCTTGATAGTTCTTGATGTTTGTGGTATTCTTCTTGGAATGATTTTTTATCGACTTTAATGCTTTTTTCTTTTGCCATTTCTTCAGTCATTTCAATAGGAAAACCGAATGACTGAAAGAGCAGGAATGCTTCTTTACCCGATATGTTTCTTTGTTCGTTCGCTAATTTTTCAAACTGTCTTATCCCTCTTTCTATAGTTTTTCTGAATTTGTTTTCTTCTTCTTCAAGCTTTGTTATGATTAAATGTTTGTTTTTATTTAATTCTGAATAATCTTTGTATATCTCAAATATTGGTTCTACTACTTCTTTTGTAAAATTAATTTCTATATCTAAGAGCTTGCCGTATCTTATTGCTCTTCTGATTAATCTTCTTAAGATATAACCTTGACCAGTGTTCGACGGCAATATCCCATCTGCAATTATGAATGTTGATGCCTTTATGTGGTCTGCTATTATTCTCATTTCCTTTTTATGTTCTTGATATTCTTTTTTTGATATTCTTTCTATTTCTTTTATAATGGGTTGCCAGACTTCAGTTAAATAATTGTCATCTAAATTGTTCAAGACTGCCAATGTTCTTTCAACACCCATGCCTGTGTCTACATTTTTTTGTTTTAATGGGGGGAACTTACACTCTTGGGTTTTTTGATATTGCATAAAAACATCATTCCATATTTCTACCCATGCTTTATCTTCTGGATTGAATGCTTTTGGTATCTTTTTTCCAACATAGTAAAACATTTCTGTGTCTGGACCACATGGACCTGTATTTCCTGCGGGTCCCCACCAATTATTATCTTTCGGAAGGAAAGCTATCCTTTCTTTTGAAATTCCTAGAGATATCCAAACTTTGTAGCTTTCTTCATCTTTATCTGCATCATCATCTCCTTTGAAACAGCTGATTGCTAATTTTTCTATCGGAATTTTTAATATTTTTGTGAGGAATTCAAAGCTATATTCTATTGCTTCTTTTTTGAAATAGTCTCCTAAAGACCAGTTTCCTAGCATTTCAAAGAAAGTGTGGTGTGTTGTATCTCCAACTTCTTCTATATCATCTGTTCTAATACATTTCTGAACATTTACTAATCTTTTTCCTAAGGGATGCTTTTGTCCTGACAGATAAGGCACAAGAGGATGCATTCCTGCAGTTGTAAACAAAACTGTTGGGTCATTTACTGGAATCAAAGGAGAGTTTGGAATTTCTTTATGTCCTTTTGACTTAAAGAAGTCTATATACTTTTTTATAAGTTCCTTTCTGTTTATCATGTATAGACCTTGATTATAGGATTTTAATACTTGTTGGAATGCTACTTTGTAAATTGTTAATGCTGTCCAAGCATTGCTATTTTATGCCTTATTCTTTGTATCTCTTCTTCAAGAGAATCTCTTCTTATAGTAGATTGTTTATTCTTTACTATTTCTTCTCTTTTGGTGTCTTCTTTTATTTGAGGAATATATTGTATCATTAGCTCCATTTCTTTTTTTAAGTCAAGAATTACTTTTTTTAGCATGTTTTTGAGAGCAAGCTCTTCTTTTCTAAACTTCTTGTAATTATTGTATTTTTTTAGAGATGTAAGAACTTCCATTTCACAGTATAACAGCTGTTTTTTTCCTGCAATGACATGTGGCTTTTCAAGCCCTACGAACTGTTCTTCAATAGGCATTTTCGAAAATCTCTTTATTGATGAAAACTATTCTTGCTTTTATGCTCTCTATATCTTTCTCCCATCCACCTATCTCATTTTCTTCTTTTGTTTTAAAGTCCTTTATTACTTTTAGCAACTCGTCCATTTGATCTAACTTTTCTGATATTTTCATTAAAGAATCTCTTGCCTCCTTGAATTTGTCTAGTTTTACAAATATTGGCCTTTTATTGTTTGTCTGATTTATGAGGCTTTCTGCAGGTTCTTCTTTGAGAATTTGTCTTTCATGTATCTGAGGTATTGTTTTAGGAGACCATTCATTTAGTTCCATTGTTCTTACTGGTTTTGTCTGCATTTCTTCGTGATTCCATTCAGGTAATTCTGGAAGGTTTTTATCCTCATCTTCAACAGCGCTCTTTATCATGCTCTGGCTAAATCCCTTTTTCATCAGAGAATCTGGGAAAGAAGGCAATCCATGTATTTCGCTTTCCCCCTGTTTGGATTCTATGGGAGATAGGATTGTTCTTTCATAATCTCTCATTGATGGTGGGCTTGCCAATGGTAAATCGGGTAATTCCCCTTCGTTATTTTTCTTTTTCATTCCGAACATCTTCTAATGTAGCTTTTCAACTTTATTTATATAGGTTTATCTTAATTATTAAGGAGTTACACTTTTTTTAGAAAGGTTTTTATTGTCTGATTGTGAAAATTGCACATGATTGAAAAGTTTTTGAGAGAATATATTTCTATCGTCGCTGGATCTGGTGCTGATAAGATATTGGCAATTTTGTTTAATAAAAAGAATGTCAATGAGTTTTTGATAGCTAAGAAACTTAATATGACTATAAATCAGACCAGAAATATACTTTACAAGTTAGCTGATGGAGGTCTTGTTCATTTTATGCGTAAAAAAGATTTGAAGAGTGGGGGTTGGTATACATATTTTTGGACTTTAAATGAGAATAAATGTCTTGTTAACTATAAGGCTTCTATATTGAAGGAAATTGAAGAAATGAAGAATCTGTTGGAAGTTCAGAAGACAAAACAGTTTTACAAGTGCAACACTTGTGGTGCAGAGGTTTCTGATGAGCAGGCACTTCTTAATGAATTTACTTGCACTGAATGTGGAGAGGTTTATTCTTTGAAGGATTCTGCAGATAGCATAAAAGATATTGAAAAGTCCATTCAAAGGATACACGTTAAATCCTTCCAGATACAGGAAGAAATTGATAAGTTAAGTGTTTCTAGGGCTCCTAAGGCTCCAAAGAAGATCAAGAATGTTAAGACTAAAGTTAAGCAGAAGAAAAAAATTCAAGTTGTTAAAAAATCAAAGGTTAAACAAAAGAAGAGGAAGAAAAAATAAATAATGGTCTATCGAAGGGATTTTCGCCGTAATGGCGTTAGACACAGATTCTTACGTGGAATGAGCGTAACTAATTTGTTGATTATGATAACTGCTGTTATTTTCTTTGCTTTTTTAGTCGCGTCTTTTTTTTATCCTAGCTTTATAAGTTTTGTAGCTCTTAAACCATCTTTTATTTTATCGGGAATTTATTTGTGGACATTATTTTCTAGCATTTTTATGCATGGTAGTTTCTTCCATTTGTTTGTAAACATGCTTTCTTTGTTTTTTCTTGGGAATCTGACTGAACAGATTTTAGGACGCAGACGTTTTATTTGGTTTTACATTGTGGCTGGAATAGTTGGAAGTTTGTTTTTTGTTTTGTTTGCTTATTTAGGAACTTTATTTTATAGAGGAGACTTTATTTTCGGAGGAATAGATGATTTGGCCGTTGGTGCAAGTGGAGCTATTTTTGGACTTTTAGGGATTTTGGCCACTTTGCTCCCAAGGAAAAGAGTTTATCTTATTGTGGGGCCACTAATCGTTATAATAATTCAAGTTTTGGTTTCTGCTATTCCCAATGTGCCTACTTCTATTGCTAGCATTATTAATATTGCTTCAGGGATATTAATTTTTGTAATGATTTTCTCTATGTTTTCTTCTAATCTTATTTTCAGAAAAATTGCTCTGCCTTTAGGATTGCCATTTTGGCTTGCTCCTATTGTTGCTATAGTTCCTTTGTTAATCATAGGCTTTTTTATTAAACTTCCTATTAAACTTCCTATAGGGAACATGGCTCACTTTGGAGGTCTTGTCGCAGGATTGTTTTATGGAGCTTACTTGAGAAATAAATATAAGCACAAAGTTAAGTTACTAAATAAGATAATAAAATGACTTCAAAAGATATGAAATTTAGAAAGCGTAAATCTAATGATTTGTTTAGGAGTTCCTTGTTTTATATTTATGCGCAGAGAGCTTATATATATTCAATCGTTGCTGTTTTTCTGTTTGGTTCAGTTTTGGGATTTGTTTATTCTGGAGAGCTTGGATTTTTAGACAAAACTTTGGCTGAAATCTTTGAGAAAACAAAAGATTTGGGCTTTCTTGAAATGGTCTGGTTTATTTTTAGTAATAATATCGCTAGTGCAATAACTTCATTTGTTCTTGGTGCTTTGCTTGGAATATTTCCCATTTTTAATGCTGTTTTTAATGGAATTCTTTTAGGATATGTTTATTCAAAGGCTGTTCCAATTGCAGGATATTTTGTAATATGGAGAGTATTGCCTCACGGGATATTTGAGCTTCCTGCAATTTTCATTGCTTTGGGATTGGGAGTTCATCTTGGAGCTTCTTTTTTTGGAAAAGAAAAGATTAAGACCTTAAGCAAGAGATTTAGGCTGTCATTTAAGGCTTTTCTAACTGTTGTTTTGCCTTTGCTTGTTATTGCAGCAATTATAGAGAGTTTACTGGTAGTTTTTGCTGGATGAAACGTTTTTAAATTATGTTTGAATTACAAACTTATGGATGATTTGTCTTTGAGGGAATCTGTGTCTGAACTTGATGAAGCTCGCGAAGTAGATAATATTAGAAAGGTTGAGGCTGCATTGTTTGTCTCTGGAAAGTTCATGACTCTAAAGGAGCTTGTTGCTCTTACAGATGTAAATCCTCTGCTTTTGAGAGATATTTTGAGAACTTTGGAAGAAAAGTATAAAGGAAAGGGAATCGAAATTGTTCGCAGAGAGGATTTGTGGAAGATGGATGTTCATCCAGATTTTGTTTATATGGTTAATAGATTAGCTACTGGAAATTCCGAGTTTACAAAGGCTGAACAGGAGACTCTTGCGATTATTGCTTATAAACAACCCATAAAACAGAGTATGCTTATTAAAATACGGGGAAATAAGGCTTATGATCATGTTTCAAAATTTGTTTCAATGGGATTAATAAATAAAAAAAAGACAGGACACACAGCAGAAATTTCTTTGAGCGATACATTTTACAATTACTTCAATGTTGGCGATAAAGATTTTGAAAAAAATAAATTATCTTTAGTCGATAGTTAAAATGATTAATTTTGTAGAACTTATATTTTACATATATCTTTTTGTTGCCCTTTATATGACTAGTCTTCTTGTTTTTATATGGGTTCCAAATCACAGGAAGCTTTTTGATTATCCTGTTGGGAAGCCTGTACCTGTTAGCGTTGTGATTCCGTGTTATAATGCTGAGAAAACTATTGGAAAGGCAATAGAATCTGTTCTCGCTCTTAATTATCCAAAAGAATTGATTGAGATAATTGTTGTGGATGATAAGTCTAAAGATAACTCTGTTAGAGTTATAGAGAGCTATCTCTCTAAATATAAAAATATTAAGCTCATCAAACATAAAGTTAATTGCGGGGGTGCTGCAGGCACAACTAATACTGGAGTTAAGGTCGCTAAGTATGATTATATTTGTGTTACTGATGATGATTCTGCTCCCGAACATGACGCCCTGATTAAGATGATTGGTTTTTTACAGAATGATAATAATGTTGCCGCTGTCACTTGTGCAGTAATGGCTAGGGGTTCTTCAACTTTAATGCAGAAATTGCAGATGATAGAGTATTCTATAATCTCTTGGAATAGAAGATTGCTTGATTTCATTGATGCGGTTTATGTTACTCCAGGACCATTTGCTCTTTATCGTAAGTCTGTTCTTTTGGATGTTGGATTATTTGATGTGAAAAATATGACTCAAGATATAGAGATTGTTTGGCGCTTAAGATCTATGGGATATAAGGCTAGAATGTGTCTTGCAGCAAAGGTTTATTCGGAAACCCCCTTAAAGTTCAAGAATTGGTGGAAGCAACGTGTTCGCTGGAACATAGGAGGCTTACAATGTTTGGTGAAATACAAATCTTTCATTTTTAAAAATGGGATGCTTGGAGGATTTATAATCCCCTTTTTTAGCGTTTCTCTTTTTTTGGGATTCTTTGGATTAGGATTATTTATTTATCTTCTTTTTAAGAGATTAATTATTAACTTTTTGGTTACTAAATACTCTATTTATGGAGGGATTACTTTGGTTAGGTTACAAGATTTGAGTCTTCATCCAACTGTTCTTAACTTTTTTGGGGTTGTAATGTTTATATGGGGCTTTATCTTTGTGTTAATTGGTCTTGGAATAATGGATATGCGCGGAAGAAAGGAAACGAATACTTTTAATATTCTGTCTTATTTGCTTGTTTACTTGTCAATATACCCATTTATAATGGTTGCATCTTTGTACAAGTATATGAGGGGAAAATATTCATGGTGAATCTTTTATTTTGGAGGTCGTGGAATGAGTAAACACGCTTTTTGGCAGGCTCTTATTTTTACAGTGATTATATTCTCCTTGGGACTTATTTTAGGTTTTTTTCTGGAATCTAAGCAGTCCGATAGAATTTATTCAGATTTAAGAGAATCTGAGTTGAATATTCTTGATGAACAGCTTAGGCAGAAACTTATTTCAGATTCAAATTTATCCTGTTCTATATCTAAGGAAAGTCTTTTTCTTTTCGCAGATAAGATATACCAGGAGGCTTTAATTCTTGAGAATTTGGATGGTACTGGAAGATTAAGTAATCTTAATAGCATTCATAGGAGATATGATTTGTTGAGGACACTTTTGTTTCTTGAAGCTGGTAATCTTAAGAGTAGGTGTAGCGATAATTTTAAGATAATCACTTATTTTTATTACTATAATTCGGAGGATATTGGGATAAGTTCTAAGCAGAATTATTTTTCAAGACAGGTTTATGATTTAAAAATAAAATATCCTGAAGAGATTATTTTAATTCCTCTTGCTATAGATACTGGACTAGCTTCTGTTGATTTATTTTTGAAGTCATTATATATTGAAAGTTATCCTGCAATAGTTATAGATGACTTATATGTCGTAACTGATAACTTGACTTTAAAGGAATTAGAAAATCTTGTTTTTAACAACAGTTCTGTTTATTCACCATAAATGATTTAAATGCAGTTTCTTGGTACTTTTGATGGATTACCTTGATTTGAGACCTCATGAGATTGGGGACTATGTTGAAGCTATAAAAGATGGTGAAATAATAAGAGTTCCTGAACGTGTCGCTCTTTTAGAGGACCTTTTCATATTGCGTAAGATTTCAAAGGGTTCTCAGGTTTCGCAGAATATCCCTGTTGCTCCGTCAAATTCTTCTAAGAACCTTAGGGAATCTGCCCGAAATAGCACAATCATGTTTGATTGGAAACATGGTAAATTTGGTGGAAAGAAAAACAATGTTACTCAAGATTTAGTTTCTAATTTTAACTGGGAGATTTCAAGAAACAGGAAGATAAAGAATATGTCTAGGGCTAAGTTGGCTCAGATGATAAATTCTACAGAAGAGGATGTTAAGATGATTGAGTTAGGAGAGTTGCCAAAAGATGATTTTGTTTTAATCTCAAGGATTGAAAATGTTTTCGGAATTAACCTTCGTAAATACCCTGCTTCTATTGCACAGGTTAATTTAGAGGATTTGAAGAAGAATAATGAACAGAGGAAAAAAGAAGAAGAAAAAAAGGTTTCTAAGGACATATTCAAGGATTCTACTTCCTTTGCTGGAAATGATATAGAGATTTTGGATTGAAGTTTTAGATAGGTTTTAAAATTACGGTTACTCGTGACTTTGATGAGTGGAACAAGTTACGTTTTGGATTGTGGGAGATGTGGTTCTAAAAATGCTCTTTTTTCTTCTAGCGAATCAAAACCATTCGATTATAATTCTGCGGATTGTTTGAATTGTGGTTTTAGTTATTTTACTAAAATCTATATTCTCAAAAAAGATGAGCTTAATAAATTAAGAAAACAAATAAATTTCAAATCAAGTAAATTGACTAAACAAGAAAAAAATAATTGCAAAGATTTTAATAAGGTTTACATTAAATAAATTAATACTAGTTGAAATCTCCAACCTTTAGATCTGAGTTACAGTTGCGGAGATTATCAACGGTAATCACAAAACTACTATCAAACTCCACACTTTAGTATGGAGTAAAACTTATCAAAGTTTTGTGATTTAATCTGCTCAAAATTAATACATGCAAAGGTTTAAACGCACTTAGCCTTTGACAAATTTATGAAAAGACAGTATTATTCAGATACCATTATTAATTTTTTAAATTTAAGTTCTAGTGAGATACTTGGTAATCTTGCAAAAAATAATGACTTTTCTTTGGAACAAAATCAAAGAAATGCTTGGTTAGAAGAAATAGAAATACTCAAAAAAAATTTAATCCATTACAAGGGTATGATTTATTTTGAATGGATAATTCCTCGTATGGGGAAAAGAATTGATGTTGTGCTTATTATTGACTCTACTATTTTTGTTCTTGAGTTCAAAATTGGTGAAAATGAGTTTAAATCTCATGCCATAGATCAAGTTTTTGACTATGCTCTTGATTTGAAATATTTTCACGAAACTAGCCAAGGCCATTTTATTGCACCGATATTAATAGCTACTAAAGCTAAGAACTTTTCTACAACTATTTCGACTACAATTCATAATGATAAAATGCTTTTTCCAATAAATTGCAATAGTGAATTGTTACATAAGGTGATTGAAGAAGTTTTAGCTTTCACTAAAGAGAATAATATTAATATTGTTGAATGGGAAAATGGAACATATAAACCAACACCTACAATTGTCGAGGCTGCAACTGCTCTATATAAAGGTCATTCAGTAAATGAAATTTCTAGGAGCGAAGCAAATGCTATAAATCTTAGTAGGACTTCTAATACCTTATCTGAAATAATTAAATTTTCAAAAGATAATTCACGTAAATCTATCTGTTTTGTTACAGGCGTCCCAGGTGCAGGCAAAACTTTAATTGGGTTAGATATAGCAACAAAGCATATTGATAAGGAAAATGAAATTTATAGTGTTTTTCTTTCTGGAAATGGTCCTCTTGTTGCAATTCTTCGCGAAGCCTTGGTGAGGGATAAGATTAGTAGTGGTAAAAAGCTAGGGTACAAATATAAGAAAGGCGAAATAATGACCTCAGTTAGAATGTTTATTCAGAATGTCCATAATTTTCGCGATGAATGTATGGTGGATTTGAAAAAACCACCTATAGAACATGTTGCATTATTTGATGAAGCACAACGAGCATGGGATCTTAAACAAACAGCAAATTTTATGCAACGAAAAAAGAACTCTCCAAATTTTAATAAATCTGAACCCGAATTCTTAATCTCTTGTTTAGACCGCCATAAAGATTGGGCAGTTATTGTTTGTTTGGTCGGAGGCGGGCAGGAAATTAATACTGGAGAGGGAGGTATTAGAGAATGGGTTGAATCTTTGAATCGTTCTTATCGAGATTGGGATGTTTATATTCCCCCTATTCTCACAGATATGGAGTATGGTGCAATAGAAGTTTTAGAAGAAATTAAGTTACATTCAAAAGTTATTACTAAAGATGAATTACATCTTTCAGTTTCAATGCGTTCTTTTAGAGAAGAAAATTTATCTTTATTGGTTAAACAGGTACTTGATTTAAATTTGAATGAATCTAGAGAAACCTTAAAAAAAATAGAGGGTAAGTATCCTATTGTAATAACTCGCAATCTCGAAAATGCAAAAAAATGGCTTAAAGAACGTGCACGAGGTTCTGAGAGATATGGGATCGTAGTTTCTTCTCAGGCAGAGCGATTAAAACCTTATGCAATAGATGTTAAATCTCCAGTTAACCCGATTCACTGGTTTCTTAATGGAAAGAATGATATTCGCTCATCTTATTTTCTTGAAGATGTTGTAACTGAATTTCAAGTTCAAGGACTTGAACTTGATTGGGCTTGTGTAACCTGGGATGCTGATTTTCGTTATACTAAAAATGGGTGGAATCATTTTTCTTTTGTAGGTAAAAATTGGAATAAAATAAGAAAACAAGAAAACAAGAGAGACAGACTTATTTAAAGAATGCTTATCGTGTTCTTTTAACTCGTGCGAGACAGGGAATGGTGATTTTTATTCCTCAAGGTAATTCAGAAGATTCTACGCGTAAAGATGAGTTTTACGATGTTACTTTCAAATATCTACAGGAAATCGGTTTTAAAGAAATTTAATGTTTTTTATTAAATGTCTCCTCAGTAAACTATTAATTTCTTCTTAGAAAGCTTTAAAAATGAACATTCTAAGTTCTATACATGAACGTTGAAATTATATCTCAAGAACCAGGAATTATTGAGCTTCGCGTTGATAATCTCACTGTTGCAGAGATACTTAGAGTTTATTTGAACAATGAGGGTATTAAGTTTGCTGCATGGCGCAGAGATCATCTAACAAAACCCGTAATTTTCAGAGTCGAGAGTTCTGGAAAAAATGTAAAAAAAGATATTAGTGGTGCAGTAAGTGCCATAAACAAGGACTTGAATGCGTTTTCAAAGTTGCTTGGAAAATAGACAGGTTTATTAATCATTTTTTCTTTTCTTATTAAGGAGGTTTATATGGATTGCAAATGTAATTGGGTTGGAGCTATTCTTGCTATAATAATCATCGTTTTTGCTTATATGGCTAGTGCTTCTTCCAGATGGGTTATAATCATTGCCGCTCTTTTGCTTCTTTTACACGCTATGATGTGTAAGAAGTGTAGAATGTGCGGGGAGAGTATGATATCATCTAAGACTTCTAAAAAGGGTCGTAGATAATAGGATATTTTTTATAATTATTTTTTTATAGTCTTTTTTCTTTCTTTTTCTATGGGAAGAATTTCTGCAGGAAATTATGATTTGAATGTTTGGCTCAAGGGAGGCTATGACTCTGGAATCATAACTACTTTTTATGGTGGTCCTGGCTCTGGGAAGACTAACCTTTGCATGATTGCTGCTGTTTCTCAAGCAAAGAAAGGCAATAAGGTTATTTTTATAGATACAGAGGGGGGATTTTCTCCTGAAAGGGTAAAACAACTTTTTTCATCAAAATCTACTAATGGAGATAAGGAAGGACTTGACCTTGATAAAGTCTTATCAAATCTTCTTGTTTTAAAACCAACTAATTTTAAAGAACAGCAACAAGCATTTGACCAGCTCTTAAAATATGTTAAAGAACAAGTTTCATTGATAATTGTTGATGGGATGACTATGCTTTATAGATTGGATTTTGCAGATGCAAGAGACAGCGATAAGATTAGGGGCGAAGAGAATAATTTTGAGAATGTTCAGTCAGTTAATGCTATTCTGACCAAGCAGATGAGACTTCTTGTTGAGATTGCACGCAAGAAGGATATTCCTATTTTAGTAACTAATCAAACATATAATTGGAAAAATGAAGAGAAAATGGTTGCGGGGGATATAGTTAAGTATTGGAGTAAATGTTTGATTGAATTATCTAATGATTCCGGAAAGAGGACTGCTTACTTAAGAAAACATAGGTCTATGGAAGAAAAATCTCTTCCTTTTCAAATTTATGATGGGGGAATAAGAAAAAGAGGTTGGTTGTGATTAAATTAAAATACCTGGTTTCTTTTGATAAGTATGCATTATTCAAATTTTGTTGAGCTTTACGAGAAGATTGCTTTTACTACAAAGAAACTGGAGAAAATTAAAATTATCTCTGATTTTTTACCATCTCTCAAGGGAAATGAGGAGTATGTCTATCTTTTAAGAGGGAAGGTTTTTCCAGACTTTGATTCTAAAGAACTTGGAGTTTCTACTCAAATAGTCATAAGGGCTTTGAGTGTTGCGTCTGGTTTCTCTGGTGCAGAAATCCTTTCAAGGTTTAAGGAAATTGGAGATTTAGGAGATGTTGCAGTTAGTTTGCTGAAGAAGAAAAGACAACATTCTTTATTTTCTAAGAGACTTAGTGTATCTCATGTTATTGAAAGTATTAAAAAAATTTCTTCAGTTGGAGGAGAAGGGTCTATTGAAGGAAAAATATCTATTATTTCTGAACTACTTATAGAAGCTCATGAAAAAGAAGCTTGTTATATTGTTAGAACACTATTAGGAGATTTGCGTATAGGTGTTGCTGATGCAGTTTTAGTAGATTCTATACTAAGAGCGTTTTTTCCAGAGGATAAAGAGATGATTAATAAAGTTCAAAAGGCTTATGATTTGACAAATGATTTTGCTCAAATTTTAAGATTTGCATTTTCAGGAAAAGAACAATTTGAACACATCTCTCTTGTTCCAGGGAGAGCTTTGAATGTTATGCTTGCAACTAAAGTTTACGATATTAAAGAGGCTTTTGATGTTTGTGGAAGACCTGCCGCATTTGAGCATAAGTATGATGGTTTTAGAATAATTGTAAGTTCTGACGGTAAAAATATAAAACTCTTCACTCGTAGATTGGAAGATGTAACTGCACAATTTCCAGAAGTTGTTGAAAGTGTTTCTAAACATGTTCATGCAAAGAGTTTCATTCTTGATACAGAAGCGGTTGGTTTCGAGTCTAAAACTGGAAGATACCTTCCTTTTGAGGCTATAAGTCAGAGAATAAAAAGAAAATATGGGATTTCAGAATTGGCTTCTAAAATGCCTGTTGAACTAAAGGTTTTTGATGTCCTATACTTGGATGGAGAAAATAAATTAGATTTTCCATTTGCTGAAAGAAGAAAAATACTTGAAAAAATTGTAGATTCTGTTTCTTGGAAGATTTCTCCTTCAACACAGATTGTTACAGATTCCGAAAAAGAGGTTGAAAAATTTTACAAAGATGCTTTACGAATTGGTGAAGAAGGGATAATGGTGAAAAGTATTAATTCTCCTTATGTTTCTGGAAGATACGTTGGGAATATGGCAAAGCTTAAGCCTAATGTAGCAGATTTAGATTTAGTTATTGTAGGAGGAGAATACGGCACTGGAAAAAGGGTGGGAGGGTTGACTAGTTTTATAGTTGCTTGTAGAAAGGGAGAAGATTTGTTGGAGGTTGGACGAGTCTCTTCTGGATTAAAGGAGAAAAGTTCAGAGGGAACAACTTATATGGAAATTGATTCCTTGTTACAACCACTCATAATAAAAGAAGAGGAGAATATTGTTTATGTTAAACCTCTAATTGTTGTGTCAGTTACTTACCAAAATATTCAACCAAGTCCGACTTATTCTTCAGGGTTTGCCTTGCGCTTTCCAAGGATTACTCATTATCGTCCGGAAAGGGGGATTAGAGATATAGCAACTGTAGAGGAGATAATGAGGGAAGTTGCTAAAAATTCAAGTAAACTAGCAAAAAAATGACCTAATAAGGTTTATAAAGCAAAACCTTATTTAAAGGTTAATGTCTGAAGTAAAATCTAATTTGATCGTTCAGAATATTGTTGCGACGGCTTCTCTTGGGAAAGAAGTTTCCTTAACTAAACTTGCAAAAACACAGAGTAATACGGAGTATAATCCAGAACAGTTTCCAGGTCTTGTTTTAAGAGTTAAAAAACCAAAGTCTGCAGTTCTTGTTTTCTCATCAGGAAATTTGGTTTGCACAGGCACTAAGAGTGTTGCTCAAGTGAAGGAAGTAGTTAATCAGGTGATAAAACAGCTTGCTAAGATAGGAGTTAGGATTACCGCTAGTCCCAAGATAACTGTTCAGAATATTGTTGCTTCTGGAAGTATTGACATTGATTTGAATTTGAATATTTTGGCGCTTGAACTTGAGAATACTGAATATGAACCCGAACAGTTTCCAGGTCTTGTTTACAAACTTGGTACTCCAAATGCAACTTTTCTTCTTTTTTCTAACGGTAAACTTGTTTGTACAGGTACCAAGAATAAGGCAGAGCTTGATGATTCAATGGTGCAGTTGAACAAGAATGTTAAAGAAGTTTTGAAGAGACTTAAGAAAGAAAATTCATAAAGATTTCTGTAAATATCTTTTCACTCCTTTAGTTTATAGTAGTTTTTGGGGTATTTTTTAGGTTGCAATTAGGTTTATAAACTACACTTTTAGATTCTTTGATATGGCTATTGAAAAAATTTTTGAAGGTTTTGATAAACTTTTTCTTTCTGGGTTGGGGGATGCGATAAATGGAGAAAGTAGAAGAGAATTTTACGAAGTATTTAGGGCAGGATGTATTAGATTATTACGGGAAGCATATGATTCAAATAGGGTTGGTCCAGATCTTATACCGGATGAAATTGGATATTGTAAGGTGCTTGTGGCCGCTGGGCTTCTTGATGAATTTGGAGATAAAAACAGCTCTATTTATTATATTCCTTCAGATGAGACAAGGGATTTAGTTGAGAATTCTAGGTAAACTGACTTAACTTGCTTTGTTGTTTTTTCATTTTGAGAATTACTGATTTACTGGTGTAATTTGTTACTGGTTGTTTTATTCTTGATTGAATTGAACTTAAGGCTTCTTGCAAATAGAAAAGTTTATATAAGACATATGTCTTACTATGATATGCCTAGAAAATTAGATGAAAATAAAGTAACTAAAATAAAAAATATTTTAAGAAAAAATACTCAAGGTCTTTGGGTTAGGGAGATTGCTCGGAGATGTGAGTTAGATAGGTCAACTGTTTCAATTTATCTTTCTAAACATATGAAAAATGAAGTCGATGTAATATCTATTTCAGGCCTTGTTAAAATTTACAAGCTGAAGAGGTAATTTATGAAAAATCTGGTTAATCTAAATGATTTCCTTATAGGACCATTCTACATAGATTTATCTGATGAATGTAGGATTTCTTTAATAAACAAAAGTTTAAACAAAGTAGGCTCAAAGGATAATCTTTCTAATAAGTTAAATTGTTCTAAAAAATCTTTAAATGAAATAATTGTGGGGCAAACAAAATATGGTCGGAGATTTATACCAGCCAATATTTTAAAAAATTTGCTTTCAATTCTTTCTTTAGATGCACTAGATATTGAGACTCATGTTTTGCATTTAAGGCGGGGAAGGAGCGCGAGAGAAGTTGCCGTTAAATTGCCTTTAAATTCTAGTCCAGAGCTTTCTCTATTAGTCGCTAAAGCTTTAGGAGATGGATGCATTTGTTCTGACTGGAGATTTGATTATAAAAATAACAGCATGGAGCTATTAGACGAAGTAATAATGGCTGTGGAGAAAGCAATTGGTAAGTCTAAATTTACTTTAAATAATAGGGGAAATAATTGTTACGACCTTAAATTCTCACCAGTTATTGGATATGTATTGAATAAACTGGGAGTTCCACAGAGTTATAAGATTAATCAGCCCGCTGAAATACCTGAATGGATTAAAAACGGAGATTTAAACTGTAAGAAGAGTTTCATTAGGGGTTTATTTGATGATGAGTCTTGTGTAGATTATAAAGGTAAACGAATTATTATTGCTTTTAGCAAAATTAAAGATTTAGAAGATTCATTGCGTGATTTTTTAATTTCCATCAAAAATATGCTTTTAGATTTTGGAATTGAAACTAGCAAGATTAGCTTACAAAAAGATTATTGTGGCAAGAGATTATTAAGATTTCAAATATATGGTCAAGATAACTTTAGAAAATTTCAAGAGAGCATTGGCTATACACATGTTAATAAAATAAAATTCTTAGAAAAATTGCGCAATAGCTATATTAATATTCATAAAAATAAAGATGCTGTTTTTAAAAGTATTATTGCTTCTAGTAATCCAATCACAGCTAGGGAAGCAGCAGAGAACAATAATATTAGTGTTAAACTTGCAAAATTTCATTTATCAAATTTAGTATTAGAAGGGAAAATCAATAAGTCTAAGGGCATGAGCCCAAATATTTGGGGAGCCATTGGTACTAAAGTATTAAATAATCGTGAGAATATTTTGGAACTATTAAGTAAAAAAGAATTAACTGCTAATAGCATTTCTAGAGAATTACTATTAAATGAGAAATATGTTTTTTATTTGTTAAATTATCTTGAACATAATGGCTTAATATCCTCTAATTGTTTACATCCTAGAATTTGGAAAGTTAAGTGATAAAACTTTGAAGTGTTTTCTGTTTTATGTCTTTTAGTATTTGGCTTTTATTTAGATAGTTACTAATTGGAGTTTTAAGTCGAGTTTGTACGTCGTTAAGAGATTCTTGTAATGTTTCGAATCTTTTTGGTTCTTCTTTCATAGCAGATCTTATTATCTCCCTTAATATTCCTACGCCACAAGGAGCATAATATTGGGGACGAATTTCTCTTAGAACGAGTACAGATGCTTGTTTTCGAACGTGCTCAAGATATTCAGTAATGCCGAGCCTTGCACTATAATATCCACCAGTAACACTTTCAGCATATTTCTTTCTTTTAAAGATAGACTCATAATCTTGCCAAATTCCCCCATTTAGTTTTGTTGATATTTCTATAACTTCGAAACTCCAGTATCTTGGAAGTAAAATAATCTCATAATGATTTCCAATATATTCACCACTAAAAACAAGATATTCATTGATTTGTGGAAAATATCTAATCTTTTCAATTTTCTGTTCAGATAATGTTGAATCAACGCAAGTTACTGCCCATCTTGTAGGTACTAATTTTCTATTTTTTTTCATGCCTAAAAGTCCTGCTGATAATATTTTTATTATTGTTGATGTTTGTGTGTTTACCTTATGCAATTCTTGAATAGCTGTTGCTGACTTTGTTTCTTTGTCATTGACTAAATAGTCTACTTTTGGTTTTACAGGGGCGTTTTCTTGCAGTTCTGCTTTTTCTACTTCTGCGGCTTTGGGTATTAAAGGACTCCTGTCGTCTTGCTCTTTATTTGCAGTTACTGGTTTTTTTAAATAGAATTCTGTTGCAATTGATTTGTGAGTCATTGCAACTTCTTTCATTACAGAGAGAAATTTTGTTTCTAACTTTTTTATATTGCTTTGAGTTCTTCCATATATTAGTTGATTCCTGTAATTTACTATTTGGGAAATAGAAAGCTTGTTTTCGTGCCATGATTCGGGGGAAGACATTATACTTGTGTCTCCTGTTTCTTGGGGGGCTAGAATGCCTGTATAAACATTGGGGTAGTTCCATTTTCCTATAAATATCTCTGGGGGGGTTGAGCCACTGAAGTTCTGTATTTTTATTGGCTTGCCTATGAAAAAAGAATGCTTATCACATTCTTCTTCACCACATGTTTTGCAAATTGACATTATTTTTGATAATTATCTTTGTTTATAGAAATTGTTGTGTTTTTTTACTATTTTGTTTTTCAAAAGCTTTATATATACGTATACATATACGTATACATATACGTATACATGGTTAAAATGGTATCGTTATCTGACAAGGCATATGATAGGCTTAAGGTAAGAAAAGGATTAAAATCTTTTTCAGAAGTTGTAGTGGAACTTACCAATGAGAAATCTGAGAAATATAAGGATATTATGAAATTTGCTGGAATATTCAAAGATAACTCTGATGAATGGGGAAGGATTGAGAAAGAGATATATGCTGAAAGAAAAAAAGCAAAACTAAAGGATTACAAATGGTAAGGTATTGTCTTGATACCGGGATTGTAATCGCATTTTTTAGAAATGATTCTTTAATAACTAAAAATATTGAGAATCTCACATCCAATAATGAAATTTGTATCAGTTACATAACTTTATGTGAATTATATAAGGGAGTATATAAGTCTTCTAACCTTAATTATGAATTATTTTGGATTACGGACTTCATAAATTCTTTAGACATTCTTAATTTTAACAAAGAATCATGCAGATTTTTTGGAGAAAGATTTGTAAAATTGCAAAAAGAAGGTAAAATGGTTGATGATTTAGATTTAATGATTTCTTCAATTGCCCAGACAAATAACGCCATATTAATTACTAGAAACAAAAAAGACTTTGAAAATACAGGGGTTAAGTTAGAGGTCTGGTAATTATTCTTCTGCTTCAATTTTTATGCGCTTTTTATGAAGTTGGAAGTCTATAAATCCTATTATTCCTAAAATAAATCCTCCAATGATTGTTGCTATTCCTATGCTTAGCAATGTTCTGTTGTTATTGGACAACTGTATTAATGCAAATCCCAAGATTAAAGCTGAAAATGTGGTTCTTATATATGAAAGAAATGTTCTTTCATTTGCAAGAAGAGTTGTTTCTTTTTCTAGTTTGAGTTTACTCCCTTTTTTCATAAAGGGATACGTAGTTGTTTGTTATTAAAGATTATCTTTACAGACATAAAAACATTTTGCTTCTTAATTCTTTAAATCAGAGATTCCTAGAAGGATGAATAATGCTCCAATCATAGTAATGAGCCAGAATAATCCGCCTTTAAAGAATTCTCCTGCTGCATCCCAAAAGTTCCATGCTCCCCAATTTTGAGAATAGTATGCAACTAATATTGCTCCAACAACTAAAATAAGACCTACGAGAAGTTCTGACCATTTATTCATTCTCAATTCTAATGCTTGGGGTATTTAAAGATTTTTATGATTTGGAGTATGTGTAAAAATATATAAGTTGTCTAGTTGTTTTACAGTCCTGTAGAAACTCCTTGCTTTTATTCTGTTGTATCTAGAGATATTAGAATGGAATAGATTACAGGTTCAAATAGACTTGAAGTTTTGTTGAGATTTAAATAGGAGCATATTTTACATATTTCATGAATAACAGTTCAATAGTAATAGACTTGGATAATCCTAAAACCAATCTGGTTGCCGAAGCTTTGTCAAACAAGACATGCATAAAGATACTTAGCTTGCTCGCTGAGAATGAACTTACTGCTACAGATGTATCTGGCAGGCTTAACATTCCATTAAACACTACTGGTTATAATTTAGACAAATTAATTTCTTCAGGACTTGTAGAAAAGTCTTCAAACTTCTTTTGGAGTGTTAAGGGAAAGAAAACTCCTGTGTATAAAGTTGCAAATAAAAGGATAATAATCTCTCCAAAAAGACAGATTAGAAGTGTTATTCCCGTTGTTATTATTTCTGGAATTTTTGCTTTAGTTTTAAAGACAGTTTTTGTTGAATCTCCCACTTATGTTGCAAATAAGTTTGCTTCTGATTCTGGAGCTTCTGCTTTAGTTGCAGAGAGTGTTACTTTGGGTAGCACTGGTTTGTTAAGTGCTGGATGGATATGGTTCTTTGTAGGAGCTTTGTTTTCTTTGGCTGTTGCTATCTTATGGGATTTAGCTTTAAGCAGGAGGTCATTGAGATGAAAAGTAAGTTAATTTTAATTTTGGGAACTCTTTTGATTGTATCTATTGTTTTAGGGCTGTATTTCAATGAAAGTATCTCTATTGGTTCTAAGGATTTGAAGAGATTTAGTTCTTACGATGAATTAGCTTCTTATGTTAATGAATCTAACAAGGAGAATTATGGATTTAGGACAGATTCAGAAGAATCTGTTTTTACTCCCGAATCTGCTTCTGTAACAAGCACTTCTGGTGCAAAATCTGATTCTGTTGCTTTTGCTAATGATTATTCTGCAACAAATATTCAAGTTATAGGAGTTGACGAACCAGATACTGTTAAAAATGATGGCAAATATATTTACAAGGTTAATGGGAACAAAGTTTATATAATTCAGGCTTATCCGGCAGATTCTGCTAAGATTATTTCGGAACTAAAGTTTGATAATTATGTTAATGGCATCTTTGTTGATAAAAATAGATTAGTAGTCATTGAATCTTCTTACGGTTATTATGGTGGGTATACTGGTCCTGAAATAGCTGTTTCTAGTACTTATGAAAAAGCGGTTTCTCCCGAAGAAGGATTAGTTATTCCAGAACCTTCTCCGATGAATGACCCCCAGCCAGGAATTGGAAAACCTTCAGATTATGAAGAAGTTATTACTATTCCAGAGAATTATGGCTCTTCTGTAAAGATTCATGTTTATGATATAGAAGATAATCTTATTTTAAACCCTGAACTACTCGATACATTTACTGTTGAAGGAAATTATTATACTGCAAGGCTTATTGAAGGGAATGTTTATGTTGTTTCTAATAAATATATAGGAAACTCTGAACCTGTTGTTCCGTTTTTTGGAGTCGGAGAGGATGTTGAAATAGCTGATGCAAGCAGAATTTACTATCCTGGATATTATCAATCTGACTTGATGTTTACTTCTGTAATGGCAATAGATATTTCTTCTCTCAAATATGAGGGAGACGTTTTTCTTACAGGAACAAGCAATTCAATATACTTTTCTAAAGATTCTATATTTTTAACAAGTGCTAAACCTTATGATTATTCAAAGATTAATATTCAAGGAGAATTGGAGATTTATTCAAAAATTTTATCTGGAAGTGCTAAATCCGAAGCTGAAGAGATTCTTGATTCTGACACAGACTACTATTCTAAATCTCAGAAATTGAGCCTTGTTGTTCAAGAATACTTCAATGGACTTGATGATTACGAAAAGAAAGATTTTGAGGATTCTTATTCTGATGCTTCAAAAAGCTATTACTCTGAAATATCTAAAGAATATGAGAAGACTTTAATTCATAAAATAAGAATAGATGGTCTTGATGTAGATTATGATGGTGTTGGAGAAGTTCCTGGCTATGTTTTAAACCAGTTTTCTATGGATGAATATGAGGGCAATTTTAGAATTGCAACAACTACTGGAAATATATTTGGAAGCTTTCAGAACTCTTTGAATCACGTTTATATTCTTGATGATGGTCTTGAAATTGTTGGAAGTGTAGAGAATCTTGCTTCAGGAGAAAGAATTTATTCGGCTAGATTTTTAGGAGATAAAGCATATATGGTTACATTTAGACAGATTGATCCATTGTATGTTATTGATTTGTCTAATCCAAAATCTCCAGAAGTTCTTGGATATCTAAAGGTCACTGGATTTTCAAATTATCTTCATCCTATTGGAGATAATTTACTTATGGGGATCGGACGCGAGGTTACATTAGATGGAAAACAGAAGGGCTTGAAGATTTCTATTTTTGATGTTTCTGATTTTGAGAATCCTAAAGAAATTGATAATTATGTTGTAGAATCAGATTCTTCATATTCAGAAGCCGAATATGAACATAAAGCTGTTTTGTTTGATGATGAGAAAGATTTGCTTGTAATTCCTGTTTCTTATAATAATAACATTAATGGAAGAGATTGGGAATATTGGCAAGGAGCATTTGTTTTCACAGTTACTGATGAAGATGTTTCTTTGAAAGGGAAGATAGACCATACTATTGAAGTAAACAAAGGCGATGGTGTTTTGGGAGCTGATGTTGAACCATCTTATTATGGAGTTACTCAAGGATATGTTTCAAGGTCATTGTTTATAGAGGATGTTCTTTATACTATTTCAGATTATTTGATTAAGGCTAATAGCTTATTGGATTTGAAAGAAATAAAAAGTGTGAAGCTTGATTTTACAGAACCAATCTATACAATTTATGGGACTGGAACTTCTGTTTCTTCTGTAGGGCTGTTGGATTGAGTTGGATTTTTATGCAATGAATAATTAAAACTAAACTTCTAAACTATTAAAAACCCTTAATTGTCTTGTTCATTAACATGCTTACTAAAAAACAACTTTCTGAAATACGCGAGCATCTTGAAATGGCACAGAATCCAATATTCCTTTATGATAATGATGTAGATGGGCTTTGCAGTTATGTTCTATTGAGAAGATTTATTGGTCGTGGAAAAGGCATTGCAGTAAAATCGCACCCAAATGTAGATATTAATTATGTTAAGAGAGTTCAAGAGTTGAATGGCGATTGTATATTTGTTCTTGATAGGCACAGTCTTGGAAGAGAATTTGTTTCTGAAATTTCTATGCTTCAATTACCTATAGTTTGGATAGATCATCATGATGTTTCCGAGGAAAGACATGATTATCGTCTTCTTTACAGATTTAATCCCTCAAAAAATAAAAGAAAGAGCTATGAGTCTACAACATATCTTTGTTATAAGGCTACAAAACGTGCTGAGGATGTATGGCTTGTTTTAATGGGGTGCATAGCAGACCATTATATGCCCGATGTTGTTGAAGATTTTGTTAAAAATTATGCTCCTTTTTGGGGAAAGAATATAACTGAACCATTTCAGGCATTATATTCAACTGGAATAGGTCGTTTGGCAAGAGCACTTAGTTTTGGGTTGAAGGATTCTATTACCCATGTTGTTGAATTGCAGAATTTTTTAATTAATTGTAAAGACCCTTATGAATTGGAACATGAACTTGAAAGAGAAAGCGCTTTTGGAATAAAGTATAAAGAAATAATGAAAAAATATTCTTCTCTACTTAATGATGCTTCGAAGAGTGTTCCGGGAAAGTTACTTTTTTATAATTATGGAGGACAGATGAGCATAAGCGCAGACCTTTCTAATGAACTTTCTTATATTTTTCCTAAATCTTATATTTGTGTAGCTTATAGCGCTGGACCAATAACTAATATTTCGTTGAGGGGAGATAATGTAAAAAAAATAATTTCTGAAATATTACCCTTATTTGATGGGGCTACTGGCGGAGGCCATAAGGATGCAGTGGGTTCTAGAATAAGGACTGAAGATATAGATAAATTTAGGATGGAGCTTGAGAAGAGAATTTAAAAACTAAATTTTTAACTCATTTGCATGGCAGATAGAAAAATACCTATTCATATTGGAATTATTCCAGATGGCAATCGTAGATGGGCTGTTTCTAAGGGTCTTGATAATCTTAAAGGGTATTCTAAAGTAGATTATAACCATTTGGAAAGTTTACTATTGGAAGCTAAAAAGTTAGGAGTTAAGTATGTTAGTTTATGGTTTTTTTCAACTGAAAATTGGAAAAGACCTAAAATAGAAGTTGATTTTCTTTTTAATCATTTTTTGAAAAATACTGATAAATTGTTGGAAGGGTGTTTGAAAAATAAAGTTAAAGTAAGGCATTTAGGCAGGAAAGATAGGTTGCCCAAAAAAGTTCTTGATGCTTTGGATAAACTTGAGTCTGAAACTTGCGGTTTTAAGGACTTTACTGTTCTTTTGTGCGTGGATTATGGGGGAAGAGATGAAATATTGAGGGCAGTAAATAAAGTTTTAAGTTTAGGAGTCTCAAAGATTGACGAAGATAGTTTGAGGAATCTTTTGGATACGAAAGATATCCCAGACCCTGATTTAATAATAAGGACATCTGGTGAAATGAGGCTTAGTGGATTCATGCCCTTTCAATCAGTTTATAGCGAATTTTATTTTCCAAGTATGCATTTTCCAGATTTTAAACCTGAAAATTTGAAAGAGGCTGTTGAAGAATACTCTAAGCGTAAAAGAAATATGGGGGGGAATTGATGTTCCTTAGAATAATTGTATTTTTATAGTTGGCAGTTTATTTTTGATTATGATTTATATTGTTAATTACGCTATTAGATGTGGTGTTTCTAATGGTCTTGGAACTAAGTTCTCCTCATCGTTAGATGAAGAATTGAGATTTTCCTCTATTTATGATATGCCTGAAGAATTAGTTGGTCATGCGAAAAATGAAATTAGACGCAGTATTTTATTGAGGGGTTATTTGACTGATCCAGAGGATTCTTGTGTTACTGCAAGACTTGTTTCATTAAGAAGAGATGATGGGGTTAGAGTTCCATTTGAAGATGGAACAAATGTTAGAGTAAGCCAGGTAGAACTTTTACTTGCTCTCCTTGATTAATTTGATTTCTTGTTTTGTTTCTAAAGGAATATTGATTGGGAAATTTGACTGTATGATTGTATAAATCAATTATTCAATTAACTTAATATATCCCTGTTTTTTATTTGATATATGGGCAAACTAAAATGCGGACTTGAGATACATGCTTATCTTGTGACTGCTGAAAAGCTTTTCTGTCGTTGTAAGGCTTCTCGGGAAAGAGGGCTTGAGCCAAATACTTTAATTTGTCCGATATGCACCGGACAACCTGGAGCTAAACCAATGGCTCCAAATTCTAATGCTATAGAAAAGGCAGTGCAAATAGCTTTGCTTCTTGGATGCAAGGTTAATACAAATATTCCATGGATGCGTAAACATTATGATTGGCCAGACTTGCCTAAAGGATATCAGACTACTATGAGTGGACCCCATGCTACTCCCTTGGGGGTTTCTGGAAACTTTGAAGGGATTAGTATAGATAGTATGCATGTTGAAGAAGATCCTGCATCTTGGGATCCAAAAAATGGAGCTGTAGATTATAACAGAAGCGGGTTACCCTTAGTAGAGATTGTAACTGCTCCAGATTTTAAGAATGCGGATGAAGTTTATGTTTGGGTCAATAAACTTGTTCATGCTTTGAATTATTTGAAGGCTATAGATACAAATGCTGGAATAAAGGCAGATGTAAATGTCTCTCTTGTTGATGAAACTGGAAAGCAAAAGACAGAACGTGTTGAAATTAAAAATATTACATCTATCGAGGCTATGAAATCCGCTATTTTATTTGAGCATCAACGCCAAATTAATGAAGGAAGTGTTAGAGAGACTAGAAGATTTGATGAAGCTAAGGGAATTACTATGAGAATGAGGGGAAAAGAAGTTGCTGATGATTATAGATTCATAGTTGACCCTGATTTGCAAATGGTTGTCTTACCTAGAAGTTTTGTAGAGAAACAAAAGAAACTTATTCCAGAGCTCCCTTCTGTAAAACTTGATAAGTTGATTAAGAAATATAAAATAGATGAAAAGAATGCTACTGTTCTTTCTAAAGATATTGATATAGTTTTATTTTTTGAAGATGTTTCAAAGCATATTGAGGGGAAATTTGCTTTGTCTTGGGTTACTGTTGAGCTCTTGAGAGTTTTAAATTATAACAATAAAAGATTAGGTGAAGTTTCTATTTCAGTTGAGCATTTTGTTAAATTACTTAAGATGGTTAGGGACAAGAAGATTACAGAATTGCAAGCTAAGCAGATATTGAATAAGTTTGTGCCTACGAGTTTTGACCCTTCTAATGTTGAAGGAAGAATAAGTGGTGAGAAGGAGCTTGAGCCAATTGTGAAGAAAGTAATTAATGATAACTCAAAAGCTGTGCTTGAATTTAGAAATGGAGATATAAAAGCTTTTAATTTTTTGATTGGAGAGGTAATGAGAGCTACAAATAGAAGGGCTGATTCTGTTGCCGTTAGAAAATTGATTGATAAAATTATTGGTAAATGACTCTCTTTTCTAACTCTGGCAGATTCATTAAATGGGTAGATTTAAAATACTCATTTTTACTTGGTTTAGTAAGGCCCTATAAGTTAACGGATAGACTCTCCGGCTTCGGACCGGAAAACCGAGGTTCGATTCCTCGTGGGGCCGTTATTTAATTTGAGGTTGGTACATACATTTTTATATTATTTAATCTTAGAAATTGTATGAAAAATAAAAAAGATGTTTGTTGCAAGAGTGGAAGTGGTGCTTGTGGTGGAGCAGTTTATGGATTAGGATTTATTGGTGCAGTTATTTACTTTGTATCTGGGGCTGTTGGATTTTGGGCCGGAGTTCTTGGAGTTCTTAAGGCGCTTGTTTGGCCTGCTTTCTTAGTTTATGAGATATTGAAATTTTTAGGGATTTGAAATTAGTAGCTTTGTCGAATATAAAAATTAAAAAAATATCGATAGGTTTTTAAGCTAAATTTCTAGCTATTTTTATGAAGAAAGGAAGACTAGTTGCTCAAGAAGAGGGTATGGGATGCGGATTGGCTTGTGTAGCTTCTGAATTAGGGATAAGTTATCAGGATGCAAGACAATTATCTGGAAAACCTCAAAATTCTAGTGGGACAGGTTATTCTTGTAAATGTTTAGTTGAAGTTTTAAATCGCAAAGGAAGAAACTATGTTTTTAGAAAAGCTGAAGATAGAAGTGAAAGGGAACTTGAAAAAGTTGGAACAATATTTTGTTAGGGATGGAAAAGATGACTCATGGGGGCATTATCTACTAAGAACTTCAAAAGGTTGGATGAATCCTTGGATAAATTGGCCTTCAATTAATCCTGCAAGAGCAGGTTATGAAAAAGAATTTATTGGTGAAATTGAATGGATTATTTATGAAAAATAAATAATCTAATAATCTTTAAGAAACTCTTTGTTTTTTTCTATAAACTTTATGTTTTGTTCTGCTATTTCAAAAGCGTTTGCTTGCACAATTTTATAAGGGATCTTATTTTTTTCTAGAAAATCTTTTACTTCTTTTTTTCCAGACTCTGTTGTCTGCGATATTACTAAAGTATCTATGAAATCTCTCATTAAATATTTGTTATCTTTATGTTTTTTCATGTTTTCCCAGTTTTTTTCAAACCAACTCATTATTATTTTTTGACATAAGGGATTAACGAATATGTTTCTGAATACAAATAATAGATCTTGAGGTCTTACTTTTTCAGTTAGTGCATAATCAAGTGCTCTAATTATAATTTTTTCTTGACTGAAATAGTATAATCCAGACAAGAGTTTTATTTTAGACTCTTGATTTGATTCTTTTTCATATTTCGAAATCATGTCTTTAAATGTATTTTCATTTCCGTTTTTGGAAACTATGCAATATATTGAGCCAGCTATGTCTAGTTCGAAGTTTCCTTTTAGGTATCTGCTTTTGGCCTCTGTTATTGTTTCTTCGTCATTAGCAAAGCCACAGAAATGTATACAGAGATTTCTCATCAATCTTTCATCTGAAGAATCTTCTTTTTTATTATCCCAACCAAGTTTTTTAAGAATCGATTTATAGGATGGAAGGAGTAATCTTATTATTTTTTCCTTTGTTTTGGGCCACCATTTTTCATTGCCAAACAATCTGTCCAATTTTTTTATGTTTGAAGATATTTCTGCTAAAGTGAAATAATTTGCTTCATCTAAATAATTGTTTAAGAAACGAAGATATTCTTCAAGACTTTCTTCACCTATGTTTGAGAGAGCCCATAAGTCGTTGTGTACCCCCCATCTGTCTTGTTCATTTAGCCTTTTTTCTTTTATCATTATCCCAAGGTTTTTCAACAGTTCTTTTGAATATTTTGTCCTGTAAAATCCTAGTTGTTCGTGATTTGATTTTAGATATTGTTCCTTAATTGGATAAATTTCTTCTTTTTTCTCAAAAAGCTTGTAGTGGCATGTATCTTCTGTGCATATTGATAAAGGAATTGGCCATACTTGGTTTGTTGTTTTGTTGCATCTTTTTTGAGAGATTTTTAATCCATATTTATTTTTTTCTATTGAAATTAAAGGGTATCCCGGCTCTGAAACCCAATATTTCATCATCTCTTTTATTTTCTTGCCTTTTGAGACTTCATTTAGGGACTCCCAGAGGTCGGTGGCTTTTGCGTTACTATAAGAATGTTTTTTTAGGTAATTTGAGACTCCTATTCTAAATGCTTCTTCTCCTATGTAAGATTCAAGCATTCTTAAGACGCTTCCTCCCTTTTGGTAACTTATTTCATCAAAAACTTCTTCTATTTCTTCAGGGCTTTTGACTTCAACTTCAATAGGGTGCGTTCCCTTTAAAGAATCCTTGAATAGTCCTAATGACAAATCGTTTGAAAGATAATCATTCCAGACATTCCATTCAGGATTGTAGTGGTCAACTGCCTTGAAAGCCATATAATTTGCAAAGCTTTCATTAAGCCACAAGTCATTCCACCATTTCATTGTAACTAGGTCTCCAGACCATTGGTGCCATAATTCATGAGAGATTACTTCCGCGGACACCTTTTTTCTTGCCATAGAGGTTTTTTCTTCGTTTACCAATAAGACTAGTTCTCTAAAAGTAATTGCTCCCCAGTTTTCCATACCAGATATTATAAAATCAGGGATGGCTATCAAGTCAAGTTTTTCTAGTGGGTATGGAATTTCTGAATAATTTTCAAAGTATTCTAAGTATTTTTTAGTCTGCTCTAAGGCAAAATCTGCATCTTTAGTTTTACCAGGAGTTGTTACAACTCTTAATTTAACAGATTTATAATTATCTTCTTTGAATTCAAAGTTTCCTATTCCCAGATAAAATAAATAGGTTGACATTTTTGGAGTTCTTTTAAACTTAACTATTTTTTTGTTTTTTTCTATATTCTCTGATTGGATTTGCATGTTGCTTATTGCTTCAAGGTCCTTGTTTATTATTGTGGTTACGTCAAATGTTGCTTTTTTATCTGGCTCATCAAAACACGGAAAGATTTTTCTTGCATGGGACGCTTCACATTGAGTCGTTATTAGATAGTAAGTTTTACTGTTATGCTCGTATTTGCTTCGGTATATTCCTGCTAAATCCTCCGTTATCTTCCCCGTGAATTCTATGTGGACTTCAATATCTCCAGCGATTTCTTTTTGAACTTCTAGAGAGATTGTTTCAGATTCTTTGTTTTCTTTTAATTTTGGTAACAAACACTGGCTTCCAATGCATATTGTAGCTGTCTTAATCTGAGAGTTCTTTGAATGAAGAATTATTTCTTTTGAGGGTTTTGTTATTTCTGCTTTAATTGTTACCTTACCTTCATATGTTGACATATCTGTTGAAGGCTCTATTGAGATTTGATAGTTTGAAGGAGTTATGTGCTCTGATAGTCTTAAGATTTCTTTTTTCATTGTCTGTTATTGAAGACAAGATTTAATAAGTGTTTTCATTCAATGGGATTATGGCTGATTCGAAAGGTTTGAGTGTTAAAAAGAATGAGAACTTTTCAGAATGGTATACTGAATTAATTCAAAAGGCAGAATTGGCAGATTATGCTCCTACTAGGGGTTTTATGATTGTTAGGCCGAGAGCTTATGCTTTGTGGGAAGCTATTCAGAAAGAATTTAATATGGTTTTAAAACAAAAAGGAGTGCAAAATGCTTATTTTCCTTTGCTGATTCCCGATTCTTTCTTTAAAAAAGAGGCAGAACATGCACAGGGGTTTGCTCCCGAATTAGCTTATATTGAACAAAAAGATGAAGGTGTTCGTTTAGCAATAAGACCTACTTCAGAGACAATTATGTATGACTCCTATTCTAAATGGATTAGATCTCATAGAGATTTGCCTCTAAAATTGAATCAATGGTGTAATGTTTTGAGATGGGAAGTTAAACAGACTAAACCCTTTGTTAGAACTCGTGAATTTTTATGGCAAGAGGGCCATTGCGCCTTTGTAACCGATATTGAAGCTGAAGATAATATGAAAGAAATGATGTCTTCTTATCAAGAGCTTGTTGAAGGAATGCTTGCTATTCCAGTTATTGTTGGTAAAAAATCTAAAATGGAAAGATTTGCAGGCGCAGTTACTACTTTAACTATTGAAGCATTAATGCCTGATGGTAAGGCTTTGCAAATGGGAACTTCCCATAACTTGGGGCAAAATTTTGCTAAATCATTTAATATTATGTTTAAAGATAAAAATGAAAAGGATCAGTATGTCTGGCAGACTTCTTGGGGATTTTCTACTCGTTTAATAGGGGCTATTGCAATGGTTCATGGAGATGATAAGGGTTTAGTTATTCCTCCTAAAATTGCTTTGAATAAAGCTGTTATTGTGCCAATTTTATTTGAAGATTCTAAAGAAAATGTTTTAGTTCACTCTCGTAGTTTAGTTACTAAACTTTCAGAATTTGGAGCTATTTTAGATGACCGAGAAGGTTACTCTGCTGGTTGGAAATTTAGTGAGTGGGAAATGAAGGGAATCCCATTAAGAATTGAAGTTGGACCAAAAGATTTAGATAAAAAGCAAGTTGTAATTGTTCGCCGAGATAATAACCATAAGGAAGTAGTTGCTGAGAAAGATATTGTAAAAAAAATTCAAATAATTTTAGAGGATATTCAAAAAGAACTATATCTAAATGCTCGTAAATTTTTAGACGGTAGAATTGATAACGCTAGAGATATAAAACAGTTAAATAAAAAACTTGATGAGGGAAAAATGGTCAAGGTTTTTATGGTTGATGATAAAAAAATAGAGGAAAAATTGAAGGAAGAAACAGGCGCTAATTCAAGAATTGTTGAAGAAGAAAGTGCCGAAGGTGAATGTATTATCAGTGGTCAGAAAACAAAAACTGTAGCTTATGTGGCTAGGAATTATTAGTGAGATTATAGTTATTATTAAATAGGCTTATTTTATTTGAATTTTATGGATGATAAAGTTGCTTTGTTTGATATGGATGGGACTATTGCTGATTATACATTACAAATGCGTAGAGACTTAGCTAGATTGGGTTCTGAGCAAATTCCTGAAAGATTGCACGGGGAAGAAATTCCTGATTGGTTAGAAGCTAGAAAAAATATTGTCAGCTCTCAAATTGGATGGTGGAGGAATTTACCCGTTATTTCTAGTGGTATTGAAATTTTAACTCTTTGTAAAGAGATTGGATTTGGGATTCATATTCTGACACAAGGTCCAAGAAGTAAGCCATCTGCATGGGGAGAAAAACTTCAATGGTGTGAAGATAAAGTTCTTCCAATTGACCCCAATTATGGAATAACTGTGACTAGAAATGGGAAAGGTTTACATTATGGAAGAGTTTTAGTTGATGATTGGCCCCCATTTATGGAAGCCTGGCTTAAACACCGTCCTCGCGGTTTAGGGTTAATGCCTGTTAGTCCTGAAAACGAAGGTTTTTCTCACCATCAAGTTATTCGTTATAATCCTGAAAATTGGAGAACTTCACAATTAGAACATAGTTTAATGAGAGTCTATAATCGTAATCCAAGAGAATCTGTTTAATGATAGTTTTTTATATCTTATTTTATCTAGATAAATATGGCTGAATTGGATTTCAATTATGGAGATAGAGTAAAGATTAGACTTGCAAGAAATGAAATTGAAGGAATTGTTCTTGAAAGTTATGATAAAGATGTTATCCTTTTGAAGCTGGCTTCTGGATATAATATTGGAATACCTAAGGAAAATATTCTTGATTTTCTGGTTATTGAAAAATTTAAGGAGAATACTAAAAAAGATGAGATTGTTTTCAAGAATAAGGATAAACCTTCGATTGGACTTGTGATAACTGGAGGAACTATTGCCGCTAAACTTGATTCACGCACTGGAGGAGTATCTTGGTTGACTAATGTTAATGAATTTTCTAGATTTTATCCAAATATTTTTGAGAAAGCAAATGTAAAAAAAATATCTGTTCCTTTTATGACTTCTTCTGAAAATATGAATCATGAACATTGGATAACTATTGCTGAACATGTTAAACAGATGCTTGATGATCCTGAAATTAAAGGAGTTATAGTTACTCACGGGACAGATACTTTGCATTATACTTCTTCTGCTCTTAGTTTTTTTCTCAAGGATTTGAAAAAGCCTGTTGTTCTCACTTTTTCTCAAAGAAGTATTGACAGGGCTTCTTCTGACGCTGAACTTAATTTGGATTGTGCGGTTCAGATGGCTTTATCTAATTGTGCAGAAGTTATGATAGTGGGGCATGCTACTCAAAATGATGATTATTGCTTTGCCTTGCGTGGAACAAAGGTGCGCAAATTTCACACATCTAGAAGAGACACTTTTAAATCAGTTAATTGTGAACCAATTGCCAAAGTCTGGCCGAATAAAATAGAGTTTTTATCAAGTTATAATGCTCGTTCAGATGGATTGAGTAAGTTAGATTCAGAATTCTCTGAAAAAGTTGGATTGGTATATTATTATCCAGGGCAGGACCCTTCAATTTTAGATTATTATTTAGTTCAAGGTTATAAAGGAATTGTTATTGTCGCCACTGGTTTTGGGCATGTTGCTACGGGAGATGTTGAGCATTCTTGGATTCCGACTTTAAAGAGGCTGATAAAACAAGGAGTTGCGGTTTGTTTTGCTCCTCAGACAATTTATGGGAGGCTGAATCCCAAGGTTTATTCTCCTGGAAGAGAACTTGAGAGTCTTGGAGTGATTTATTTGGAAGATATTCTGCCAGAGACTGCTTTCGTGAAACTTGGATATGTTTTAGGCCATAAACAGTGGAAGGGTCTTGTTCGTGAGAAGATGCTTGAGAATATTGCCGGAGAGTTTAATCCTCTGCTGACAGAGTAGTTGTAACTATAGGATGGTTACAGATAGAAAGGTTTAAAAGGGTAGTTTATGCATTTTTATTATGGATGAACCACAAAAGAAGAAGGAACGTGCTGTAAAATGTGATGGTAGATTTGGATCTATTAGAGAGTTTCTTCATAGCGAAGCAGTTCCAATAGTATTAGAAGATAAACCTATGTTTTCTTGGAGAGATTTGCAAGATTTATGGAGTCTTATTTATCCAGAAATTTTGGCATATGAAGACTTTAGGGATCCGTACTTTGAGAATAGTAGAGATCCTTTACGCAGAACTCCTCCTGAATCTGGCTTAGCACTACTTCCTCTTTTTGATATAGCTATACGTCCTGATTTAGATGTAATGATTCGTTACGGGAATGCAATGGGTTGTGATCCCAGGGTCTCAGGAAGACTATTTTACATGGGTATGAGATTGTCTAATGTTTTCAACGATTTATTCGGTAGAGGCTCTAAAGATATAAAATTACCTAGTGGTGCGGATCTTAGGGGGTATAGTGTAGCCTCTAATTTTGGTATTGGTTCAATATCTCATGGAGGTACTAAAGGTGGAGGTGTTAGATCAGATTCTCCTTTTCTTTTAGAAGTATATCAAGATTCTAGAGAAGGAGATACTCGTGGTGAAAGAAATCTAGCGGGAGTCATAGGTTTCTGGCCACAGGATAATAATCTGCTGGTCTCTCAAATGCAGTCTTGTAGGAATGCTCAATATCCCGAGGGGGAAAAATTTGGAGTAGTCTCTCTTCGTATTGCAGAAGCATTTGCCAAACTTGCCGGATTTGATAATGTTTTGGCTTATTCTGCAAGAAACCATCCTCAATTTTTAGCTCACCCTGACAGTTTAGGGCAATTAGAGCAAACATTCAAATGTATGTGGGACTCCTCTGCACACAAATTAGATTATACAGGATCTAGCACTCAAAATTATTCAAAAAATGTTAAAAATGGAAGCAAGTAATCTTTAATAACACCTTTAATTTTCTTTAGATATGCATGATTGCGCTAAGATTGGCTTCAAGGCTGGACTTGAAATACACCAACAAATTGATTCTCCTAAACTGTTTTCTGGAGCTCCATCTTTTTTGAGAAGCGACGAACCAGATTATACTATTTCTCGCAAGCTTCATGCTGTTGCAGGAGAAAGCGGGAAGATTGATACTGCAGTAGGTTATGAATCTGGTTTGGATAAAACATTTTTTTACGAGGGTTACAAAGATACTGTTTCACTTGTGGAGTTAGATGAAGAACCTGCTCATGCTGTCAATGACGAAGCACTTAATACCGCTTTGACTGTTGCATTGCTTCTTAATTGCGAGATTTATCCAGTGACTCAAGTTATGCGTAAGACTGTAATTGATGGTTCAAATACTTCTGGATTTCAAAGAACTGTTTTAATTGCTCATGATGGGAATATTGAAACTTCTTATGGCAATGTGAGTGTTGCTTCTGTTTGTCTTGAGGAAGATTCTGCTCGCGTTATAACTCGCGATAAAAATAAAACTGTTTATCGCCTTGATAGATTGGGAATACCTCTTGTTGAAATTGCTACTTATCCTGATTTACACAATTCGGAACAAGTTAAAGAATGTGCTCTTAAGATTGGAGAGATTTTGAGAGCTTGTAAAGTTAAAAGGGGAATTGGAACAATTAGACAAGATGTTAATATCTCCATCTCTGGACACGATAGGGTTGAAATAAAAGGATTTCAAGATCCGAAGATGATGATTAAGACCATTGATGTTGAAATAGATAGACAACTGGAAAATATTAAGAATAAAAAATCTATTGGAGATGTTAGAAATGCTTTACCAGATGGTAAAAGTGAATTTCTAAGGCCAATGCCTGGAGCAGATAGGATGTATCCTGAGACTGACTTGGCTTTATTACGCATTGGAAGAGCTAGAATAGATTTTTTAAAGAAGAACTTGCCCAAACTAAAAACAGAATTGCGTGATGAATTGCGCAAGAAAGGAGTTAGTGAAGATTTAATTGAGTTAGTTCTTGATTCACAAGATACTTTTGGAGAGTTTGAAACCTTGACAAGAGTTTATCCTGCAGATGCGAATCTTGTTGCTAAAATGATTACTTTATGGAGGCAAGAGTTTGCTTCTAAGAATAAAGTAGATTTTGAAAGAGTTAGAAGTGTTTTGAATGAAAGAGTTTATGAAAAAGTTTTAAGTGCGATTGCAGACTCTAAGCTAGCAATTTCTGATGTAAAATCTGTTCTTGCCAAGGTTATTAGTGGAATTGGTATAGGGGAAGCGCTTATATTTGATAAAGTGAGTGATGATGATATTGAAAAAGAAATTAGAGATTTAATAAAAGAAAAACCTGGAATGAGAGCTAATGCTTATATGGGAATGTTGATGGCTAAGTTTAAGGGAAAGTTAGATGCCAAGAAGGCAATGGAGTTGATTGAGAGAGTTTTGAGAGATTAGGTTTAGGTATTGGAATAATATCCTCTTTAGGGATGCTTGATTAATTTATTATAGATTAATTTTTAAAGAGGGTTTTAGTTGGTTTTAATATGGGCTCCATTATACAATCTGTAGGCACTTATTCTCCTGAAAGAATTTTGACTAATCAAGATTTAGAGAGAATTCTTGCTCTTAGTGGACAGGAAACAAGTGATTCTTGGATTATTGAAAGAACTGGAATTCATAGAAGAAGAGTAGCTTCTATTAGCGAAACTGTTGAAACAATGGCTCTAAGTGCTAGTTTAGATGCTGTTAAAAGACTTAGACAAAGTTCTCTCCCTATTCAACACATTATTGTTGCTACAAATACTCATGAAAATAATTTCCCTAATGTTGCTGGTTATGTTGCAGAGGGTATAGTTGACTCTTATCCTCATTTAATTGAGAGAAGTGCTTCTGGAACTGATTTAAGTGCTGGTTGTGGGGGAGTTAATTTTGCTTTAATGTATGCAGATTCTTTGATAAAATCAAGAAAATTTGATAGTGTTTTAGTTTTAGGGACAGAGCATCTTTCAGATGTTACAGATTATAGAGATAGGACTACTTGTGTTTTATTTGGAGATGGAGCTTCAGCTTATGTTTTATGTCGTGGAGAAACATCTGGATTTTTAGGTGATTTTCCTAAAGGAGAAAGTTCTGGGCGTAGTCTTATTTATTGTGAGAATGATCAGGAAAAAGTTACTCTACAAGAGGCTTTATCTGCTTTAAAAGATGGGAGAAAACCATCTATTTCAAGAGGAAAAGTATTGAGGATGAATGGTAAAAAGGTTTTTAGATATGTGACTGAATGTTGGAGGGATTTGCTTGAACATTTTTATGAACCGAGACTAAATCCTGATGGAATTGATTTTGGAGATGTTGGATGGATTGCCCCCCACTTGGCTAATCTTAGATGTCTCGAAAACGCGGGAAATGATATTCCTGGATTTTTGGATAAATGTGGTTTGATAGGAGAAGATTTGCTTGAATTTTGTAATACTTCTACTGCATCTCAGGGGAGAAGAGTCAAACAATTTTTTGAAAACGCAAAACAAGGGGAGTATTTATTAATGCATGGTTATGGGGCAGGGCTTCAATCTTGCGCTAACTTATATCAGCAACCTTAAGTCCATAATGCTTAAAAAAGGGGTTTCTTAATGTTTGATATGGATTATTGGAAACTGCTTTCTGAAAGAAAGATGATTAATACACTAGAATCTAAAGAATCTAAGAATGTTGTTATTGCTGGATGGGTTTATGATCAGCGTGACTTGGGAAAGATTAGATTTCTTGTTTTGAGAGATTTTTCTGGAGAGATACAAGTAATTGCTCATAAAGATAAAGCTCCTAAGGAAGTTTTTGACTTAATGCAGAAAGCTTCTCGTGAAAGTGTGGTTCTTATTTCAGGGAAAATTCAAAAGAGTGAAAAAGCTTCTGGTGGAAGAGAGCTTGTTGCTGAACATTTTGAAATTCTTTCCGAGGCTGAACATCCCTTACCTATTGATGTATCTGACTTTTCAAAAACAGAATTGCCTAAGAGGCTTGATTATAGGTATGTTGATTTTCATAGAAGGAGAACACAAGCAATCTTCAAGATACAGAGCACCATTTCTACAGCATTCAAGGATTTTTTTGTTTCTAAGAGCTTTATCGAAATGCAACCTCCTTGTTTGATAGGTGTTGCTTCTGAAGGTGGAGCAGATGTTTTCAAAGTAAAATATTTTGAAAAGGAAGCTTGTCTTGCTCAAAGCCCCCAATTGTATAAGGAAATGGTTGCTTGTTCCATGGAAAAAACTTTTATGATTACACCTGTTTGGAGAGCTGAAAAACATAATACGGTCAGACATATAAATGAGATTCGCCAGATGGATATTGAATGTTCTTTCATGAGTCAGATGGATGTCATGAAGTTAGAAGAAGAATGTGTTAAGCATGTTGTTTCTGAAGTTATAAAGAAAAATAAAGCTGAAGTTGAACTTTTGGGTTTGAAATTAAAAGTGCCTACTGCTAAATATATTTCTTATGATGAAACTATTTCATTGTTAAAGAAGAATGGAATCAAAATTTCTATTGGAGATGATTTGAATCCTGAAGCTGAAAAGAAACTTGGGGAGTTATTTCCAGATACTTTGGTTTTTGTTCATTCGTGGCCTTCTTCGCTTAAACCATTTTATATTATGCCTAAAGGAGGGGATGCGAATTCTGATTATTCGGAAGGTTTTGATTGTATATATAATGGTCTTGAGATAACATCTGGAGGGCAGAGAATTCATACGCCTGATTTGTTATTGAAAAGAATAAAACATAAAGGTATGAAAATAGATGGTTTAATGGATTACGTTAATTCCTTTAGATATGGTGCTGCTCCACACTCTGGATGGTCTATAGGTCTTGAAAGATTAACTATGCTTTTGTGTGAACTTGATAATGTCAGGGAAGCAACGATGTTCCCCAGAGATAGAGATAGACTTACGCCTTAAATTTATAAACTGTTTTTAACTCTTGATATTATGAGTCGACAGTTTTTTTCAAAAAACTTTTTTGTTTATTCTGCTTTGGCTTTATTAGGTATCATGTTTTTTGCAGGATATCTTAACTTTTCGTTTAAGGAAGATTTGTTTTTTGAACCTCCAATATATGAAGATTCTGTTTTAGACTGCAATGGATGTGTTTATGGAGTCAAATCTGAATCGGAGGTTTTTGATGGAATTGGTTCTGAAGTCAAGGCAAAGGCGGATGCATTAATTAAATGTGAAATTGCAAAGTTATCTGTCAAGTCTTCGGATGGTTGCGAAAGATTAGATGGCACTATTTCTGAACCTTGCATGTTAGATTATTGTATAAATTATGCTGAAGCAGATTCTTATGGTTTTGCAGATGTTTGCGTTGATAGGTATGGTCAAGATGGAAATTATGTTAAAACTTTATGCAGAAAAGATAGAGATGTTAGTATATCTCCAGGATGGCGTTGTTATGCTGGTAATGTAATTGCTAGTCAAGATTCTTGTTGATCAATGCATATTTTACATACATAGTCCACTCGAGAGATGAATTGTCCACTCAAAATAGGGTTTTGTCCACTGAGTACATAAATGTTTAAGTAAACAAAATTTGTCTCAGTTTTATGGTAGACAATATGTTAAACATCGGAAGTCCAATAAAAGAGTTTATAGAACAAACTAAGAATCAAGCTTTAGCTGGACTCGGAGACTGGGAGTTTAAAGCTCCTATTGAATTAGAACTCAATGCTATTGTTTCTGGAAAAGTTGGCGGAGGAATTGACATCAAAGTCATTAATTTTGGAGCTAAAGTTGAGGCCGAACAACAGCAGAAAATTAAGATATCTATAGGTCCAAAAGACGAAGCAGAACAAGAAGAAAAGAAAGCAAGAGTGGCAGTAGCAAAGAAGATACAATGGAATCCTAGCCACGGAATACCTAACGCTAATAAGTAAAATTCTATTTATGTGCAAAGCCTGTTGTCTTAAAAGAAAGAATTTTAAACACCAATATTCTCGATTTTAGATGGAAAGACCATTAACAGCTCAAGAAAAAAGAATGACTCAGAATGTAGGTGGAGCTATTTTCATATTTGCAGGAATTTATCTTTTCATCAAAGGTCAAATGGACGGATTATCCTTAGGAGTTCTTTTGATAATGGGTTTTGGAATCAGCCAAGATGCTAGAAATATTGGCTTATTTGCTTTGAAGTATATTTTTGCAAAAGTTACAAGGTCCCAAGTTCCAACTTATGACTTGTCAAAAGGTAAGATAACTCAGACATCTGGAAGAGATTCTATAGTTAATCATGGAACTATAATATATCATAAATAATTATTATTAAGTTCAATAATGTTTATAAACAAGAGATGTATAATTATATCATGATGAGTGTTGATTTTAATTCTAGTTGTTTTCGTCGCTTATATGATAATTCTTCTCTATGGTTAGGTTTAAAAACTGAAAGGTTGCTGTCATTATAGGATTAAGACACATGACCAACAAAAAACCGAATAAAATACAAAAATTAAGAAATAAGCTTAGAGAGCAAGGCAAAGTTATAGAAATGCTCTCTAACAAGAAAGCTGTAAAAGGCCTAATTTCAGCATTGGATGATGTTAAGAATGGTGACTACATTATTCTAACAAACTAAATTTTTAAATTTTATCTTTAAATTCTTCTTTTATTTTTTCAAGTCTCTCAAATAACTTTTTGTATTCTTTTGATTTAGTATAATTTTCATCATGATCTAAAACTGGACCCAAGACGAATGCTACAACTAAAGAGTTTTCTATTCTAATACAATACACTCTATACTTTGAACCTACTTTTATTTCACAAAATCCACCATGTTGATAAGACATTGGTTTTGCTATATCTTGGTTGGTAATCAAGCTATTTACTTTCTTTTCAACGGCGATACGCCAAGTATTTCCAAGATCGTTTAAACTATCCAAATAAGTCTTAGTCTGATATATTTTGATTTTTTTGTTTGTCATTTTATCTCCTTTTTTAAATAAGAAATAAATAAAAGAATTCTATCGTCTTCTGCACCTTCTAATGCGACAGCTTTTACTTTTATCAGCTCAGATTTAATAGTTCCAACAATATTTTTCATAATTTCACTAATTTTGCTAATATCTGTTTTTTTCATTGCAAAATGAATATAAATTCCATTTACAGCGGTACGATCTAAATTGTTAATTCTATTCTCTATATTTTCTAGACTTTCTTCAAACATAAAGGTCTCATTCTTATCAATTACATTAATAATATCGCGATAAACATAACTTGGAGCATTCCCTAAATATTTCTTTATTGTTTCTAGATGAATCTTAAGAGAGGGCATATGTTCTATAACTTTTTCTAAATCTTTAAACTCCCATTCATGAAGATCAATAAACTGTTCAATAGCCATGTTTGTCAAGGCAGTAATAGTTTTACTCTTTTTCTCTGCGAGTGTTGAAAGACGAGTATGTAAATCTTTTTTCAAACGAATTACTACGGATTCTTCATCAGTCTTTTTTAAGTCTTCTATCATGTTAGTAACACGTTGTATACAACTTGATACTACTTATAAATCTTTTGATTTTCGTTATGATTTTCCAATAATCACTAAGTTGTGAATTAAAGCTTTCAACATCAACTCATTATCTCTTGCAACATCATTTCTAGTTCTCAGCCAGTTCATTGAACGCCTTTTTATTGTAGATATTACTCCTTCTACTCCCCATCTGTATCTATAAGCATCTCTAAATCTTTCATGATTCTTTTTGTATAAGTTGAAAGCAGTGTTCCAAGCCTTACTTCCACCTCCAAATTTGCTGTTTGATCTAAAGTTGATGAAAGCATTTTGAATTCCTAATTCCTCAGTTAATTCATAATGCCTTTTGCTTAGATAACCTGCGTCTGCTAATACTGTGTTCAAATCAAATCCATTGAATTTAACTGCAGTTACAATCTCCTCAAAGAATTTAGCATCATGTTCCGTTCCTTGAGAAGTTCTAGCATAGGCTATTACCTTACTATCTCTAATTATTCCAATATGTAATTTTCTAGTCTTTCTAAGTGATGGAATCCCACTATGTCTTTTGCTTGCAGGTTTGTTAGTAAAACCTCCAACATACATTTTCAAGCCCATCCAAGTGCTATCTAAAATAAGAGTTTGATTGCTTCTGATAAATTGCCTTGCAGATTCTTGAATGAGTAACCCTAGAAGTTTGTAAGTCTCTATACTATTCATATATTTACAGACAGCACTTCTTTTTATCGGGTGAGAGATAATACCTTGTCTTTGTGCAAATAGCATTTCACTATACCCTTTTCTGTAAGAATTACTTGGATAAGCCATTAATAACAAACATTTCAAAGCATTTTTGTAATGTGGTCTTATTTGTTCATCAGAAAATTTATCAAAGAAATTTGCAAGAGTTGATGAATAATTGTATTTTTCTAATTCAAGAGCTTCATCTTTTATTATAGGAACTATGATTTTTCTTTCTAGCAATGGAGTTTGTTGTATCATGTTAATACCTCAACTCTCTAAACTCAACTTTTCCTTCTTCTACCATTTTCTTAATTCTTTCTTGTTTTGGAGACAGTTTTGAGCCCCCAGTTTTTATTTCAATAAACTTGATAGTATCTTCATCAAAACAAAGTCCATCTATAGGCATTCCTAAATGTATGAATGTTTCTTTAGAACCCGGAAAGTCTTTTGTAAATGGTGCAAAATGTTCAAAGGTCTTTCCGAACTTTACATATGCAGAACGTAAATCGTGTTTGCATTTATCTAATTCTGTTTGGATAGTCTTATTTTGTCTTACAGTTCTAGAGATAAAATAGACTGCTATGCCTATGATTGTTAAAGCCGTTATTTCGGTTATCATTTTTGTTCATATCATAACCTCTTACACTTTAATAGTGTATTATTACCTAAATAACAGTTGTAATAGGCCTATTTAAATATTTCCCGTCAAATTAATACTTAATCAGAGTAATAACACACTAGTTAGTTTTATATATATGTAAAATTTATAATTTTATGGAACGTGGAGACTTCGTAGAAACAATAGAAAAAGAAGTTACATTACAATACTCAAAACCTAAAAATAGAACTCAAGGTCATTTTTTTATGCAAATACCAAAAGAAATAGCTAGAAATTTGAATTTAAAAAAAGGAGATAAAGTAATAATGCGAAGTCCTATAAAAAATAAATCTGAATACTCCATCAGATTCAAAAAACTACCATGACATTCTACAAAAAAAAGAAAAGGTTTCACCCTTATGATGAAGCAATCCTTCAAGTTTTTGCTAATACAGACAAGATTGTGACTCCGGGGGAAGTTGCGGATTATCTGGGAATACCCCCTGCAACTGTTAAAAGAAGAATTCTAAAATTGATGAGAAAAAGATATATTAGTTGTAAATTAGAAGGAAAAAGATTGTATTGTCAAAAAGGTTCTAAAGAAATTGAGATCTAATCATGCTAAGTCGATTATGATTGCACTAATATTTTGAAATTGAAGAGGTATTTGACCAAACTGCCAACCTCTAGCAGTCATTTCAATATAATAATATTTTTTACCATTGTTTTCAAAGTAAGGAGCATTAACATTTTCACCTAATACCCCTATAGCCATATGTCCTGGAAATAATAACAATTTGACATCAAAACCTAATTTATTTAGTAGTGCTGCTGCTAAAATTGAGACATCTTCACAATCACCAGTTCCATCACTGAATGTTTGCATTGGATATTTAGTGTAATCGTTATAACCAACTAAAATATCACTAGTATAATGTAGGCTTTGTACAAATGTTGCAACAAACATAACCTTATCATAATAATCCCAATTTAATTGTGTAGAATTGTCCATAGTAATCTTTAATGTTTGTGCAAATCTATTAACTCCTAAGTCTTCTGAATTAATAAATGATGGATAATATATTTCATCATCTATTCTATTTGGCCTGACAATTTTCTCATAATATGAAATCACATCAGATGGAATTGTTACATCTCCACTCCACGTTCTGCTATCAAACACCCATTCAATGTGTTTTACGATATTTCTATCTCCACCAATGGGATGATCATCGTACTTGTCTGGGACTCCATCTCTATCAGTATCCGAATCTAAATCTGAAGTGCCTAAACTATTTTCTTGTCTTAAAGTCAATCCATCACGATCTTTATCTGAATTTAAGTTTGCTTCTTGTTGTTTTTGTGCTTCAATAGCATTCCTTTGTGAGTCTGCAACATCCTGTGCTATTTTTCTTTGGAGTTCCTCTTCAGTTAAAGCACTCTGTAGATTATTATTTTCTTGCTGTTGTTGTAATAAATCATTTTCTGTTTGATTTATTCTTTCATTCATTAAATAGAACTGATAAACTCCATAAAATAATAAAAAAAGAAAGACAAACATCGTTAAACTCTTTGAAAGTCGTCTGAAAACACTATCTTTCATGTATGTGTGCGTGAAAACCCATTAATAAAGATTATGTTATAGGTGGTGGAGGCATACATGAGAGTCAGATATGTTAATATTTCTATTCCAGAAGAATTAGTAAAAGAGGTAGATGAATTTATTAAAAAATCAAAAAGTGGTTACAGATCAAGAGCAGAGTTTTTGTCAGAGGCAATTAGATTTAGGTTAGGGTTGTTGGAACCTAAAAAATAAGAGTTCTCAGTGGACACTTGGTGGACAGTCAGTGGACAAAAGATGGTACAGTGGACTGTGTATATTTTACAATAATGTTTAAATAGACTCTTTATTAATTTTTTTTATGGTAAAAATAGGAAATGTTGGCATAGGATTATTAGCATCAGTTCTTTCTTCTTGTCAGGTTCCCAAGGTTGAAAAACCTAGTTATGATGACTTTGGTTTAAGGGTGAGGGCTTTGGTTTTAGGGGAAGGAGTTCTTTCACCGAGAGGTTATCTTGAAGGGTATGGGGGAATGCCTTCTTATTTTTTATGGGTTCGCCCAGAGGGTCAGGATTCTATTTACGGAGTTGTAATCTCTGAAGGTTCAAAATCCATAGAAGCGCTCGACAAGTCTATTTCTCCTGGAGATTTTATTCATTTTGATGCCGAAACATTTCGGAATAATACTGGTTCTAATAATTTGGTAAGACTAACAAGCTCGGATGTTTTTCCTGTTGAAAGGATACATATTCCTATACATATTCCTAAGTGAGGCTAATACAGATATTTTTATTAAGCTGAATTATTGTTTTGTTTTATGGATAATGAAGAAATAAAAAAAGAAGCAAGAGAATTACTTGACAAATTTGGAAAAGATTTGACTGGTTTTAAGATTGAATCTAAGCTTAATTTTAAAGGTGGGGAATTACGTAAGGAAAAACCTGGAGAGGATTGTGATATTGATTTTAAGACAATAATGTTTAAAAATGCTCCTCGCAAAAATGAGGAGTGCCTTATTTTAGAAAAAGCACATTGGAATTAAGATGCAACAAAACACAAACAGTACTATTAATTTTGGAACTTTGGTTGGAAAGAGAGCTCCTGACTTTGTGACTCACTCTTTTCACCAGAATAAGTTTAAAGACATAAATCTTAGCTCTCTGAAGGGGAAGTGGGTTGTGCTGGTATTTTATCCTGGAGACTTTACTTTTGTTTGTCCTACTGAACTTTCTCGTTTTGCTGATTTATATTCTGATTTTAAAAAGTCCAATGCTGAAATCTTAAGTGTAAGTACCGATAGTGAACATGTGCACAAGGCTTGGTGGGATCAGTCTGAATCTATAAAGAAAATACAATATCCTATGCTTGCAGATAGTTCTGGGAAGATTTCTAAGTTATACGGCGTTTATATTGAACAGGGAATTGATGAAGGGAGGGCTTTGCGTGCTACCTTCATAATTGACCCTGATGGAATTGTTCGCAGTGCAGATATTCATGATAATTCAATTGGAAGAAGTGTTAAAGAGGTTCTGCGCAAATTGCAGGCTGCCAAATATGTTAGAGAACATGGCGGAGAAGTTTGCCCTGTTGAGTGGGAAGCAGGGAGCAAGACTTTGAGACCTGGAATTGGATTAGTTGGGAAGATTTAATTTAGAATGAAAAGAGTTTTAATTACAGGATTAACTGGTAGGATTGGAAAAAGTTTTCTTTATGAATACGATGAGAAATACAAAGATAAATATAATTTGACTGTTGGAATAAATAGAACTCCACTTTCTGGATATAAAACTGTTAAAATAGATTTGACTAATTTAGACTATTTGACTAAAGTCTTCTCTGATTTTGATGTTGTGATTAATTTGGCTGGAAATTCTGACCCTATTGCTTCATTTGATAGTTTGATTGAGCCTAATTTAATTGGAACCTACAATGTTCTAGAGGCTGCTAAGCGTGCAGGGATAAAACGCGTAGTTCTTGCGAGCAGTGTTCATGCTGTTAGAGGATATACTCTTGGAGAAAGTTTTGAGATGAACTTAATGGTAAAACCTCTTAATTATTATGGAGCTACTAAGGCATTCGTTGAAGCAATGTGTCACGTTTATGCTTATTCTTATGGTGTGAGCTGTTTTGCCATTAGAATTGGCGCTTATATCTCCGATGAAGCTCTAAAGGTTGCTTGTCCTACTCGCAGTAACTTTGATTATATAATATCTCAAAGAGATTTTGCACAATTAATTTATAGATGTATTGTTGCTCCAGACAGCGTTAAATTTGGAATTTTAGCTGGAACTTCTAATAATAAGAATCTGTATATGGATTTAGAGGAAACTAAAAAACTTGTTGGATACGAGCCTATTGATGATGGTTATGAAATGTGTAAGCTCCATATTGTTGGCAAGATTTAAATACTAGTTATACAATGTATAACTATGGCTTCAATACAAGTAAAAGTAAGAAAATGGGGGAATTCATTAGGAGTTATTTTGCCTAGTGATACTGTCGAAAATGAAAAAATAAAAGAGAGCGATAACATCAATGTAATAATTGTCAAGGACTCGAGGAAAGCTTTTAGAGAAACTTTTGGGATGCTTAAAGGAAAACTTAAGGGAACTGCACAAGAGTTTAAGGATGAGACAAGAAGGGAACTCTATAATCGTTGATGAATCTGAGCAGGAAGAATTCTTTTTTGATTCCTACGCTATCTTTGAAATTCTTAATGGAAATGTTAATTATAAAAGATATGAATATTCTAAAATTATAATTACACAGTTAAATCTTTTTGAGGTTTATTTAAAAGTACTTAGAGATTCTAGTGAAAAAAATGCAGATGAAGTAATAGCTAAGTATTGCATATTTAGCATAGATTTTGATGAAGAAGTTATAAAAGAAGCAGCAAAACTTAAAATTTTATTAAATAAAAGAGATATCTCCATGACTGATTGTATTGGATACTGTTTGGCTAAACAATTAGATATAAAATTCTTAACAGGAGATAATGCTTTTGAAAAACTTGACAATGTTGAGTTTGTTAAGTAAGATTTAAAAACAACTTTTTGTTTTTGTTTTTATGAATATTGTAAAACAATCTAAACCATTGACATCTGTTAAAAAAGGAGATTTTATAACGGTTAATGGCAAGAAACTTGAGGTTGATGCGCATTATGTTTTTGAAGATTATAAGACTACTAAGGAGATGTTAATTGAGCTTTTTGATTCAAAGACAGATAAAGATTATCAGATAAGGTATTTTGATGACCAAGTTAATGAGACGCTGAAGTTTTATGAACTTAAAGAGATAGTTTATGAAGAAGTTGATATCGAGAAGATTGAGTGGTGAGTTAGAATCTATCTGATTTTCTTCTTTCTTCCTGTAATTCTTTTAAGATCTCATCTGATTTTACTTTAGTTTTTTGATCATATTTTTTATTTTTGAAGCAATCTTCGCTATGGTCGTTGACTAAACCAGATGCTTGCATAAATGCATAACATATTGTTGAGCCTACGAATTTGAAGCCTTTTTCTTTGAGGGCTTTTGACATTGAATCTGACTCGGGGCTTTTTGATTGATAGTCTTTTATTGTTTTTATTTTATTTTTTATAGTTTTATGATTTACAAATTGCCAAATGTAATTGCTAAATGTTTGTGTTTCTTTTAATTTTAGAAATGCTTTAGCGTTAATTATTGTGCTATCTATTTTTAGTCTGTTTCTTATTATTCCTGCATCTTGCATTAATCTTTGTTTATCTTCTTCTGTGTAATTTGATATAATCTTTGGGTTAAAATTATCAAATGCTTTTCTAAAATTTTCTCTTTTGTTTATTATTGTATTCCAACTTAATCCTGCTTGAAAGGCATCTAGTACAAGGTATTCAAATAGTTTCTGGTCGTCTTTTAGAGGAGTTCCCCATTCTTTATCATGATATTCAATCATTAAAGGGTTCTCATTTACCCAAGGACATCTTTTTAGCATTTTAATAAGAAATTTCTTTTGATTTAAATCCTTCGGAAAGTATTTAACCTGTTTTTTTAATTAATTGGAATGGGTATTGTGGAAGATAAGGTGAAGGTTTACTTATCTAGGATAAAAGAATATAATAAATTGGTTAATGCTTTTATTGAATTGAGTAATGAAAATGAAATTCTTTCTGAAGCTAGAATGCTTGACTCTAAAACTAAGAAAGGAAGACTTTATGGTTATGTTATCGGAGTAAAGAGCAATATTTGCGTAAAGGGGTTACATGCTTCTTGCGCTTCTAAAACTCTTGAGGATTATAAAGCACCTTATGATGCTACTGCAGTTAAAAGAATTAAAGAAGAGGATGGCCTCATTATAGGAATGCTTAATTGTGATGAATTTGCATGTGGTTGGACTGGAGAAACAAGCGCTTTTGGAAAATCTCATAACCCTGCGGTTCCAGACCATATATCAGGAGGGTCTTCTTCTGGTGCGGCGGTTGCTGTTGCTGCAGGTTTTTGTGATGTTGCTTTGGGAAGCGATACTGGGGGGAGCATAAGAGTTCCTTCTTCATTTTGCGGTGTTGTTGGTGTAAAGCCCAGCTATGGTTGCGTTTCCAGATATGGGTTGATTGATTTGTCAATGTCTCTTGATCAAATAGGACCTATTTCTAAGAATGTTTCTGATTCTGTTTTGTTGTTAGATGTAATAAAAGGTTTGGATGAAAGAGACACTACTACTTTTAATTCTAAACCTATTAAGATTGAGAAAATTAGCAAAATCAAATATGGAATTGTTAGAGTTTCAGAAGTTGATTCAAGAATATTAGATTTGATTGACTCTTTTTTGGCAAAAATCTCAAGTAAATTAAAATGGTCTGAGAAAAAGGTTAATTTGAAATATATTAATTTTGGGATTCAGACTTATCATCCTTTGGTATGGACAGAGTTCTTTTCTGCTACTCGCAGAATGGATGGAAGACGATTTGGTAAAAAAATAGAAGAATCCGCAGGTCCTGAAGTTTTAAGGAGAATTTTAGGGGGAAGCGAAATTTCAAGAGCGGAATTTAAGGGCCAATATTATCAGAAGGCACTTGCCGCCAAGGATTTAATCAAGAGAGAGTTTGATAATGTCTTTAAGGAAGTTGATTGCTTAATAATGCCTACTGTTCCGATGTTGCCTTGGAAGTTTGGTACAGAGGTTTCTATGAACAAGTTATATGCTATAGATGCTTTAACTATTCCCGGAAACCTTGCGGGTGTTTGTGCTATTTCTATCCCTATTGGAAAAATAGAGAGTAAACCTGTTGGATTGCAGGTTGTTTGTGCTAAAGGGGATGAGAGCAGGATGTTTAGTATTGCTAAGGAGATAGAAAACATTGTGAAAGAGTAACGGCTATTTTAAAAAGTTTTTATTCTTTAGAACGTCATGAAATTTGGAGATTTGGATATAGAATTTTTAGGACATTCAGGTTTTCTTTTGAGATTTAAGAACAAAAATATTTTTGTTGACCCTTATAGAGTTTCTGATTCTCTTCTTAAAGCCGATGTAATTTTGATTACTCATAGCCATAGCGACCATTGTAGCATAAGAGACATACAAAAAATTTCGGATAAGAAGACGGTGGTTTTGTGTCCTGTTGATTGTCATAGCACTTTGATGAAGGTCAAGAATGTTGAGGTGCATATTGTAGAAGGGGAAGATATCTTAGACTTTAGAACATTTAAGATAGAATGTGTTCCTGCATACACCTTCAATAAACATCATCCTCAAAATGAGGGGTGGTTGGGATATGTTTTGAAATTTGGAAATAGTATAGTCTATTTTGCGGGAGATACAGATTTGACTCCTGAATTAAAGAATCTTAGCGGTTATGGAAAAAAAAGTAATAATTTTATTGTTGCTCTCCCAATTTCAGGCAATGTTGTTATGAATTACATAACTGCTGTAAATGCAGCTTCTTTATTAAATCCAAATTTAGCAATCCCCCATGGGTATGGGGCGGGGGTTTATGGAACTACTGAAGATGCAAGGAAATTTGTCGAGCTTTGTTCACTTAAGGGTATAAGGGCAGAGATTTTGAATAAAAAGTAATTAGATAATCTTAAAAAGGATTTTATTTGATTTTTAATATGGATAATGAAAAGGTTGCACGTGAGAATCTGCTTCGGAGTAGCGAGGAGTTTTTTGGTGAAAGTGTTGAAGGATACAATTTTGACTACGGAGTCGATTATAATAAATTAATTTCTTTTTTTGGTTCTAGTGGATTTCAGGCGACTAACTTGTCAAGAGCTATTGAAATAACAAATAATATGATTCGTGATAATTCTTTTGTTTTTCTGGGATATACTTCTAACATGGTATCTTCAGGGCTTAGAGGTATTATTCGTTTTCTTGTTGAGCATAAAAAAGTAAATGTTCTCGTGACTACCTGCGGGGGAATAGAAGAGGATATAATAAAATGTCTCGGGGACTTTAAAATTGGACGGTTTAATGCTGATGGTACTTTGCTTCGCAAAAAAGGAATTAATAGAATAGGCAATATTTTTGTTCCAAATTCAAGGTATGTTGCATTTGAGAAGTTTGTTCAGCCGATTCTTGAGGAAATTTATCAAGAAAGCAAGAAGACTGGAAAACCTGTTTGCGGAAATGAATTGATATGGAAACTTGGAGAAAAAATTGATGACAAGAATAGTATTTATTATTGGGCTTATAAAAATAAAATTCCTGTTTATTGCCCTGCTCTTCTTGACGGAGCACTAGGAGATAATATTTATTTCTTTAAATTTAAAAGACCTGATTTTATTATTGATTGCACAGGGGATGTTGTTTGGTTTAATAATGCTACAATTGGTTTGAAGAAATCTGGAGCAATAATTCTTGGAGCTGGAGTTATCAAACATGCTATTCTTAATGCGAATATGTTGCGCAATGGTCTTGACTATTGTGTTTACATTAATACCTCTCAAGAATATGATGGTTCTGATGCGGGAGCTATGCCTGATGAAGCTGTTTCATGGGGAAAGATATTGCCTAATGCTCAAAGTGTGAAGGTTTTTGCTGATGCCACTATTGTTTTTCCTTTAATTGTTGCTGGGAGTTTTGCCAAAATCTAGTATTTTATGTATTTAAGATAATCAAAATTGATTATTATGTGGTATGAAAATATTTAAATACTACTAATCTTTTTATTATATATGAAAAAAATAGAATTGTTAAGAGTACTTGAGAAATATCCATTGTTTACATTTAACGAGTTTGTTAAAATTACTGGAAAGAGCATTAAATATTCTAGGACTTACATATATAGATTAAAAAAAGATAAACTAATATTTGAAATTGAGAAGGGTAAATATACTCTTAAAGATAACCCTCTGATATTTGCCTCTTTTATAACTGCTCCTTCTTATATTAGTTTTTGGACTGCTTTGAGATTTTATAATGTTACTGATCAGCTTCCAAATGAGATAATGGTAGCTTCTAAAAGATCTAAAAAAGAGATAACTTTTCTGAATGCTAAAATAAAATTCTATAAAGTGAAATATTTATGGGGATATCGAAAAATTAGATACAATAATTTTGATATATTCATTGCAGAATTAGAGAAGAGCATTATTGATTCTGTTGCATCTGGTCTGGTTCCTTTGAGCGAGATTGTAGATGTATTGATAAATGAAGAGATTAATACTCTAAAACTTAAGGAATTTGCGATTAAAACTGGAAGTAAATCATTAATAAAAAGAATTGGATTCTTACTGGATAAAATCAAAGTTGATGCTGATGAAATGCTTAAGTATATTGACTATAATTATATAATATTAGATATTAATAATAAAAGTAAAGGTGATAAAAATAAAAAATGGAGGATAATTGATAATTTGAGCTATGATTTCACTTGAAGATTTAAGGAATATTGCTAGAGTAAAAAGCATTAGTAATATTGGGTATGCTGAGAAGGATTATTTGCTTGATTTGATACTTTTTTCAATCTCTAAGAATACAAAAGATGAACTTGTTTTCAAAGGAGGTACTTGTCTTTACAAAATTTATAAAATTAACCGGTTTAGCGAAGATATAGATTTTAGTGCTGTTAAAGAGATTGATTTTAGAAGTTTAATTAACAAGATAATTATTGATTTGCGTTTGTTTGGTATTGAGGCAACTACTAAAGAGAAAAAAGAGAGATATAATACTACCCTAATAGCTTTGCATGCTAAAGGTCCGCTTTATAATGGAAATTCAAATTCTTTGTGCAATATAAGAATAGATATAAACACTAAGTCGGAGGTTAATTTTAAACCTGTTTTGCATAGATATAACTCTTTATATTCAGAAATCTCTGAATATTCTCTTCTTGTTATGTCTAAAGAGGAGATTTTAGCTGAAAAGATAAGAGCAATTATTAACAGAGATAAAGCAAGAGATGTTTATGATTTATGGTTTTTACTTGAAAATGGAGTAAAGATTGATAAGTCTCTGATTGAAAAGAAACTGGAATATTATGAAAAGATGTTTGATTATAGTGAGTTTATAAAAAGAATTAAAGATAAGAAAAAATTGTGGGGTGTTGAGATTGGACGGTTGATAATGGGACAAGTTCCTGATTTTAAGGTTGTAGAAGAAACTATTATTAAGAAGACTATGGGATTGAAGTAATTTGAATACTAGTTGAAATCTCAGATCTTTAAGTTTGATTTACAGTTTGCTGAGATTCTCAACGGTAATCACAAAACACAAACAAACTAGGGCAGAGTTTTGTGATCTTTTCTGTCAGATAAGTATATCTTTTTGTATACTTGACTGGATAAAAGGTTTAATCTTTGAATGTTTTTGCTGATTTTTGTTGGTTGTGTGGTGTAGGGAGTTTTGCTAAGAACCAATATTCTTTAGAATAATATTCTTCATTTCTTCCATTTTTTCCTTAGGCTGTGCTTGCCTTTCTGGAACATCTTCTTGATCTGCAATTAACTTCCTTAGGTTTGATTTTGTCGGAACTATGTGTAAATGAAAATGTTCTTGACTTTTATGCTTTCCAGTATTGATATGAAATATTGGATCTTGATTTGATGATCTCTTTACTGCTTCTTTTAATTTTTCTACTAATTGAAAAAAGTTTTTGAGTTCTTTTCCAGATAATTCACTTATTTTTTCGACGTGTCTTTTAGGTAAAATCATTATATGACCTAACTTTAACGGGGATGTTGGAATAATACTAAATGTATCTTCATTTTCTTCAATGATCCTATAATTTTCTTGTTGTGCTTCACATAATCCACATTGCATCTTTCTTTTTTAATTGCTTACTTTATATTAGTTATTGTTTCCATTTTAGAACATAATAAAAATTAATACTAAGATTTAAATACTATCAAGTAGTATTAAGTAGTATGGAAAACATTAGTTTGAAATTGGAGATTGGATTTCTTCATGCAATAGAGAAAGTAATGAAGAGGCATAATTATACGACTAAGACTGAATTTATTCGCGAGTCTATTCGCGATAAAATACGCAGACTTGAGGAAAAGGAAATACTAGAAGATAAGGATATGATGTCTCAAATTAGAAGAAGTGAAAGAAATAGGAAAAAAGGCAAGACTTGGGAATCTAAGTATTAATGCGAAAGAATCATACTCTTATTATAAGGAGAGATTATGCTAGTATTAATTTGATTTTGCACTCCTGATGCTGAAACTTCAAATGTTATTTGAGCCCAATTTCTTCCATATTGGACACTAAAATTTCCCTTTAGCATCTTTGGTTTTTTAATTTCTTTTAGAAAGGGAAAGTATTCTGAAGCATTAAAAAACTCAAGACCAACTACAGAACCATCAAAGCCATAATCTATGACTACATCTCCTTTTGGAAGCTCTAGATCAAAGCTAAATTTTGATTTATTGCCTTCGCTATGTAATGAGATAATGTCCTCATCTGAATCATAGCTTACTTTGAAAGATTTTTTCTCCATAGTTTTTCAGCCTTTTTACTTGTTTTAATTACGTTGATTATGTTTAAATCCTTTTCTGCGTAAGATATTACTATAATTATTGAATATTTTGAACTTATCTTGTAAATTAACTTATAGCGAGTTTCTTCTTTTCCCTTTAATATAACTTTTTGTTTTTGTGCATAATATGGTTGTTTTGTAAGAATTAAATCAATTACTAAATCTTGGTTTACTCCTCTATCTTCCATCTTTTCAAGAGAATAATCCGTAAAATTTAATCTATCTTTAAAATATTGCTGATTTGTTTCAGTTACTGTTTTGATTAATTCTAATAAGTCTTTATTTTCCACAATATTAATTTGCTTTTTAGTATATATTTTTTACTAATTGCAAAAATTATTAAACTCTTAATTATTACTTGATTAATGAAGAAAATGACTGAGGAAGAAGAGATACTTGCAGATAAGGATATGATGGAACAACTCAAAGAAAGCGAGAAAAATAGAAAAAAAGGTATTTCTTATAAGTTTGATTACTAATTTTTGTTTTTTGTTGCTTCTATTTCATTACTAAAACCTACTTTTTTATTACACACAATTATTTAAACTCAAACGAACTTTTCGTTTCAATTATTTGAAAGGAGGTATGAAAAAAAGAAAAAATGGTTCTTGATTTTGCAAAAGAAGCAATTGCAAATGCTTCCACACACAGCATCAATTTTGATGAACTTCGTGCTGGAAAGGCTAACATAAAGGTTTTTGGGGCTGGAGGTGCTGGTTGCAACACTATTACCTGGTTATTTAACAAAGGAATTAATGGGGCAAATATTTACGGCATTAACACAGACGCTCTGCATTTAAGCATCACAAAGGCTGATGAGAAAATTTTGATAGGAAAAGAAATAACTCGAGGTCTTGGTTGCGGGGGATATCCTCAAAAGGGTAGAGAGGCTGCTAAAGAATCTGTCTCTGAGCTAAAGAAATCTGTCAGCGCTGCCGATATGGTTTTTATTTGTGCAGGGATGGGTGGTGGAACTGGTACTGGTGCTGCTCCTGTTGTTGGTCAACTTGCAAAGGAAGCTGGTGCGGTAGTTATTGCAGTTGTTACAATGCCATTCGAGTGTGAAAAGGCTAGAATTGATAAAGCAGAATTTGGATTACAGGAGCTAAGAGAGGTTGTGGATACAGTTATAGTTATTGATAATAATAGACTTGTCGATATCGCAGGTAACTTGCCAATGGAACAAGCTTTCGCAGTTGCAAACGAGCTAGTAAGTACAATGATAAAAGGTATAGTGGAGACTATTACTTTGCCTTCATTGATTAACTTAGACTATGCTGACGTTTCAGCAATTATGAAAGGCGGTGATGTTGCAGTTATCGGGGTTGGCGAGTCTGATAGTTCTATGAGAGTCGAAGAAGCTGTTAGACAGGCTTTAACACATCCTTTATTGGATGTAGATTATCGTGGAGCTACTGGAGCTTTAATCCATATTACATGCGGTCCTGATTTCAAGCTTGATGAGTTCTCTGGCGTGGGAAACCTAGTCACTGAAAACTTAAGCGCTGAAGCTCAAGTTATTATTGGAGCTAGAATAAACAAAGAGTTTGGTTCTAAAGTCAGAGTTATAACTATAATGACTGGTGTCAAATCTCCTTATGTACTTGGAAAGGAATTGTCTTCATCTGTAAACAACAATAGAAGTGGAAAATCTGAAATGTCTGATTTAGGCATAGAGATATTCCGCTGATTGAAAAAGATTTTATTTTTATTTTTTAATTTTTTATTTATAGTCGAAAGTTGATGGATCTTGATGAGGATATTTTCTTGGTTTAGTTTTTTCATCCCATTTTTCCCAAAAGATTTTATTTTCTATGGCTATTTTTCTTTTCTTTGTTGTTTTTTCTTTTGAGTAACCTATAGGAATTATTGCTTCTATACTCCAGTCTTCTGGAATTTTGAACTTTGATTTTATTTCTTCTTCTGCAAACGCTCCAACCCAGCAGGCTCCTAATCCTTGGTCTGTTAGGCTAAGCAAGATATTCTCGATTGCTGCTCCTGCTTGTTGTCTTGAATATATTATGCCTTTGTCCTGATAAAGATTTTCAAGTTTATCTGTTTCAGAACATACAATAATTATCCATTGAGAATCTGATATCCAGTATTGTTGTGAAAATTCAGATACTAGTGCTTTATTCTCTTTCTTTTCTATTATCAAGAATTTTAAGTTATTTATGTTTCCTGCAAAGGGAGCATGGTTTGCAGATTCTATTGCTTCAAGTACTATGTCTATTTTGACTGGTTTATTTGAGAACTTTCTCACAGATATTCTTTTCTTTATTGCTTCTTCTGTTTTCATGGTTTTTTTAGTTAATTGATAGTTAAAAATGTGTCGTTACAATATTTATATAATCCTTAATCTAAGAATGATTATGAGTAGAGATATCTATCACCTTATTAATAGACTGAGAACTTTTAATATTGAAAGAAATTGGGATAAGGATCATAATCCTAAAGACCTTATTTTGGCTTTGGTAGGAGAAGTTGGAGAACTTGCCGAGTGTTATCAATGGATGAATAATTCTCAAATTGATTTATTAAATAAGGATTCATATAAAAAGAAAAAGATTGAAGATGAAATTGCCGATGTTATAATTTATTTAATGATTCTTGCATATAAGAGCGATATTGATTTATTAAAAGTTGTGGAAGAAAAGATTGAAAAAAATGAGAAAAGGTTTCCTGTTGAGAAATAAATATATCATATAACAACTTTTTGAAGTAATTTAAGGTTAATCACTAATCTCTCCGCCACCCAACATGATTCTTGATTTTGAGTAAAATACTGCTGACTGACCAAGAGCTATGCCTTCAATTGGTTGATTTAAATGTATTTTATTGCCTTTCATTGACGCTTTATGTAATTTCCCTAAGTGCCTTATTCTTACTAAAATGTTTTCTGACTTTGGCTTGCCTGAAATCCAATTGATATTTTTTATTCTGAATTCCTTTATTTTTAATAATGGATTGTTTTTTGGGGCTACAATTAGTTCATTTTTTTTAATGTCTTTTTTTGCAATGTACAATTTTGATTTTATTTTATTTCTATAATCTTTATCTATTTCCATATCTTCATTTTCTCTTAAACGCTCTCCAATTGTGTAAAACATTATTCCATTATGTTTTCCAACTATTTCACCTTCAGGGTTTCTTATTATTCCTTGTTTGTTTTTTATTTTCTGCTTTAGAAAGGATTTCATATCTATATTTCCTACAAAACATAATCCTCTTGTTCCATGTTTGTTCCAATTTTGAAAATTGTTTATTCTCGCTATTCTTCGGACTTCTGATTTTGTGTAATCTCCAATCGGAAAAAGTGTACGACTTAAATCTTTTTGAGTTAATTGATATAAAAAGTAAGATTGGTCTTTATTTTTATCTTTTGGAATCTTTAAGGTGTAGACATTTTTGTTTTTTAATTTAGTTATGTAATGCCCTGTTGCTATGAAATTACATTTATTTTTTGTTGCTTCTTTCCATAAATATGGGAATTTTATTGTCTTGTTACATAGGGAATCAGGATTTGGAGTTATTCCCTTTGAATAGGATTTAAACATTGGTTTGATTACTTTGTTTTTGTATTCCTTTTCATAGTCTAATTCTATTAATGGAAGATTTAATTTAGATGCTATTTTTTGGGCTTCTTTTTTATCTTCTAAATAGCTACACTGACCTTTTATTTTTGAATCTGAAAAACATTTTAGAAAAGCGCAGATTACCTCATATCCTTGTTTTTTTAATAACCATGCCGTGACTGCTGAATCTACTCCCCCAGATAGTCCAAGCATTACTCTTTGTTTCATTAGACTATTTTAATGACAAACTTTATAAATAAATTGAGTATTAGGTATTGCTATGAAAAGAGGATTTTTTTTAGTTGTATCTGTTGCTTTTGCTATTTTAGCTCTTTTTGTTTTATATCTTGATGTTGCCAGAGATTGCGGTTCTCTTAGGTGTGTTGCGCGTTATGTTTCTACCGGAGAGAGTTTATCAGACTCTCAATTCCCTCCTAAAAAAATTCAGTTTTTTGACTCCAGTTCAGATTCTAATATTCTTAGTTTTGCTTTGAAGAAGACTATTTCTAAGATTATTTATCCTTTTGTGGAACATGAAGAGGTTTTGCTTCAGGCAGGTCTTGAGCCACCGGTTATAACTGGAATAGCTCCTCCTTCCTTTTCTAGTTCTTCCGATACAGATGTTTCAGTAATAGGACAGAATTTTGACCTTGATGCTTTGCTTTTAATCGGAGGAGATGTTATTGAGAGCTCTAGGCTGACTATAACCCCAACAGAAATATTATTTAGTTATATTGCCAATGAACTTCCTGCAGGAACTCATCAGGTCTCTGTTACAAACCCTTCTTCAGGACTTGTTTCGAATTCCTTTGGATTAACATTGACTACTAGCCCAGTTATAACTTCTCTAAGTCCACAAACTATAGTAAATAATGATAGTTATATTGTAAATATAAATGGAAACGACTTTAATCCTTTTGCAGTAGTTTTTGAAGGAATTATATTAGATAGTTCTTCTGGATTGTGGCAATATGTAAGCCCTAATTTGATTAGACTAAATATTCCTTCCGGTTTATCTGCGGGAGATTTTGATATTCAGATATATAATTTGGATGGTGCTCTGTCTAATATTATGGTTCTTAGGTCCAATTATCCATTTGTTTATTTCTTGAGTTCTTCTCCTTCTCCTGGAGATGTTTTGCCAGGTAGCTCTTTTGTTTTGGATGTTTCAATAAATAGTGTTGTTTTCACAGAACATGAAGAAGTTGTTTTAAGTTTGCAGACTCCTTTAGGAATTACTTCTAGTTTTGTTGGTTCAGACAGGTGTATTCCTAATATTCCTTCTACTGTCGTTCAAGGTATTGCTTATTGTAACCTTGCTGTTAATTTTGATGTTGGTTCTATTCCAAGTGGAAACTATAATCTCTCTATTAATTCGGTTTCTGCTTTGAATTCCGTGAAGGGTCAGATTAACTTTTCTTTGAATGTTATTCCTTTAGGTCAACCTGATGGGGATTTGGATGAAGTCCCAGATTCTATTGATTTGTGTCCTAACACTCCTGCAAATGTAAAGACGACTTACGGAATTAATGTATTCAATGGATGTCCTATTCCTAATATTTATCCAATGACTGCTTCGCTCACAACTGACTTCTCAAATGTTCCTAATCTATTTGCTGTCGAGAATTTGAGAATGGGCATTGCTGGAAACTCTAGCGTTACTTTTAGGGCTCCCATTAGCATGTTATGGGTGAATACTACTGCAGTTCCTTCTCATCATTTGCCTATAGGTCTTGGAGAATGGGCAATTAACTTATCAGAGAATTATGTTTTCATTAATTCTACAAAGAGACCTATCTTTAATGTTTCTGCTGAAGTAACTTTCTTTGATACTGGACTTACTAATCCTGTTTTGTATAGAGATGGAGTTATTTGTGATTCAAGTAAATGTCATATTCTTTCTTTCGATACAATATCTGGAGATGTTGTAGCAAATGTTTCTGGGTTCTCTAGCTACTCTGTCTCTCAAGGTTCTTGTGGAGACTCTATGTGTTCTATTGCAGAGACTTGCTCTAGCTGTTCTGCTGATTGTGGTTCATGTCTAAATAACGGTCCCCCTCCTAGTGGTTCTTCTGGTGGCGGTGGAGGCGGTGGGGGATCTAAGGGTAGTAAGGGTTCTTCTTCGATAGTTTATCGTGCAACTCCTCAGTGTAGCGATGGAGTGGATAATGATTTAGACTCTTTAGTTGACTATCCTAACGATTTAGGTTGTCTTAATACTAGTGATGATACTGAAGTGGATTCTAGTCCTCTTGTTGGAGATTCAGAGGGACAAGGAGAATCTTTAGATTCGTCTTCTTCTATAAAAGACAAAGATTATAGTATGGGGGTTGTATTTTGGATAGTCCTTGTTGTGCTTCTAGGAGGCATAACTCTTGTAATAGTAAGGATATTAAAGTATTCTCGTAATCGCAAAAAGTTTTCAGATCTTGCCGAGATGACTTCTAAATCATAAATCTTTATAAAGTCCTCTTTGCATTTTAGGACGATGAAAAGAGGTTTTTCTATTTTTGTTTTATTTGTTTCTCTCATTCTAATTCTTTCATTTTATTTTGGAAATTTTTATGATTCTAATGAGACTATTAGCTCTGATTATTCTTGGCCTGCTTCAGTTTATCTGTTTCATGATTTAAATTTATTAAAATCTCCTAATATGGAGACTTTTTCTGGTTCCTCTTGCACCATTCTAGGTCTTTCTTGGGATAGGCAGAAGGCTAGGGCAGGAGATGATGTTAAATTACTTGTAAATAGCAAAGGTTGTGATGAGGGAACACATGTTCTTCTAACAATATCTGATTCTGATTTATTATCTGATGACACTCTTTCGTCTTATCGTTTACCTTTAGTTTATGATGTTACTTCTGCAATATGGACAGTTCCTTCTTTTCCAGATGCATTTTCTGAATTTATGGAAGGAAAAGACATTGAGTTATATATTTCTGCAACTTTGGATACAGAGGATGTTTTTTCTACACTTGTTTATTCTCCTTCTAATTCATTAGATGTTAATGACCTTAATTTAGAAGATTATTCAATTCCTCTTCTTATTCCTCTTCAGGAATCTGATGGTATAGGAGATCCTATAACTGGAGATTTGTTGTCTCCAATTCTTTCTGTATCTGCTTCTGATTTAGAGGAAGACCCTCAAGTTCAATTGTCTGCAGTTTCTCTTGGGGAAAATCAAGTTTTCATAAAAAATGAAAATGTTTTTGCTGTGACTAATCATTTAGCTAGTGTTCCTATTTCTTTTCAACCTTGTGAATATTTTGATGGAGATAATAACATAAGGCTTAGAGATACTACGACCAATAATATTCTTACTACTCAAATTCAGTCTACGGGATATCATCAGAAAGATAGTGCCTCATGCACTAAAGGTTCTGTGATGTTTGCAGTTGCACATGTTAAAGTTAGTCTTGCTCCAGGAGAGGAAAGAATTTATGATATTATTGAGTCTACTCAAGCAAACTCTCCGTTTGTTTATGCTCCAGAAGTTGATGATTTTGTTATAAGAGGAGCCATTCGGTCTGTTTCAACAGATATTTATGGAAGAGATTACGTTGCAGATATACCCTTTGCTGGTTTAGAGTGGGTCGTTAATGGAGATGTTGTTCGTATAGGAAAGTACACAAAAATGCATAGAATTGCGAACCCTTCTTCATGCAACACTAATCAGCCTTGTTTGAGCTATTTGTTCTCTGTTGTTACTTATTTGACTTTTGTTAGCAATGAACCCATTGTTAGAACACAGGTTCTTGTTGTAAATGCGATGAACTTTGATGAACTTCAAACTCCGGACTGCTCTCAAACTCCTTGCGTTTATAGAAGGCTTGATAACAATCAACCTGAATGGCAGAATGGAAATTTGAAGTATGGTTCTCTGCGATTTAATATAGATGGTTTTGCTAATCCGTTTTCATTTTATTTTCCAGATATGGATATAAGACAACCTACTACAATATCCCAAGTAGATAATACTCATGCTACTGTTTGGACAATGCCTTCTGATGGGCAGTATACTTTAGGATGTATCTTAGGAAATACTGGAGGTTATTGTCCTCCAGAATTTGATAGAGAGAATAAGAATTATCTTGGAGAGGGTCAGAGTTTGCTTGTGGATGGAATTGTTAAGTTTGGGAGTTATAATACCCCTACATATACGACGCATAATTATTTTGCAGAGAATAAAATAGGTTCTGGACAATCACTTAAAAGATGGACTAAAGTAGACAGATTATTTGAATCTATGATTCCAGATACTTCTAAATTAGGTGATTTGAGTAGATGGATATCTCCTGCAGATGCACAGAGCGAGTATGATTCTATTAGACCTTCTGCTTCAAATCAGAGGACTCATTTTGGGAATGCTCCTATTTATCAAACTAGGCTTACTGAAGCGAGCGAGAGTTTTCCGAGAGACTTTAGAGTGGATATGTATAGTAACCTTTGGGTAAAATATTTACTATCTTGTGCGGATAGATGTAATCCCAAATATCTTTATGCTCTTAGTTTTAAAAATAAACAGAGCACAATGTTTGTTGGACATCTTGTAGGTTATGAGCCTTGGGAACATCCCCTTGCTAACCCTTTAATTGATGATGGTACTGGGGGGATACCATTTAGTAGTTCTGCTGGTGCTGAAAGACTTTGTTATTCACAAAACCCATTTAGAACGACTTACAGAGATACTCTTGGTTTTTGTAATGTTCAGACTCCAAATGCTCACTTATATGATTATGGTGATTTGGGAATTGGAGAGGGAAGAGCCCCCCATCATGAATGGAGTGCTTATGGAAGAACTCATTGGGGAACTAGCGAAGCAGAATATGTTTATGCTTCAGGAGACTTGATGTTAAGAGATGTTTTCATGAGCACTGCAAAACTTCATGCTAATGTAATTCATCACTCTCCTGACTTGACTCTTACGAAACCAGCAAGTGGTCCTGCAAGGGGTATTGGGAGAGTTGCTGTCGGCGTTGAAAAAGCTGCGTTCATGACTAATCCATTGATTCAAAGTTATTATTCAGATTCTCTCAAGAGATGGCTTTCGAGAATTGATGAGAGATTAAATAAGCAGAATCCTGGAGATAGAGGATATAATCCTGTGACTGGAGATCCTTATGCGGTGGGACATTTGGGAATTGATGCTTGTAATGATGTCGTTTTCGGAAATGGAGAGCTTTGCGGAGAGCAGGTTTGGATGGAGGCTCTTGCTGCTCAAGGTTTAATGGAGATAAGACAGAATATTCTTGAAACAGGGACACAATATATTCAACTTATGGATACTATACTCTTTCATTTATCAAGATATCTTTTTGATTTCGGATATAAAGATCCTTCACAAGTCAAAAATAATTTTGTTATTTCCCATCCTATTACCGGACAGTCAATAACTGTTAATGAGGGTCTTGGATATCTGGCTTATTGGACTGCTCATGGGCCATCTCCAGGAGTGTCCGTTGTTACAACATATCCTCGATATAATTATGGCCCTGAAACTACAGACCATTGGCACATACCTAATGCTCTTTGTTTGCTTGCCAAGTTCTATTCTCCAGATACTACGCGCCAGAACATAGCATTGAAATCTTTTGAGGCTTCATTTGGGTATAGAGGTTATACTTTGAAAGCTGAAAGCGGATCTCATAGGCTTAAGGATATTTTGCCTCCATCTCTTTCAGTAATCTCTGCGGACTTTTTATGCTCTTTGACACAGTTAAAAAATATTCCGACACCTAATGTAGTTAATCCTCCTGCGTGTCCTGACGCTGATGCTGACGGATATTCTACTTGTTTAGGAGATTGCAATGATGCAAATCCAAATATTCATCCTAATGTTCTTGAGAGTAGTGGTCTTTGCAGTGATTCAGTGGATAATAATTGCAATGGTCTACGAGATTGTGAGGATACGGGATGTTTTCTTTGTGGAGATAATACTGCTTGTTATTCTTCTCTTTATTGTAACTCTAATTCTATAGCTTATTGTGGAAATCTTGTAGTTAATAATCCAAATGCTGTTGGTCTTCAGGAAACTTGCGATGTCAATCCTGCTCCGCCTCAACTTATCTCTGTAAGAGGTAGTGGACAGAATTCTCTTGGTGACGGAAGATGTATCCCTCCAGGAACTTTACCTGCGCATGGACAAGCTTGTACTTATGCAATTGCGGCTACATGCGGAGATAATATGGTAAATCGACAATCAGAAGAATGTGATGGAACAGCTGTTGGGATATGCGGGCCTGCAACGTCATGTTCTGCATCTTGTTTATGTAATGGTCCTGTATTGAATAGTATTTCTCCGAATAGTATAACTAACCCTACTCAAAATGTAGTTGTTACTGCTAGCGGAAGAGGTTTTGTTGCTACTCCCACTGTAAAGATTAATAATATTCCCCAGAGCAGTGTTCCTGTTTCTTTTGTTAATCAAAATTCTATTTCCTTGACTTTTACGCCCGATTTTTTACAGATTCTTGGTTCTGGAACTCATCAATTAAGTCTTGTAAATCCAAATACTCAAGAGACAAGGAGTCTTTCTTTGACTACTACTATGAGCGGAGGATTATGTACTAACGCTTTGATGGTTGGTTCAGGAAAACCTTATGCTAAGCCAAGTGATGCTTTGGCAGTTGCTCAAGATGGAGATACAATACTTATATTCCCTGGAACTTATCTTGATTATGCAACAATTACTCAAGATAATTTAATTATTAGAGGAGTAAGAGATGCCTCTGGAAACAGACCTAAAATTACATGGAATGGAAATGTGCCTAATGGAAAGGCTCTTTTTGTTTTAAGATCTCCACACATAGTTATAGATAATTTAGAGATGTATGGCGCCGAATCTTCAAGTGCTAACGGTGCTGCTTTGCGTGTTGAAAGTCCTGTTACTCAATTAACTGTAAGAAATAGTTATTTCCATGATAGTCAGATGCAAATTCTCCAAGATGAAGGAAACTTAGCATTTACGGCGCTTTTAGAGTATAATGAGTTCGATCATCAAGGAAGTTGTACTAATAATGATTTGAATCTTTGTTCACATTTGGTTTATATTAATGGAGGAGCATCCGTGACTGTTCAGAATAATTATTTCCATCATGCGCGGAGAATGCATCATTTTAAGAGCAGAGCTGCACAAAACTTTGTTTTGTATAATAGATTTACAGATGAAGAGACGGGACAATCTAATTACCATATAGACTTTCCACAAGGGGGAGATAATTATGTAATTGGAAACTTATTTCATCAAAACATAAACACGAGAAATTCTAATATAATTGTAGTTAATACAGAGATTAATGATCCTTTGAAACCAGCACATACACTTCAGAACTTATATGTTGTCGCAAATACTTTTGTAGATGATTTTGCAGGAGTTATGGTTTCTTCAGATTATAATACAAACATACGCACTCTAAATAACTTCGTTATAAGAAATAATATATTTATTACTTCTGCTTTGCAACAAAATGCTTTTGGAGGAAATCCTACTTTCGATTCAAACCTTTTGAGTACCATTGGTTCATTTACGTGGTTTAGAAATGTTTTAGGTTATGATTATTCTCTTACAGGGGGTTTGTTAAACACCGGTTCTCCTTATGGTTCTAGTGTTACTGGTTATTCTTTGACTCCTTCTTATCAATATGTTCATAATGCCAAACGTGAGACAAGGTCTGCTTCTGGGGCTCCAGATGTTGGAGCTTATGAGTTTTCAGGGGGAGGAGGAAATACTTGCTTCTCTTCTACTGAATTATGCGACGGAATAGATAATAATTGTAATAGTCAGATTGATGAAGGAATAGTATGTACTTCTTGCAGTGGCGGACCTTCTGGACCAAGTATTGTTTCAGTTCAGCCTTATAACTTTTCTATAGCAAACAATACCTTAGTTGTAGTTACGGGGCAAAACTTTGCAAGTAACTCTGATATAAGAATAAATGGTCTTCCAGTTAGCACTATTAGAACATCTCTGACAGAATTACGTTGGAATTACATTGCTAATTCTTTGTTGGCTGGATTGAATACTTTAACAGTTTATAATCCTCCTACTGGTTTATCTTCAGGACCATTTTATCTGAATCTCACTTCTCCTCCTAATGCTCCTTCTAACTTTGTTGCAATTCCTCAGTCTTCTACAGTTATTTTGTTAACATGGATAGATAATGCAAACAATGAAGATTATTTTGAAATGGAAAGAAGACCTCTTCCTTCAGGTACTTTTGCTATAATGCCTGGAGCTAGTCGTTTGAATCCAAATAGCAGAACTTATAACAACACTGGCCTTTCCGTTGGAGCAAGTTATGAATATCATGTTCGTGCAGTTAACTCTGCAGGAACTTCGGCTTGGTCTAATTTGGCAAATGCGACAACTGCATCTAATCTTGTCCTTACTTCGTTGAATCCCAACTCAACAGTTAATGGTGCCTCTACAAATGTTCAGATGATAGGGACTGGATTCTCGACTATTAATTGTGGTATAGAGATTAACAGAATTCTTGCTAATTCTTCTCTTTATGGAATTAATTGTGTAAGTTCTACCAGAACGGACTTTGTTGTTCCCCCTGGATTATCTTTAGGGAATTATAGCTTGGTTGAAGTTACCTTGAATAATCTCGGAGGAGTTATTGCACGAAGCAATTCTTTAAACCTTACAGTAGTTAGTGGAAATGTTCCTGATGGAGATGGAGATGGAGTTCCAGATTCTATTGATTTGTGTCCTAATACTCCTGCAAATGTAAGGACGACTTATGGAATTAATGTATTCAATGGATGTCCTATTCCTAATATTTATCCAATGACTGCTTCGCTCACAACTGACTTCTCAAATGTTCCTAATCTATTTGCTGTCGAGAATTTGAGAATGGGCATTGCTGGAAACTCTAGCGTTACTTTTAGGGCTCCCATTAGCATGTTATGGGTGAATACTACTGCAGTTCCTTCTCATCATTTGCCTATAGGTCTTGGAGAATGGGCAATTAACTTATCAGAGAATTATGTTTTCATTAATTCTACAAAGAGACCTATCTTTAATGTTTCTGCTGAAGTAACTTTCTTTGATACTGGACTTACTAATCCTGTTTTGTATAGAGATGGAGTTATTTGTGATTCAAGTAAATGTCATATTCTTTCTTTCGATACAATATCTGGAGATGTTGTAGCAAATGTTTCTGGGTTCTCTAGCTACTCTGTCTCTCAAGGTTCTTGTGGAGACTCTATGTGTTCTATTGCAGAGACTTGCTCTAGCTGTTCTGCTGATTGCGGCTCTTGTGGAGGAAGTAGTGGGGGTGGTTCTTCTGGAGGAGGTTCCGGTGGAGGTGGAGGAGGCGGAGGTTCTAGTGGTGGAGGTGGAAGAACAAGTTCTGGACCAGTTATTAATCGTGTTGTTACTCAATGTAGTGATGGTCTTGACAATGATGGAGATGAATTAATAGATTATCCTAGAGATAGAGGGTGTTTGAATAACGAAGATGATGTTGAACTTGACTCAAGCAATCTTGTTACCGACTCTGAAGATAAAGAAAGGTTAGGAAATTCCGAAGAGAGTTTGGATAAAAATATAAGATTGGTGTTTTGGATTGTTCTTGCTACTCTTTTGATTGGAATCTCTATTGTTTTGATATTGATATTAAAATATTCGAGAAATCATAAAAGGATTAATGCTCTTGCAAAAATGGTGTCTGCTAATGCTTTTGATTTAAAACATAGTTGAGGGATAATTTATATATCTTAAAGCTTGTTTTTGTTTATGAGAGTTAATTATTTTTGGTATTTGTTTTTTGTTTTAATTTTATCAATTATATTAATTACTTATTTTGTTAAGGTTAATAATCTTGAAGGCTCTTTTTCTACTCCTAGAGACGACGGAATCCTTGGATCTCTTGAAGATTCTGAAGGTCAGCTTTCTCCTCTTGGAGGTGATGAATCCTTTATAATCGAGAATACCTTAGCTCCTGCAGGTGCTTCTTTAGAGGGGACTAATGCTGTGGGTTTTGATTCTTCTAAAGGAGTTTACTATTTTGAATTTAGGGATTTTAATGATATTCTTTTAGATAGATATGAAATAAATATTAGTAACTCCGAAGTTCAAAAAGGGATTTTAAAAATTAGGGAATCTCGAAGAAATTTCTTTCCAGTGGTTGATGGGGGGACTCTTTATAGGACCCCTTCAGGACAAATACTTCAACCAATTGATCTCGCATTAAAATCCCAGATTAACTCTTTTAATCATCAACAGACTTCTTTAAATAGTGTTCAATTTCAATATGATGAAACTGTTAGTTCTGAGACCGAAACCGTTTTACTTACAAAGCAGTATACGTTTTCCATTAAAGGGGGAACACTCATTATAGAGGTTAAACAAATTGATTCTCCTCTTACTCCTACATCGAATTATGCAGGATTTACTTTTGGTCAGGCGAATAATGTTGAGAATCCTCGAAATATATCAATACCTTATATGGAAATAGCACCCATAACTGTTGTAAATAACAGCTTCTTTTCTTCAACATATATTGATTGGTCTTTAAGCAATTCAAATTATTATCCTCAATTAGTTTGGTCTAATTCTAATTCTCCTGGAAATTTTAAAAATTCTTACTCTTCAAAATATGTTGCTCGTCAAAGTAATACATACAATAATATTGAAGAAACGGGATATGTTTCAGTTAGTAATAATGTTGAGGATCTTATGATGGTTCCTCACAGACAGCCATCCCCTTATCGCAATCAATTGGACTCGAGACCAGTAATTTCTGTTTGGAATCTTTGGGGAAATTTTCAAACTTCGGAAGGAGTTCTTTCCTATTTTCATGATTCTCTAGGTATTGATAATCTGACTGTGATTTACAATAGATGGAGTCAGAATTTCTGTGCTCCTCCCCATGATCTTCCTGCAGCAATGAATCTCGGCGGAAATGAGGCACTACTTAGGTTAGTAAATAAAGCTAAATCTTATGGTTATTTATTTGCACTTTATGAAGTTTATTCAGATTTAAATCCTAGTAGTCCATTTTGGGAAAAAAATCAAGATAAAATCTCGCTTAATTCAAGTGGTGCGAGGCGTTTAGGGTGGTTTGCAGAAAGTTGCCCTTTTCCCCAAAACTATGATCTTTCGAGTGATAAGAGTTTGTTCTTTGCTCAAAATATTTCTCCTCAAATTAAAGAAACTTTTAATCCTAATGCGGTTTATACAGATGTAATTCCAAAACAATATATGACTAATGGTGGAATAGATTATTCTGCAACTAATTTAAATTCTAGTTCTATTGGTGCTACTATGCAAAATGCTATGCATTTGTTTGATTTTCTTCATTCTAATTATAACTCTCCTCTTTTTGGAGAGGGTGGTCAAGTTCCAATTTCTCCAAGAGTAATGTATGGAGGTTTGGTTGATTCAATTGGAGGTGAAATTGTTGGTAGGGAATTTGCCCCCATATTACCAGATTATGAACTTAAAATTATAAAACCTTTAATGGCAAATCAGGGAATGGGTATGCCTCAAAGATGGGTTGGAGATGGGACAATACACCATGTCGGAGATTTGGACATAGCTAATTTAGATTTGGATAAGTATAATTCAATGGCTATCTCTTATGGTCATACTGGGTATATAGACGAATTGTTGAGTCAAACAAATCCCCTTTATTATCTGTCCAAATATTATGTAACTGAATATTATTTATTTAGGGAAATTCAAGAGAGATATCTTTCTTCTCCAGTAATATCAGTTTTATATGAAAATTCTTCTGGAAATATGATTGATCTTAATGAAGCTTTGCGCCAGAATCTAGATTTTAGTAAGACTAAATTAAGAACTTCTTATTCTAATGGTCTCGTGGTATATGTTAATCACGGTTCTTCTATTTGGGTAGTTACCCAAAGTGGGAAAACTTATTATCTACCATTAAATGGTTGGTTGGCTATTGCCCCAGATTTTATAGAGTATTCTGCTTTAGTAGACCAAAATGGTAATCCTTCGATTAGTGGACATAGGGCAGATTATATTTATTCCCCCAATTATCTTTTCGTGAATGGCCGCGGAGTTGAAACCTCGTTTGGAAATGATTATTTCAATAATCCTATAATTGCAACTAATATTTTAGTAATTAAACCTACTGGTTGGATAGTTCTTGAAACTTTAGACCCTAATATAGGGGGACAATTTGTTCCTTCGGTTTTTCATTTAGTTCCATCAATAAATAGGATAAATCCAGATAATGTTATTAATAATAAGGATAATTTAATTAGAGTTCAAGGACTTAATTTTACGTTTACTAATTTTTTAATGCTTAATGATATTCTCTTAGATGATAGCATTTATCAAGTTAATATTGTTAATTCTACAGATATAACTTTTGTTCTTCCATCTGGATTTTCGACCGGAGATTATAATTTAACTGTTATTCATCCAATTGGTCAAACTGGTAGTCTGACTAGTAATTCCTTAATTTTAAGGGTTGAATCTCCAAGTGGTACTGGCGGAAGCTCATCCGGTGGTGGTTCTTCCGGTGGTGGAGGCGGAGGAGGCTCTGGAGGTCCTGCAGTCGGAGGAGGTTTAATAACTCAATGTAACGATGGAGTCGATAACGACGGAGATTTGTTAATAGATTATCCAAATGATTTGGGGTGCAGTAGTTCTAATGACAATAGTGAAATTGATTCTGAATTGATAATAGGATCTACTTCTGGTTCAAATTATACCTCTGGCAACTCAGGGGCTGTCGGAGGAAGGGATTCTGGAGAGAATATGAGCTTAATCTTTTGGGTTCTTCTTGTATCTCTTTCAATTGCTATAATTATTGTATTTGTTTTAATTATAAGACATTATAGGGCGCGTAAAAGAATAGATTCACTAACAAGATTTTCTAATTACTCTAAGTAATAATGTAATATATTTATTCTATTTGAAATCTTAATATTGCCCCTGCGCCCTTTGTGATATTGTAGAATTGTTCGCCTTCTTGCGTTTCATCTGAAATCATTATAACTTCAGAACCCATATCTATTGCCAATCTTTCTAGTTCTGCTACTTGCTTCTTCTCTAATTTTTCAGATATTAACAATTTGTGGACTGCTCCCCTTTCTAAAGCTACTTTTGTTTTTTCAATACCATATGCTGCTTTTTCAGGATATTTTCCCAAGGTCATGAAAAACTCTTCTATTATCTTTTTTTCCTTTATTATTTCTTGCTCTGCAATATCGCTTTGTGAGGCTTCTACTAAAAGTTTTAGTCCATGTTCATCTACATATCCTATGTCTTTAACTGCTATGACTTTCTCTTTTAATTTTGTTACTAATTGACCTTCTTCTAAGAACTCTTCTTTTGTAGGTATTGGTCCACCTACAAGAATTCCTTTTAATCTAGGTAATTCAAAGAATAATTCTTTCATTGCTTCTGCAGTTCTTCTGAAAAATTCTTTTGCCAAACCTTCTGTTATTCTGTGAAAACGCTGAGAACTTTGACCTCCTGCCCTCACTTTGCTTGGAACTCCCGAAGTTAAATGTCTTAGAACTTTGATTTGTTTTCCTTCTAATAATCCTAGAGTTGCTTCCTGTCTATCTATTACTACAAGAGCATACACTTCGTCTGTTTGAAGCATGTCTTTTAATGGTTCCGTTACAAAAACTTGATCGCACCTATACATTCTGACTCTTAGGGGTTTTGGAGGTTCTATTGCCCATAATTTTATATCAGATACTCCTTCTTTTTCAGATATATTTCCAGCATATAAAGCAAGACCATTTTTTGGAGTTGCCTTCGTATTCTTTAGCGTTCTGATTATCATATCTATTGCATCGGTAACTGCACTTCTTGTTGCTTTAGATTTAATGTTATCTGCTGTTGAACGCTCTGACTCTAATTGTTTTGTTACACTGTGAATATTGAAATCTACTGGAATGAGCACTGTGACTAATTCAGTATGTCTTCCTCTGACACTTTCCAATTCTTCAATTTGTTCTTCTAGTTGAAGTTTTTGTTTGTCGTTCATGATGGTTTTATTCTCCTATACTTTCCTAGTTCGAGGATAGTTATAGAATTTATTAGATTATCTGGTTCTATTTCGTCTATAAGGCTTTTTAAGGTATTTGTTATTTGGATTCCAGTAAAAGAGTAAGGAAGCCTTATAATTATTAGACCATAATGGCTACTCTTGGAGTATCTTAATGGGTTGCCAAAATTCTTATCTTTTGTTATTAGTATAGCTTTTTTATTTTTAGCATATTCTGCAATCTTGCCATCTTCCTCTCCTTGTAACTCTGTTAAACTAATATGTTCTACTTCAAAACCTTTGCTTTTTAGCATTTCTACCGAGGATTTAGGAACATTTTCATCTAAAACAAATTTACATTTATTTTTGTAGTTCTCTAACTTCTTCACCATGTATTAAAGAAGCAATATATCTCAATACTATAAGAATATCTTCTTTTCTTAAATTATATTCTTTTTCTATTTCTTCATAAGTCATTCCTGAAGTAAGCATTCCAAGAACCTCTTCAACAGATATTCTTGTTCCTTCTATTATAGGTATTCCATGTCTTACTCTTTGATCTATTATTATTTTTCTCATATATCTTAATGAATTGAAGAGTTAATAAAAGTTGGGTTTCTTTAATTGCGTTTTAAACCTTATGAATTGATGTCGAAGTGTTTGGAAACCACTTACTTTAGTGCGTGGAACACTTCGAGCATCCAAAAATCGAGCACCATTCAAATCGTATGCTAAAGCATGCGGTGGTGCATCGATTTTTTGATATTCATAGGCCTTCGCTTGTAGAGGACAAGCTTCAGACATTGCTAATTGAGATTAGAAGGCTTAAAATTATAATCTGAGATAATTTTAAGGGTTGCGGGTTAAAAAACTAATCTAATTGACCTATTGCTCTGTCTTTTTCTCTAACAAACGGTCCAATCCCCTTAAATATCCCAAAGTAGCTTTTTATCTTCTTATTTTTTGTTTTTTTATTATATTTTATTTTCATCTTAACCAAAGTATTATAATAAAACACCATTGGAAACTATTAAATGTTTTCTATTGCAAATTGTGACAAGCTACTAAATCTTTCTCAAAATTCTTTAGTGATGTTGGGATTCTTATGTTTTTTATTGCTTCTTTCAAGGAAATTCCATTTTCCTTTTTTTGTTTCCATACTTCGCCGTTGAACTGCATGATACTTTCTATTATTTTTTCTGCTTCTTTGTTTTCTTTTCCCTTTGGAAATGTCGTTTTATGTAAGATTATATCTAGCCCATTACCTATTACAGAAGTTACTTGGGGGAGTATAGGGTATAGTAGAGTTATCATTCTTTCTAATAGATAGTATAGGGTATACTTTGCTGATTCGCTTTCTTCCTTGCTGAAATTATTTGATTCGTTGTATGCTCTGCTTTTTATCATCTCAATGTAATGTGAAGCAAAAATGTCCCAGAGAAATTTTCTTAATGTTTCTGCTGGGGTATGAAAGTCATAGTGTTCGTAAGATATATCTATTCTTGATGTTTGTGTGTCAATATAACTTATGAATAATTTATCTAACTCTGTTAACTTTGATTTTTTTGGTTTTTTGAACTGGCAAACAAACCTTGATACATTAACTAGCTTGTTTATGGTTTTTGTTTCTGCGCCTATTCTATCCATTGAACATTTTAGGTCCTGTTCTGCTAAATTTCCTTCTAATGCTGCCCAAAATCTAAATGCTTCTGCTCCATGTGTTTTTAGTATGTCTTGTGGGTCGATTCCATTTCCCAAAGACTTTGACATTTTTCTTCCTTGGCTGTCCACTATATGCTGATGTATCCAGACATCTTTGAACGGTGGTTCTCCCATCTCTAAATATCCTCTAAGCATTGTGTAATATAACCATGTTCTAACTATTTCCTTGCCTTGAGGTCTTAATGAAATAGGGTATGCTTTTTTTGCAAATTCTGAGGGATATTTAATCATATTCAACTCTGAAATAGAGGAGTCAAACCATGTATCAAATACTTTTTCTTCACCAACCCATGTTTTTTCTTTAAAGTCAGATATTTTTCCTACTTTTTTTCCATTTTCAAATATTATTGATTCTTTTGGAGCATTTTCTTTTGTTGGTTCATAATATTTTCCTTTAGGAGGCACTGCAATAAGATTTTCAGAACGCCATAAAGGAATAGGAGTTGCATAAAATCTTCTTCTTGATATTGGCCAGTCTATTGAAATAGAATCTAACCATCTAATTAAGATTTCTTTTGATTCCTTTGGATAAAACTCTATTTTTTCCATAACTTTTTTTAATTTTGGAATAAATTCTAACTGTTTAAGATAATATTCTGGCATCTGTATAAATTCTATTTCTGCTCCGGATCTTTCCGATGTTGGGGTTCTATGAACTATACTTTCTTGTTTTATGATTAGATTTTGTTTTTGCAAATCTTCTATTATTTTTTCTCTTGCTTCTTTTACTTTTAATCCTTGATATGATTTTGCTATTTCATTCATTCTACCTTCTTTTGTTATCGCTATTTTTGGTTTTAGATTCATTTCCCTGAAGAACTGAATATCTGTAACATCTCCTGCTGAACACATCATCATTAATCCTGTTCCTTTGTCAATTTGCGCAAATGGATGCTCTTGTATTGGAACTTCATAATTGAAGATAGGGACAATTGCTTTTTTTCCTTTTAGGTGTTTGTATCTCTTATCTTCTGGATTATATACAACCATTGCACAAGTACATAATAGCTCAGGTCTTGTTGTTGCTATAACTATTTTTTCTTTAGAATCTTTTATTTTCCATTCAATATGGTTGAATTTTGATGGAATTTCTTTATATTCTATTTCAGAATCTGCAACTGTTGTTCTTAGTTTGGTATCCCAGTTATTTATTCTGTTATCTTCGTAAACCAGATTTTTATGAAACAAGTCAATAAATGTATCTTGAGTTATTTTTCTGTATTCTGGAGAATCTGTGTGATAGATATCTCCTATTTTATTCCCTTTTTTATATGAAGAATATGAGTGACCTAGTCTTGCAAATGAGTCAACTGATTCTTCAGATGCAGATTCTAATAATTTTTTACAATGCTCTATAAATTGTTCTCTACCTACTTTAAAGGGAGATATGTTAAACTTCTTCTCTGTTGCTAATTCTATAGGGAGACCGTTTCTATCTAGACCTAAAGGAAATAAGACTTCGAAGCCTTTCATTCTTTTGTATCTTGCAAAGAAGTCCATGTAAGTGTATGTTGTTGCATGGCCCATATGTATGGGGGTGTTAACATAAGGAGGGGGAGTATCAATAGAGTAAATTTCCTTTTTTGTATTTGGATTAAATGGGAAAAGGTTGTTTTCTTTCCAGAAGGTTGTTATCTGCTTTTCTATCTCAATATTCCAGTTTTTAATTTCTGATAGTTTTGGTTCCATGTTTAAAGCACGTGGAAACGTATTTTAAGACTTTTCTTTTAGGATTTATATGGATTTGAAGAAGGCCTTGAAACAACTTTCAGAACTTAAGAGGCTTGGGGGTAAGATGCGTTTAGCTGCTGAATCTTGGGGTGCTGAATGGAAGTGTCTTATTGCAACAATAATGTCTGCGCAATCTAGGGATGAGACAACTATAATTGTTGCTGAAAGGTTGTTTGATGAATATAATTCTCTTGATAAATTGGCTAATGCTTCTTATAATGATGTCTTGAAAGTCTTTAGAAGTTTGAATTATAATAAGACTAAAGCTAAAAATGTTATTTCTTGTGCTTCGGAGTTAATTGAGAGATATAATGGTAAAATTCCTCACGACTTGGATAAATTGATTGAGCTTTCTGGAGTTGGGCGCAAAACCGCTAATGTGTTTTTATCTGAACATGGTCACGATGGTTTGGCCGTAGACACTCACGTATTTCAGATTGCTAGAAAACTTGATTGGTCTAAGGAAAAGAATCCTCATAAAGTAGAGGCTGATTTGAAGAAATTGTTTCCCTCTAAGTATTGGGCTTCTGTGAATCCAGTTCTTGTTAGGTTTGGAAAGAGATATACTTCTCGTAAAAAGAAGAATGAGTTGCTTGAGGGGGTAAGTAGGATTAAATAACTCTTCTTTATTCTTGTTTTATGATAAAAGGAATTATTTTTGATAAAGATGGCGTTATATTTGACTCTGAGCCAGTTTACGCTATGGCAACTATAAAAACTCTTGAGAAATTTGGGCATTTTTTAACAGAAAAAGATTATTTTGAATATTGGACAAGAAAAGGTTGGGGAATTAAGGAGTTTTTGGAGCATAAGAAAATTAAGATTGATCTTGAGGAATTCAAAAGGATGAGGCATGAAATAATTGATTTTGAAATTAAAAGAAAACTTCCCTTAATTGATGGTGCTGAAAAAGTTTTATCTTCTTTTAAGGGCATTTATCCTCTTGCTCTTGTTACTTCTTCTGATACAAGGGTGACTAATTTGAAACTTGAGATTTCTGGGTTTTACAGGTTTTTTGATTTTGTTATAACTAAAGAAGATGTTACAAATCACAAACCTCACCCCGAAGGGTTTTTGCTCGCTGCTGATAAACTTAATATTAATCCAGAGAATATTGTTGTGATAGAAGATGCCGAAAAAGGAGTAATTGCTGCTCACAATGCAGGAATGAAATGCATTGCGATACCAAATAAATATACTAAATTTAATGATTTTTCCTTGGCGGATGTTGTTCTTAGAGATATAGGGGAGATTACTCCTGAACTGATTAAGACCTTGTAAAGATTTTTATACTAACCTTTATTGTGTCTTTCATGGCTCACCAACAACAATCTCTTCAGATGCCTGGTGCATTTGGTGGAATTATGCGTTATGATTCAGAGTATCAAAGCAAGGTTATGCTTTCTCCAAAGGCAGTTGTTGCGTTTTTGGTTGCGGTTATAGCCTTTGTTATTGTTTTGAAAGTTTTCTGGCCTGTTGTTTAATTGTTCAAATTGAGTTTATTCATAGTTTTGAATAAAGTTTAAATAGAATAAAATTATTTTGTCATACTGGTGATTGAAATGTCAAGCAATAGAGACTTAAGAGATCAGATGAATAGTGATTCTGTTGCCGAGGCTTTTGGTTTTCTTTTATCTGGAAAGAAGGGATATAAAACAGTTATTGAAAGAAAGGTTGAGCCACTTCGTTGTTCTGGGTGTAATGTTGTTTTGCAAGATGGTGTTAAGTTTTGTTCTGAGTGTGGGACTAGAGTTGTTAAGAAATAGGCTTACCTTCTTTAATAAATTCTAACTTTGTTATCTTGTTGTCTTTGATTTCTAGAATGGTGTTTACATGAGAGCCAAAGCCTGCGTTTACTATTGTTGTTTGATTTATTGTGTCTTTTTCTAAGTTCTATTCTTAGTAAAATGGTTATAATAAAATTAATTCTTTCTTTAATTAAACTTAAATAATCTGGCTTCGTTTAAAAAAAATGGAGACAAAAGAGATAAGAAAAATCCTAAAATCTAGTTTCGAGAGTTGTTCTTTTTATAACCATATTAAGGGGGTGACAATTGTTGGATCATTCTCTGAAGATAGATCTTTGTATTGCAATGACGAGGCTGATATTTTATTGGTTGTAGATACTATTGATGTAGTCTTATTAAAAAAAATTCATGATTGGGCAAAAGATATATATAAAAAAAATACAAATAAAAGGAAATGGAAGTACACATTTAAAAATGGACCCTACAAAGAGGTAGCTTACAAACCAAATTTATTACTTCAAATTTTGTTGGACCCCTTAAGTGAGTTAGGGAATTATCCCCCAACTTTCCTAAAATCTTTTGAAAAAAAACATAAAGTTCTATTGGGAAAATTTCTTTACCCTAAGGTTAAACAACCCACACTTAAGAGTATCTGTTATCAAAAAAGGAATCTCATTTGGTGGATTGATAAGATAAAAAATAATAAAACCTTTTATTTTGAATGGATTCAGGCAGGGAATAAGGTAAAATTAGATTTCAAAATTATTAAAATTCCATTAGAACAAACATGTGAAATGGCTCTTTCAGTGTTAAAGAAGGAATTTAATAATCTGATTTTGGCAGGGTACAAACCAACCAAAGAGATTAGTAAAGAAGTTGAAGGGTTATTGATTTATGACAGTACAATCAAATCATGTAAAAAATTTAAAAAGACAAAAGAAATAATTAACAAAATAGTTTCTTTATTCAAAAGATTACATAAAAACTCGCTAAAACAGTGTGAATAATTTTGAGTATGAGCTAATTCTTGGGGCTATGATTGCATCAAAATCATTACTATAAATCTCTGGCTTGTTTTCATGAAGGTCTCCTATTATTAGAAATTTTGTCATTTTAATAGAGGTTTAGAAAGCTATAAATAATCTCGTTTTTGATTTGTTTTATGTTTGGAGGAATAGACCCTAAGAAGATGCAGGCAATGATGAAACAGATGGGAATCAAACAAGATGAGGTCGAGGCTGTTCGGGTTGTTATTGAAAAGGTGGATGGTGGCAAAATAGTCATAGAGGAACCTTCTGTTGTTAAGGTGACTATGCAGGGCCAGCAATCTTGGCAGATATCTGGAAACGCTCATGAGGAATCTGGAGATTCTGAAAATACTAAAGATGAAGATGTTCGTTTAATTATGGATAAGACAGGTAAGAGTTTTGAAGAATGCTCTCAAGTTCTTGAAAAGAACAATGGGGATATTGCTCAGAGTATAATGGATTTGTCGTGAAATTGAGTGTTTGTATATCTCTTTATAAATTTAGGCTTTTCGAAAGGTATAAAAAGAACTTTTTGTTTATTATGCTCCTTTAGGACAGGTATTTATGTTAATTGATGAGATTATAAAGGAAAAGATTAGTGCAGACCATTTACTTTATGTGAGTCTGAAGTACACTAAGACTTGTGATGTTATATTAAATTTGCTTTCTCGTTGGAAGATAATGATTGATACTTCTTTTGCTTTTTTAATTAAAAAGTCTGGGAAAAGTTGGAAGCCTGTTTTTGATGCTCCAAGAGCAAGGTTTTTACAATTAAGAAAAGTCTATGCTAATGTACCTGAGGTTGCAGAGACTTTGGAGCTTTATGAATTTTTTAGAGATATCGAAGGTCTTGAGAAGGCAAGAGAAAATGAATTTAGAAAAGGAGTTAATTTAAAAGTTAATTATAAGGGAAAAGTTATCGATATAAATCTTGAAAGGCTTGCAATATATTCGCAAATTCTAGAAAGGTTTATAAGCTATCTCAAGTAATTGAATATATTGAGGCTATTTTAAATTCACATGACAGTAATAACGGTTACATCTGGAAAAGGTGGAGTTGGTAAAACTACTACTACTATTAATCTTGGCGCTGCTTTAAACTCTTTCAATAAAGAGGTTATAATTGTCGATGCTAACTTGACTACCCCTAATGTGGGATTGCATCTTGGGGCTCCTATTGTACCTGTTAATTTGAATCATGTTATGCAAGGTAAGGCTAAAGTTGCGGATGCTATTTATGAACATGATTCAGGTACAAAGGTAATTCCTTCTTCTCTTTCAGTTAAGGAACTTAGGAGAATAAATCATGATAAACTAAAAGATGTTGCTAAGAAGTTGAGAAGTATGGCAGATTTTATTTTGTTTGACTCTGCGGCGGGGCTTGGAGATGAAGCTTGTAGTTCTATAGAGGCTGCTGATGAACTTATAATTGTGACTAATCCTGAGATAACTGCTGTTACAGATGCCTTGAAGACGGTTAAATTGGCTCAAGAGTTGGGAAAGAAAGTTAGGGGAGTAATTATTACTCGTGTTTCAGGAAACACCCACGAGATGTCTATTTCTAATATAAAAGAAATGTTGGACTTGCCTGTTTTGGGCGTTGTTCCTGAAGACAAGAAAATTTTAGCTTCTTTAAGACATAAGGATGCTGTTATACATATGTATCCATACACAAAGTCTGCTTTAGCTTATAAGAGAATTGCTGCTAAGATTGCCGGAGTGAATTATAAAGAGCCTGGTTTTTGGAAGAAAATGATAGGTTAATTTGTAACTTTTGAATAGTTATAATTAAATAGATTTATATATGATTCTTTTTTTGGTTTTTTATGTCAAGTACTCAAATAGACAAGAATTATGGAAATGATTGGGCTAAATCAAAATCTCGTGATTTAGTTAGAAGTATGATTCAAAGGAATTTAGGTTATAGAAGACCTCAAGATTTAAGAGTTTTATGTTTTCCTGGAAATGAAGCTACCGAAGTCAAGGAAGTTTATGATCTCCTTGGAATTCCAAGAGGAAATATTGTTGGGGTTGAAAGAGATCCTAAGGTTGCTGAGATGATTAAGTCTCAAGGACTTGGAATTCAAGTTGTTAATCAAACTTTGGAAGATTATGTTGCTTCGCAAGATTCTTTGGGTTTTGATGTTGTTAGTTTGGACTATACGGGTCCTTTGAATGGAGGACAGCTTGAAAGTTTGAGAACAATTTCTTTAATGAATTCTAGAGAAGATTTTATTCTTAATCAATCTAATTTGGCTAAAAGGGACGGATCTAATAAAGATTTGTATGTTGCTGGGGCGATTGGTAGAAAGTTAAGAGATCCTTCTAATCCTCAAATGCTTATGTCCTCGCAAATTTCTTCGGTAAATCCTTTTGGAGACGGTAGTTCTTTGGATATAGTTATTTCTGGGGAAAAACAATTTGAAGATGCAGATATTGGGTCTGCTAGAACTTATGGTTATTCTCGTCTTTTAAGTGCCTCTTTACAATCTCCCGATGAGTCCCAACAAGAGTTTCTTAAAAAATTAGTATTTTTTCTAGGTTTAGACGAGGGGCTAATTAAAGAATTAGAGAGCAATTTTTCAGCTAAATCTCAAATTCAGATTAGTAGTTTGGCTCTTCATTCTATAAAAAAATCTCTTCTTGCTCGCGGAATTAATGATTCTTTTAGTGCCCAAGGAATTCTTGGCGCTTTATGGCATGCTAGTCTTCCTAAATCTTACGAGCCCTGTGATGCGGAGGCATATTCTTATATCTCTGAATCTGGAGCTCCTATGATAGGAGCAGTTCATTATCTTAAATCTATCTCTCGTTCCCAACCAGAAGCGAGAGAATTATCCCGGCTGGTAACTTTTCAGGGAAAATTTAAAGTGATTGATAGGGGCAGATTAGCCCAGGCGATATCAAGATTTGGTAGATCTTATAAAAGAGGCATGAATATTGGAAGAATTGTTGAGGGTAGAATAAAGGCGGAGAACCCTGTTTTTCTAGGCTCATCTGCCCGACCTGTTTTAACTAAGCAGAGAGCTATTGAAGAATTTAGGGCTGGTGCTTCTGTGGATGAAGTTAGAGAAAAATATAGGGGTGTGAATGGAAAGCCTCTTGCACAATGGAAAGCACATGTGACTATGGGGACCTACAATGATTCTCTTAGAAGTGAAGAAGTGATTGTTGAAGATGTTGAGGATTCAGATGTTGAGAAAATAACAAAAGAACAGGCACTTGATTTGCTTTCTAATGGGGTTCCTCCCAAAGAAATTGCAGACGCATATCCTACTTCATTTACTCAACCTCAATTAATAGCTTTTAACTATTGGTTAGGTAAAGGCAAATATACTGGTTAGTGTATTTTACTTCCCGGAGATATTTGTTTTTCTGGTTTTATAAAAAAGACGTTCGTTTTTTCTTCATTGCTCGCTGCTAGAATCATTCCATTGCTTTCTACTCCTCTTAACACTACTGGTTCTAAATTTGCCACGAATATGGCTTGTTTACCTTTAAGGTCTTCATGAGTATAGTATGTTCTTAGGCCTGCTACTATTGTTCTTGCTATTGGTTCTCCTAAATCTACTTTTAAGATGTAGAGTTTGTCTGCTTTAGGATGATTTTCAACTTCTAGAATTGTTCCGACTCTTAAGTCTATTTTTTGGAAATCTGTGAATGGGATTTTTGTCATGTTAGTACCTCTTCTAATGTTAGTCCTGCATCTTTCACTATGTGATGAAGAGTTCCCTTTTTAAATTAGGATGTTTTGGAACAGTCAGTTTTATTATTTTAAAAGGAGTGTTCTTTTCTAATCTAATATGCGAACCTCTTTGCCTTACAACCACAAATCCAAATCTTTGCAACCTTTTTATTAATTCAATTCCAGAGATCTGTGGAATTTTCATACAATTATTTTTTCGCTTATTCCTTTATCAAGATAAACCATTATTTCGTTTTGATCAGGTTCTAAATATAATTGTATTGCTTCCTTAATATTCTCTATAGCTTCTTCTTTTGTTTCTCCTTGAGATACACAGCCTTGTAATGATGGGACATATACGGTATATCCACCTTCTTCTTGAGGCTCAAGTATGATATATAATTCCATATATTTTTACGTTTAGTAGAGATTATAAGTTTTTTGGTGCTTATATTGTAGCTCCGCCATCTACTGCTAAGATTGTGCCCGTTGTAAAATCATTTTCTGCTAAAAAAATGGTTGCATGAGCAATTTCTTCAGGTTTTCCCGCTCTTTTCATCGGATGTCTGGTAGCACTTCTTTTAAGATTACTTAATCCCTCTTCTTTTGATGTCTCTGATTTCAACCATATAGGGGTGTCAATTACTCCAGGGTTAATACAATTAACTCTAATTTCATTTTCAATTAATTCCAATGCTAAACTCTTTGTTAAATTTATAATTGCTGCTTTTGATAAGCTATATATTGAATTTCCAGGTCTCGGAGTTATTCCACTTATTGAACCTATATTTATGATGCATCCGCCCTTGCTGATTTTATAAATTGAATATTTACACATCCAAAAAACTCCTTTAATATTTGTATCAATAACTTTATTGATTTCTTCTGTTGTTGTTTTTTCTATTGTGTCTCCTGCGAAAATTCCTGCATTATTTACTAGAATATCTATTGACTTTACTTTGTTTATTGCTGATTTTATCTGTTCTTCTTTACTTACATCAACTTTATGGAATTCGCATTCATAATCTGGTTTGTTTTTTCCAAAGATAATTATTTTTGCTCCTTTTTGCATAAACTCTTTTGCTATTGCTTTTCCGATGCCCGTACTTCCGCCAGTTATTAGGGAGGTTTTGTTTTTTAGATTCATTTTTAGATATTATAACTTTTAAATAAGATTTTTAACATTAATTTGAGAGAGTGATTTTAGAGGTATTCTTTTACTTACATTTAATAGTTCTATCCCTAAAATATTTGAATCTTTATCTAAATCAATTATTGTGAAGTCATCTATTTTCTTATTTTTTGCGAATTCTCCACTACGAAACTCTATATAAATTGCATCTGCTTCTTTATCGTAAGTTATTTCCATTTTGTTATATCCAGTAAATTGTTATTACCTTTATGTGTTTCTGTTTTTTCACAACATATTTCAATTGTTCCATAGGGTAATTTTTTGCTAAAATAATATTGTTCGTGTTTCTTATCTATTTTTTCAGGATAATTAATAATATCCATTACTTCTTGTTCTGTAATTTTTCTTTTTATAATTCTTGCTTTAGCATGTTCTGTAAATATTATTTTCATTGTATTTTTTGAAATAAGATTTCTGATTTAACTATTTTGCTTTCTTTTAGAGGTTTATCTAATTCGTCTAAGGATATTTTAAAATTGAACGTTTTTGATATTTTTTCTGCTGTTTCTGGCATGAATGGGAATAAGAGTATTGCAATGTTTTTTATTGCAGTTGCTAATTCGTATAAAACTTTTCTTGAGTTCGATTCACTCTTGCTGCGAGCTTCCTCGCCTTGCTGTGGAGCTTCTCGCTGCGGTGAACAAACTTCCCAAGGTTTCTTTTCTTGAATATACTCATTAGTTTTGTCTACATAGTGAAATATAATTTCTAAAACTTTATGCAATTCATAGTTATTGAAATGTTCGTTTACTTGTTTTAATGTTTCTTCTATTTCTAAAGTATTTTTTGTTTTTTCAATTCCATATTTTTCTGCTAGAGTTGAGACTCTGCTTACTAGATTGCCTAGTTTGTTTGCTAATTCATTGTTGTGACGTTCTATTAGCATTTCTTGAGAGAAATCTCCATCATCCCCTAAAGGTGTTTCTCTCAATAGGAAGTATCTTGCACTGTCTACTCCTGCAATTTTTACTAAATCATTTATTTTTATTGCATTACCTGCAGATTTACCCATTTTTTTATTATTTACAGTCCACCATCCGTGAGCGAATACTGTTTTTGGCAAGGGTAGTTTTACTGCTTCTAATAATGCTGGCCAGTAAACTGTGTGAAACCATAAAATGTCTTTACCTATTAAATGAAGATCTGTTGGCCAGAATTTGTTTAGTTTCTTATTTTCTTGAGTTGCACTGTAATAGTTGAATAACGCGTCAACCCAAACGAAAGCAACGTGTTTTTTATCAAATGGAAAGGGAATTCCCCAATCAAAGCTTGTTCTTGATATGCTTAAATCTTTTAGTCCTTCTTTTACTCTGTTTATCACTTCATTTGCTCTTTTTTTGGGAAGTATAAAATTTGGATTGTTTTTGTAGTGATCTAGGAGGAATTTTTCGTATTTTGATAATCTGAAGAAATATGATTCTTCTTTTAATTTTTCCAGTTGTTTTTCATGGACCGGGCATTGTAGGTTTGGAGCATCTTTTTCAGTGTAATAAGCCTCACAAGATATGCAATAAAAGCCTTCGTACTCTCCAAGGTAAATATCCCCCTTATCTTGCAACTTTTGTAATATTTTTTGGACTACTGCTTCATGGTCTTTATCTGTTGTTCTAATGAATCTGTCATATTCTATGTTTAAAGTTTTCCAGTCTTTTTTGTATTCGGGGATTAGCTTATCTATAAACTCTTTTGGTTTTTGTTTGTGTTTCTTTGCAGTATCTTCTATTTTCTTGCCGTGTTCATCTGTTCCTGTTAAGAAGAATACTTCTTTTCCTTGTAGTTTATTCCAGCGTGCTATTATGTCGCTTGCTATTGTTGTATATGCATGGCCAAGATGAGGAATATCATTGGGATAATATATAGGAGTGGTTATGTAGAATGTTTCTTTTGTCATAATTGAGAGATAATTTGTTAATATTAAAATCTTCTTACCTAAAACTCTTAGAGATATTAGTTGTCCAGAATGAGGGCAATGGATTTGCTACAAAGCCTCTGAATATCTCGCTGTAGATGTATGTTAGACCTTTCTGGTTTTCGTGTTTTCTAAAATCTTGGCTTGCTTCTTGATAAATGTCTCTTATTTTTTTTCTTTCAAAATCTTCTTGTAATAAAGACGTTGGTTTTAGTATAAGATGGTCTGCTTGTCTTAAGATATTTACATCAAGATTAGATGAATTCTGAGAAATAAATAGAATGCTTAGGTTCTTGTGTCTTGCAATGAGGATTAACTGACTTAGAAGCTTGTTTGGAGCAGTCATTGCATTTCTTGAACTGAATAGAACTCCTCCTTCATCAATTAGAACTGTTGAATTATTTTTTATTTCATCTGTGCTTGTTATTACTTCAATCCATGAGGGCATGTCTTCACTCTTAAAGCCAATTGCATATATTTTCCTGTTGCTTTTTGCATAGATATTTTCTAAAACTTTTATTCCAATTGCTGTTTTTCCTGTGCCCCTTGCTCCAAGAATTATTCCTATTTTACTTTTTTCACTTAAAAGATATTTTTCGTATTCTTTGTAATCTCCTGATTTTGTTTCGATTAACTTAAATGACTGGTAAATTGGTTTTTTTGAATCTCTTTGTTTTTCTACTTTCTGTTTAATCTCTTTTTCGTTTAGTTTATCTTGTAGCTTTGATATGCCCATTACAATATAATAGGGTATTTTTATTATTAACCAGATTGCTTTTAGAATTGTCTTGGTGTTAGACATCTCTTTCTTTTTATTGCTTTTTTTCACTTTCTGCTCCTTCATATAGCATGTTTTTTTCTTTTTTAAGTTCTTGTGAGTCTTCAAAATTATGTTCTTTTAATTTAACCCATCTTGAAGCTACTTTTAATAGGTGATTTGAAGTTGAAAACTTCGAGTTTCTTAGTCTGTCAAAATAAGTGTAAACTATAATTTCAAATCCTTTTTGTTTCATTCTTTCAATAACTGGCACAAAATCTGAATCAGAAGCTATCAAAATTATTTTTTTGATATTTTGATAATTCTCTTTAACATCGTACATGTCTAAGATAACTAATGCATCAATTCCTTTTTGAGAGAATTCTTCTTTGTCTTGTTTGTTTATTACCTTTTGACATCTTCCTTCTCTTAAGGTGATCCAATTCTTTTTCCTTAACATTTTAGTCATGCTTTGGTATTTGCTCATTAAGAAATCTTCTTTTTGTGTGGGTTTTGAGCTTTGATATGGGGGCGCTGTGTAAATATAAACAGGCTTTAAATTAAGTTTTTCTTTGTCACAGATATTTCTAAATGTTTGAAGATATTTTGCAGGTTTACCTGTTTGTTTTTGAAAATGATTTTTTACAAGACCAAAGAATCCATCATCTACAAAAACTATTGTATCTTCCATTATGGAAAATCTCCAAAATTAGAAGAAAAATTAAAACATCCGGCAACCTTTCGATCACCGGGGATCATACTCACAGTCTGAAGACTGCTATTATTATTTAGAGAGATTGGTTTATAAGATTTGCTATCTTGTATTTTTAGTCTTAAAATTGGCTTTATCAAACCATATTTTTTCATATTTATCTTTTAGAGTCATGTTTTTAAAACACTTGTTATTGCTAACAATAAGCACCGGTGGTCCATCGGTTAAGATTTCGGCTTCCCAAGCCGACGAGCCGGGTTCGATTCCCGGCCGGTGCATAACGTTTATTAACGTTTTTTACAATGTTTAATTGAGATGGTGAAGAAAGTTGAGGTTAGTTCTACGGAAGTTGTTGAAAATGAGGAATCTAATTATTTGAAGCATTCCAAAGAACATGCTTTGAGGACAAGCATGAAAGAGGGTTGCACTCAATCCCTAGGAGTCAATATGTCTTCAGGATTTTTGACACCTCTTCTTCTTGCTATTGGGGGAAATAGTTTTCATGTCGGTTTACTTAGTTCTTTAAACGGTCTTGCAGATCCAACAGGAGAAATTGTAGGGAGTAAAATGATGGAAAAATATTCCCGCAAAAAATTGTGGGTGAATGCTAAATTATTGATAGTTTTATTGCAGATTCCCATTATAGCTTTGATATATTTTTATTGGAAAGGTCTGTTTGTTTTATCACTTCCATGGATAATGATTGCGTTATGGGGGTTGATTATACCATTTATCTATGGGGTAGGCTATGTTTCATGGCTTTCTTGGCTTGGAGACCTTGTTCCTGCTGAAAAGAAAGGAAAGTTCTTTGCTTCTAGAAATAAAATTACAGGATTTGTAGGGCTCGTTACTTTTCTTTTTGCAGGCTTGTTGCTTGATTTGTTTAAGACTCGAGGGTATGTTCTTTTAGGGTTTACTGTTTTATTTGCTTTTGCAATAATATTTAGAATTGCTTCTGTTTATTATACTGGCAAGATATTCAATCCTTACTTTCGTGTTAAGAAAAAATCTTATTTCTCTTTCTTTTCTTTTATCAAGAGATATGACAATTATGGTAAATTTGCTTTCTTCCAGGCTTTCTTCTTTTTTGCAATGATGATTTCTGCTCCTTTTTTTGCAGTTAGAATGCTTGAAGATTTGAATTTTAGTTATATTACTTATACAATAGTCTCCCTAAGTTCAACATTGTTTTATTTGATTTTTGCACCATTTGCAGGAAGATTTTCAGATAAATATGGAAATCTAAAATTAATTTATTTTGCTTGTTTTCTTTTTCCACTAATTCCTTTATTATGGATTTTTTTGGAAAATCCGCTTGCATTGATATTTATTCCAGGACTTATTTCTGGATTGGCCAATGCCGCTTTTGTGATAGGGACAACTGACTTTTCATATAATGCTATCTCTCCTCAAAAAAGAGGTTTTTGTTTTGCTTATTCCGCTCTTCTTATAGGCCTTGGAACTCTTCTTGGCAGTTTTATTGGTGGATGGACTGTAGAATATTCAAATATTAGTTTCGTTAATCCAATGTTTTTTGCTTTTATATTGTCTGCCTTTATAATGATAGTTATTTCAATTTATTTTCTTCCTAAGTTAAAAGAAGAGAATGGAGCATCTTTTGAGGGATTGCATTTTGATGTGTCCAAATCTGCTAAGACATTTAACTCTGCTGTTGTATGGATTAGACAGCTTTCTCATTGGCAGCCACATTTGAGGAATAAGAAATAATCTTTGAAGTCATATAGCAGACGAACTAAATACCCGTGTGCGTCTGCGTAATAGTAAACGCATAAAGGTGTACGGAAATTAAATGCGTTTACCATACCAACATTTTAAAAGGTTGAATATACTTGTTATTTGAAATGTTTTCATCAAAAAAGTGCCAGCGTTGTGAAGGAAAATTGAAGGAAGAGTACAGCTTCTGCCCTTATTGTAGATTAGACTTGCGTAATCCTGAAGCAGATATTCAGGATTTTGGAATGCTTGGAAAGAATGATTCTATATTTGGTGCCCCAATGATTGGAGGAGGGAGTATGGGGATAAGCGATTCTGTTTTTAATTCAATATTTAATGGGGTTATGAAAATGATGGAAAGTCAAATGAGGAATCTTAACCCTGATGGACTTGATTTTGGGGATGCAAGACCTGAAGTGAGACAGCTCCCTAATGGTATTCAGATAAAAATTGGTCCTAAGAAACAGCCGAAAGAAGATTCAAAGATAAGAGTTATCAATGATGATCAAAAGGCTAGAATGGCAAAACTTCCCAGGAGTAGAGCTAAAACAGAAGTTAGAAGACTAAGTGATAAGGTGGTTTATGAGCTTATGACCCCAGGTGTTGAAGATGTTAATGATATTTTTGTTTCAAAAGTTGAGTCGGGTTATGAAGTTAAGGCTTTGGGAAGAAAGAAGATTTATTTCAACAGTTTGCAGGTTAATCTGCCGTTGAAGAGATATTCTGTGAAAGATGGACGTTTAGCTCTTGAGTTTGCGTTGGAATGACTGAATCATCATAAAGATTATATTCCATTGATTTTTTAGATAAACATGGTTTTGCCTGTTAAAAAGATAGAAATTAATGAGCAATTCAAATTAGCATTGAATATATTAGAAAACACTTCGAAGAATGTTCTTATAACTGGAAGAGCAGGGACCGGTAAATCTACTTTGCTTAATTATTTTGTAGATAATACTAAAAAAAATGTTGTGGTTCTTGCTCCTACTGGTGTTGCCGCTCTAAATGTAAAAGGGCAAACAATTCACTCTTTTTTTGGGTTTAAACCTACAATTACCCTTGATAATGTAAAAAAGATTTATGGAATGAATGTTGATATTTACAAGGCCCTGAATACAATTATTATTGATGAAATATCTATGGTAAGGGCAGATTTACTTGATTGCGTAGATAGATTTTTAAGATTGAATGGAAAAAATAAAAATGAACCATTTGGAGGAATTCAAATGATTTTCATAGGAGATCTTTATCAATTACCTCCTGTTGTAAAAGGGAATGAGAAAATAATATTTAAGACTCATTATAAGAGCCCTTATTTTTTTGATGCTTATGTCTTTGCTAAGTTTAAGATTGAGCTTATTGAACTTGAGAAGATTTATAGACAGACTGATAAAAACTTTATTAATATTTTAAATGCTATCAGAAATAAGTCTGTAACTCCCGGAGATTTGAGAGAACTAAATGCAAGATTAAATCCAAATTTTGAGCCTTCTTCCGATGACTTTTTTATTTATTTGACTACAACAAATAAGCTTTCTGATGAAATAAACAATAAGGAGCTTGGAAGACTGGACTCTAAACTTAATGTTTTTGACGGAAAAATAACTGGAGACTTCGATAAGTCATATCTACCCACTTCAGAAGAACTGCAAATAAAGGAGGGTTCACAAGTAATGCTTTTGAATAATGATTTAAATGATAGGTGGGTCAATGGAACAGTTGGGAAGGTCGTTTCAGTAGATAGAAAGAACCATGTTATAAAGGTTAAGTTATCTGAAGGAAATATTGTTGATGTAGGCAAGCATAAATGGGATTTGTCTAGATTTACCTATAACACTGGTTTACATAGGCTTGAGTCGGAGATAATGGGTTCTTTTACACAATATCCTATAAGATTGGCTTGGGCTGTGACAATTCATAAGGGGCAGGGTAAAACATTTGAGAGAATAATTGTTGATATTGGAAATGGAACTTTTACACACGGACAGGTTTATGTTGCATTGAGTAGATGTACCAGCTTGCAAGGAATTGTTTTAAAGAAACCTATTGAGAAAAAACATATCTGGATGGATTGGGCAGTTGTTAATTTTCTTACTAAATTTCAATATGACGCTTCACGAAATAAACTTTCTGATAAAGATAAGATTGATTTAATAGAAAAAGCTATAAATTTAGGGTCTAATTTAAATATGACTTATTTAAAATCAAATGATGAGAAATCTAAAAGGATAATTGCCCCTAAAAAAGTTGGAATGATGGAATATATGAATAAATCTTATTTGGGTGTTGAAGCATATTGTTTCAAACGCAAGGAAGACAGAGTTTTTAGAATTGACAGAATTCTGGAATTGGCAATTGACTCATGATATTGGAATGAAATTAAAAAATATGCGGGGACTAGGATTCTAAATACAACTTCTTTAGAAAAGAAGTTCTATGAGTCAAGAAACTATTATTGGAACTTTGTTCTCATTAGCAAGCTACAAAATAGTCCAGCATGACTTTCAGTCATGAATGCGGGGACTAGGATTCGAACCTAGGTAGGCACTAAGCACATTGGAGCCTAAATCCAACCCGTTTGACCACTCCGGCATCCCCGCACTTTTTAGTAAAATTTGCATCGCTTTTAAGGGTTTGGATTTTGTTTTTAATCCCTGCCTACTTTTTGTTCATAACTCTTTTTTGATATAAGTATTGCTTGAATTGCTTCCTTCTTATCTCCTACACCTAATATCTTGACTTCTTTACCTTGCAGTTTTTTATAACTTTCAAAGAAATGTATTACTTCTCTTACTTTGTGTTTTGGAATATCTTTTAAGTCTTGATATTCAAAAAATCTTGGGTCTGTATCATATACTCCTATTATTTTTGAGTCAGATTCTTTTCCATCAATCATTTTTAATATAGCTAAAATTCTTACTTTTGCCAAGGTTAATGGATATACGGGGTGTGACGTTAACACTAAAATGTCTAACGGATCTCCGTCTTCCCATAGAGTTTTTGGAATATATCCATAATCTCCAGGATAATGTACTGATGAAAAGAGAGGTCTATCCAACTTAAGCATTCCTGTTTCTTTGTCCATTTCATATTTGTTTTCAGAGCCTCTTGGAATTTCAATTATTGCATGTACTTTTTCAGGAAATTCCATTGGTTGTCTTATTTTACTTTCCATTTTTGTTTGGGAAATAGATAGAAAAAATTGGTTTAAAAATGTGATGTTTCTATTTGAAAAATCCTAGCCCATTTATAATAAATATGATCGTGCTAGGCACTCACAGTGCATAGCACCGTGGTGACTTTAACTCTTACGAGTTCAAGTATTTGAAAAATCCTAGCCCATTTATAATAAATATGATCGTGCTAGGATTTGAACCTAGGACCCTTGCTGTATCAGAGCAATGCTCTACCAGGCTGAGCTACACGATCAAGCCGAGAACAAAACAATTTGATGGTTTATAAAAGTGACTAATCTAATGGTTTTTCTTTTTCTAAGATAAAATTGAAATAAATAAAAAAATAAAATCTATATTTAAGCTGTGATCTTTCCAGCTATTGTTCCTGTAGATGTCAATGCAACTGTGCTTCCTGCTTTGTTATAATTTATGGTTATGTCTCCCTTATAGGTACCACCATTTGTAAGTGCACCTGCGCACGTTGCAGTGAATGCAGTTGCGTTGCTTGGAGTCACCACTATAGGGCATCCTACTCCGTTTGAAGCATCACATGTGCATGTAATTGAAGGGGTTGTACCCGCTACGATTATACTTGTAACGTTTAAGTTTTCACCACCATTATTTCTTAGTTCCATTACAATTCCAGAAGAGGTGCCATTAACATCTGCCTGTATATTTTGAGCATTTACGTAGAATGGCGCTGTAACTATTGCTGAATCTGTTACATATTTACCTGGGCTGAAAACTCCGAAATATGCAAGGACTCCAATAGCAATAACTGCTGCTAAGATAGCCCATCCATAAGTCATAAGAAATTCAACAGCTGCTTGTCCTTTTCTTCTCATGATAAACCTCCTTTTTACTTTTTTATAAATTTATCTTAGTATATAAACATTCTGATAACTTTTATGAACACCCGTTTTCAAGACCGTTTAATTGGTAATCTGCAAGATGCGCTTGATCTATTTTGAACCAAGAAGGCATACCATTTATTCTGCAAGATAAGGGATTGTTTGTTGAGAAGTAAATGTAGTCTACTATTGATTTATCTTGTATTGAGATTCCCTGATTTGATAATTGGGGGATATACACAAGGGATTCTATGCCATTTTCATCGGCTACATTTGAACCTTGTAATCTGTTTAAGTAACTTGGAGCCTGGGTGCTTGCTTTGTAATATCTGTTTGTTGTATGGTTGTTTAGATTAGTTACGCTTGAGTTGATTGTAAAATTAGTAAAAGGTGTTTTTTCTATTTTATTTGTGACTATTCCTCCCGTGTTTAGGAGATAAATTGGGTCTTCAAAATCATTTATTGGGACCTTTGCTGTGTAAATTTCAGTCTTATTCCAAGATACAAGATTTCCTTTATCTATTGCGTTTAAGTTTATTCTAAAAATCACATCTACGTGCCAGGGGTCTGTTTGAGTCAAACTTATTGAAGGGTTACTCAATATTATATTTGTGTTTACTTTGTTTGCTTTTTGTTGTACTGAATTTTGTATGTCTAAAAATGTTGCTCCCAGCATTATGGGTTGGTTTATTGCATTAAAGGTACCATTAAAAAATAATTCATTAAATGAGTCTGTTGCGTTTGGGATGTAAGATCCGCGTTCTATGGCTTCTGTTTGCATTATAAACAATGATCTAAACCCTGAAATGAATATCTGTCTTTCAAGATTCTCTTCTATGGAGAATATGAAATTATTCAGACTACTTATTCTATCATGTATTGAGCTTCTTTCTCTATATTCATTGTAGAAAGTATAACTTCCCAAGAATAATGATATTGCGGCTATGACTACCAATGTAAAAAATATTCCTTTCCTATTCATTTATATCCACCTTCTTATTTGTATTTCTGTAGACCATGGAAATGGAATTCCTTGGACATCTGTTGTATCAATACTTATTTCATTTTGGTTAAATATAAAATCTATTCTTCCATCTAAGTCTAGATCTAATTGTCTAAATAAATTATAGACTGCAGTTTGGAGTGCGTCATTTATATTGTAGATTATAGATGTAGGAGAGTATGTGCAGGTGTTCTGACCGCTGTAGTTTTGAGGAATCGAGAGGGTTAAATTAGTGTTATCTTCGAAGTGAATTGTCCACATGCATCCTTCTTTGTTTGCACTTATTGGAGAATATGCTGAAATATTCTTTATTACAGTGTAAATTATTTTATTATTTGAAGATGGTGTTTCGTTCCCAGATGAACTTGAAGCTGTTGTTAAAGATAATGAATTATTTTCTATTAATTTTTTGGAGTCTATTTTAATTGCGTAAGGGTCTCCCAAATCAGTATAATCATTTCCGTAGACACTTAAATCATATATTGTTTCATTGTTCAATATGACTTTATTAGTCCATTGGTCTCCAGAATAAGATATTGCTGTCGCAGATATTGGAGTTGATTCTGATGGAATGTTAAAACTGACGCTTGTTGAATTTGAAAATGTTTTTTCTATAGTTATTGGTATTCCAAAAGAGTCTATAGGTTCTTGATAATTTAAAGAGATATATGAATCTGGGTATAGTCTGCTTTGTTGAGGGATTGTTGAATTAAAGGTTTGTGCATTGTATGTCGCCAGTATGCTTTTAGTGATTTGTCTATAAATCTGTGCTAATTGAGTAACATTGCTTACATAAAATCCCCCACCCCCACATGCAGCTATACCTTGCATTGTTTGCTCTGCTAAACTTCCATTGTTTACATCAAGGGCTATCGCATGAACTGTGATATTATGGTTTGCTTTTGCCTTACACGCCGCTTCAATTGCCTGATCTTGAGAATCTCCTGTTGTTATTCCGTCTCCATCCCAGTCCGGAGAGGGATCTAGACCACATGCTCTGTTAGCTTCTCCGTCACTCATTACTATCATCTCACGAGTTCTGTTAGGCTGAATGTCACATATCTTTTCCTTGAGAGAGACATTTATTGAATCTATTTTGTAGTTTATTTGAGAGTTTTCTGTTTTGAAACTTAGTCTTGCTATATTGCTTCTTGTCGAATAAGTTGCTATGTTGGAGCCTATTAGAGCATCATTTACATAGAGATTATAAGTGTTTGAGTTTGGAGTTATTTCAGCTCTTATTTTATAGATTGTTCCAAGAGAATAGGGAGTTAATGCATTATCATTGTTCCTTATTTGTCCACCATACATTTTAAGAATGATATAATCTTGATAACTGTTGAAATTGTCAAGACCTTCTATTTCTAATCTAAATCTTCCGTTTGATCCCGTATCATGTCTTACTAGAAATTCTACATTGGATTTATCTTCTTGTGGATTGAAAATGTGTGTGAATGAAGGGTTGTTAGAACCTGTTCTTGCAATTACTGTCGCTCTATTTCCCTCTAAGCTGCTAGTGGTTATATCTACAATAGAACCACTTTGAGATATTGACCAACCGGATGGATTTGCGCCGTTTGTTTGATCATTAAAATTATCATAAAATATTCTTTGGTCGAAACAGCTATTTGCCTTTAATATTCCACAGCAAACACATGTGCTTCCATCTGCGTTCCATACATTGCTTGCAATATTGTTCAATGTCTGGCTATTATTTGATAAGTTGTGAAAATCTGGTTTTTTTGCGTAATCTTCAAAACCCATTAATCCTATCTTGTTTCCAGAAATATTTAGAACTGCGTTTATTAAGTCTAGCGTGGCGTTTTTGGCATCGTTTATCTTGCAAGGAGTTTCTCCAGGATTCGCAGAACCTCCCGGGCAGTTATCATCCATGCTTCCCGATAAATCTACTACTGATAAGATGTCAAGGTTTTGATTGTTGTATATTAAAGAGACATTCCTAAGCCCTAATCTTATAGGTGTTGTTTTATTGGCTAGTTTTTGATAGTCAAGCAGACTTGATAGTACGGAATTTGAGATTGTCAGAGTTTGCCTTCCATTTGTCGTACCATTAAAAACTGTTATGTTTCCTATATTGAGGAATGCAGTGAAGTTGCTTTCTAAGTCAAGGTTTATTTCTATTGAGTTTGGTGTTGAAGGGATAAATAGACCATCATATATATTGATTAAACCTTGAACTCCTGGAAAGTATTGCTTTTTTTCTGTTTGTACTGGTTCCGATCTATACTTTACTCTTAGGAAACCTCCTGCTATGTATAAATCATTTGCAATAAATTCAAGGGTGTTTTTTCCACTTTGAAACTTATTTATTTGCGACAATAATTCATAACTTGATGGGTTTGTGGATGATGGAGATTTTGAGTAGTTTCCAGCATAAATTCCATTAATATATAATTTAAAATCCTTGTTTGATGCAAGTTCTAAATCTGCATCACTTATTGTCCCATTATATTCAGAAGTGAGGGTTAAGTTCCCATCACCAACATATCCCCCAAAATAACTGTAAGAGTTTTTTACATTACTTGATAGGAATGCTCTTGATGAATATCCAGTTATGTTCTGGCCAAGCATGATTCCGCTTATTATCTGCCTTGATGTTTCTATTTGTCTTGCTTCTTCAAGAGGGCTTGAGTTTTTTGAGGATACGAGGTTATTCTCGAGCCATATCCCTATATTTTCGTTTGTTTTTATTGTAGAAAGAAATTCTTCTGCTATGTTTGAAGCTATTGTTTCGTTAGTTATAAAGAAATTGCCTATCTGCTCTAAAAGAGATTTGTTAGGTTCAGTGATAATCCCTTCAGAAATAAGAGACCTTACGTAATTATTATCAAATTCTTCTGCACTTATAGATGAAAGACTAACAAGAATGTCTTGATCTATTTTAGACTCTATTTTTTTCTGTTTTATTGTCGGAACTGCAATTAAAATTACAAGAAGAATTATTAACAAAGCTATAAGTGCATCCATGCTAAAAAATATACCTTTATTTTTTATTCCCATAATTGTATCTCCAAGGTAATTGGCTTATTCTTGTATATTGTAACCCTAGATATTTTTATATTATTTTTACTATTCTCTGGAATTATTCCTATGCCCGCTATGCCTGCACCAGATATTTCAAGGGGCTGAGATGAATTAATAAAATAATTGTATTTTATTCCAAATAAAGATTTTGTTAGAGGATATGGTAAATTATAAAATTCTTCCAATTTATTTTGATCTAGGACATTATTACTTAATAATCCTATTTTTGAGACCAATTGAGCGGTCCAGTTTTCAGGGGATCCTGGAGATAGTAGGCTACTTGCTAAAAGATCTCCTTCGTAAAGTAAATCTTCTAGTTTCTGTTGTTCTTCTCCTGGATAGTTTATCGTATAAAGGAAAAAGGCAGTCATTCCGAATAAAAATATTCCCGTTGCTATAATCACATCAAATCCCCATGCTTGGGCTTTTTTACTCATAGTTCAAATACCCTTTTTTGGTTTTACCGGCTCTTTGCTCAACTCTATTCCTTTTTTTGTTACATAGAATTTATACAGTTCTTTAGAATGATTAGTGCCCCTCATCTTTAAGACTTCTATATATCTTTCTCTTGATATTATTTTTCTTATAAACTGCATTAAGATAATGGAGTCGGATTCAAATTCGAGTGCTTTGTATACTTTTTGCTCTCCTTCAGGCATACCTTCGAATGTAATCAAAGATGTGCAGTTCCATTTCTTTATCATGTTAAACAAGTCTAAGGAGGCTTCTCTTTTTTGAAGCTCATCTTCAAATAATAATGTGAAAGAGGTCATGCTGTCTATTACTAACCTAGATACTTTATTTTTGATTATTATGCTCTCTATTATTCCTCCACCTTCTTCAAGCATGCTTTTAACTTTTCCAGGAGTGTAATTAAGGAAAGTGAATATTCCTTTTTTTTCATAATCTTCGAGTTGCCAGGAGAACCTTTTCATATTATGATAAAAAGACTCTTTACTTTCTTCGAATGTTATGTAAAGACAGCTTTCTCCTTTCTTTAAACCTTCAACTATGAATTGCGTTGCAAAGATTGTTTTTCCACTCCCAGGACCTCCAATTATTAGATTTGTTGAATTTTTTTCGAATCCTCCTTCAACTAACCTATCAAAGCTTGTTATTCCAGTTGGAATTCTTAAGCACTCATATTTGCTTTTTTCCTTTTTTTTCCTTGTTTTTTTTATTTTTAATCTTGCTCTTTTTTTCATCATTCTGAATTGGGAAGGAGATTATAAAAACTTAATCCTAACCAATTATTCCAGAGAAGTAGCTTGCAAGTATTATTTTAAGAAGGAAGAACACGACAAGGCTTACAGTTATTAAAGGAATAGCATATTTTAACCCTTCTCTTTCTTCTCCTTTTTGGACTAAGCCTATGACCATTGAACCCAGAACATCTATGGTGATTATAAAAAATATTGCAAAATAAGTTATGAATGTAGATGATAAACTTATATTGGTGAATGCAAATGGAAGGGAGACAGATGCCTGTACTTCTGGAATTCCACCAAGTATCTTTGTTAATACTTCTACCAGAACTGTTGAAAGGCTGAAGAGTATTGGTGCACCAATTCCTACGGCGAATAAGATAAGAATTATGTACATTATTATATTGGAAGCGGCTCTTTTTTCTACATATTGCCTTTCTTTAAGATTTGCAGATGTTTGTTCTAGAAGTGTTGCTAAATTTCCCCCAGACCTCATTCCAGTAATAATCAAGTTTATTGTTTTGCTTATTTTTTCAGAATTTATTCTTGTAGACATTTCTTTCATTGAAATTTCCACGGGCTTTCCAGTGGCTATGTCTCTTCCAAATTGACTTATCTGTTCATCCAATGGGCTAAATTCTTTTCTTGAACTTATTACTATTGCTTTATCTATTGCGATTCCTGCTTTAAGGTTACTAGATATTAACTGTAGAAAATCTGGAAAAACTGTTTCCATTATTCTTATTTTTCTAGACTCTGCAAGTTTATTTTTAGTTGATAAATAAGTAACTATTGCCGCGACTGCAAAAAAAAGAATTATTAGGGAGTTTATGGCACTATCTGTAAGATAATATGTAGCTATTGCTATTAAAAGACTCGACAGTAAAATCACGGTTATATTTATTCTTTTTTTTGGTTTCATTATATCAGGCTTGGTTTAGATGTTCTTATTGCCCCAAGGAACATTATTTGTATAAGAACTGATATTATATATAATCCTAAAAACATTCCTATTGCGGCTGCCTTTGGAAGATTTATTATCGAAGAAATTATTGTAAGAAAGGTTATTGCAAGTGCTGGAAGAATTATAGATATTAACATATAAAACATTATTAATGGGTTTAATTTATTTCCATATGTTTGCAACTGAAGATATTGTTCTTCATTAAGCGAGTGGATTATGTCTTTCACAACTTCGGTTATATTACTTCCTGCTTTCATACCATTGCTTATTTGCCATAAAGCCTTTCTGAATAATATAGAATGATTCTTTTTTCCCATATCATCTATTACTTCTACTTGAGGAAGTCCAGCATTTATTTTTTTTACCGCTTTTTTGAATTCCATGCTTAGTTGTCCATAATTTGATGCAGAAATATTTACTAATATTGTAAAAAGTGGAACTCCGGAACTTAATTGCACGAGAATATCTTCCATTGCGGGAAGAAGGTTTCTTTCTATTGCTTTTTGTTGTTTTTCTACAAGTATTTTTGGATAACTTGTCTGGCTAAATGATGTGAATATTCCAACAGCTATAGATGGAATTAAGGGAACAATGAAAGGATTTCCTTTATTTGTTAAATAAATTATGGTGCTTATGAATATGTAAGTTATTAATGAAAATATTAATGAGCTTCTTAGGACTATTCCAAGATATTCTTCTCTTGTTATATCAACTTCTGCCTTTGCAAGATAATCCTTAAGATTTGAGTCTCTTTTTACTCCAAATATCTTGGAGTATCTTCTAGATTTTATCTTAAGTCTGTTCAATGATGCTATGGTGAAGGGGATGTGAAATTTCATTCTTTAAGTTTGCTAAAATCATTTTTGCGCATCATTTCAGTTAGCTTCTCTTTATTTTGATAGAATAGTTCAATTGTATTTCCTACTTCCTTTATAGAACGTAGATTATTTTTTATAAGCCAGTCTAATATTTTCTTTCTTTCTTCAAGCTCTTTTTTTATATCTGATTCTGAAAGTCCAGTATGTCTGCTTAAATCTTCAAAGAATCTCATGCTCTCTCTATGGACTATTATCTGGTCTTTTTCTGGAACCCAACGGTATATTATGTTTGAGTTTGCTCTATCTCCTTCTGTGTCAAATTCTGCTACTTGAGAGATTCTTCTTATTCCTTTTTTACGGTCTCTGAACATCACAACGTTTAGGTTTACAGCTTTCAGAAGATTTGCAGGAATACTTATTGGAGGATTTGTAAGTCTTGATATTGTTTCTGGAGCGGAATCCGCGTGAACTGTTGCATAAACTGAATGTCCTGTATGCATTGCTTCAAACAATACCATTGCCTCTTCATGTTTTCTCATCTCTCCTAGAATTATTCTGTCTGGACGCATACGCAAAGAATTAACAAGAAGATCAAGCATTGTAACCTTTCCTTTTCCTTCAGAGTTTGGCGTTCTTGTTACTAGGGGATTCCAGTAAAGGAAATCTGGAAGCACTAGTTCCCTTGTATCTTCAATACTTATTATTCTGTGATTTGGAGGTATGAAAGGCATACAGGCATTTAAAAATGAAGTCTTTCCGGAAGCAGTTCCACCAGAAACAAGAATGTTCATTTCATATTCTACTGCGAGCCATATTAAAGAGGCTATTTCTAAGTTACATGTTTTATTTTTTATCAAATCTATCATTGTATAAGGGTCTCTTGAGAACTTTCTGATTATAATGGTGCTTCCTTTGGAGTTTATTGGATATAATACTGCATTTATACGGTCTCCCGTTAGTAAATGTGCATCTAATAAGGGATCTAAGACAGTTATTTGTCTTCCAACTCTTCTCGCAATAATGTTTGCATAATTGATTATGTTATCTTCTGTTGGAATAGATATATTTGTTTTAAGCCATCCATATTTTTTTGAATATACTCTTATTGGTTCTTTTGAAGATTGAATTACTATTTCTTCCAAATTAGGGTCATTAATAAGAAATTCTATATTTCCCAGTCCAAGCATATCTTGCATCAAGACTCCTGCAAGCATCTGTTCAGTTTCTTTCTCTAAATGAGGTAATTTTTCTTTCAGAATTGAATTTATCTCTCCAAGGAACCTTTTCTTCATTTTTACAAAAGATTCCTGTTCAGATAATTCCTGTAAGTTTATAGTTGCGCTAGTTATTAATTCGTTTTTTACATATCTTAGTAGAGATTCAGTTCCTAGGCTGAATTTTGGGACATTTAAGCTGTATATGTAATTTCCCCCATCTTTTTTTATTTCTACGGTAACTTTTGCTCCATCTACATCTATGGGGTAACTTGTTTCTACACTTAACTTTTTCTCTATTACTTCTTTGTGTTTGTTTTTTAGTTGTATTGAGAATTTTTGGGCTTTTCTTATGCGTTTTTGGGTGTGCTTACTATGTTTGTGCTTTTTCACCTTTTTTTTTCTTTGAATTTTACTCTTGGTGTGTTTCTTCATCTTTTAACCTTATTTCAATTTCTCCAAATCTTGGGTAGTCTACGACTACAAAACCACTCTCTTCTAATATTTTACCCCATTCTTCAACTACTTTTTTATTGACTTTGAACAATTCTGCAAGTTTTGTTAAAGTAATTTTTTTGTTTTTTTTAAGCATATCATACAGCACGTCTATTTCAGTATCTGATTTGTTTCTTTTTTTTGATAATTCTATGTGCGTTGCTCTTTGAATTGATTCTGCAAGATGTTTTCTTATAGATGAAAGTGCTAAAAGAGAAAATACTAAGACCCATTCAGCTATCATTATAATCATTGAAGGTAACGGAAGACTTTCATTTTGTCTTATTTTTATTTCTATTTCTTCCGAACTTGTGTCTCCAATTACTAAACCTGATAAACCTGTAGTTTTTGTTAGAGATATTCCTGTTTTGAAAACTATTACATGTGAGACTCCATGGACTAAGGCAAGTAAAATTATAAGTGATAAAGCTATTTTTATTGCCCTCCCTTCTTTTTTATTCATATTATGAATAAGGTCACTTATTTTATAAACCTTGTCTGCTTTCTTAGTTCATGTTTAAGAGGGGACAGATAAGCACCGAATACTTGATAGTTGTAGGATTTGTTGTTTTTCTTGTTTTGGGAATTTTAGGTGTTGCTTTTTTCTACACTTCGATAACCAGCGATCAGATAAAAATTTCCCAAGTATCTAGTTTTATGAATAAGATTATATCAAGTGCAGAATCTGTTTTCTATGCAGGAGAGCCTTCGAAGCTTACAGTAACGGGGTATCTGCCAGTGGGAGTGAACAGACTAGATATAACTTCTACAGAGATAATAGTGGGAATAACTACAAGCTCTGGTGTTAGTACAATGTCTTTCTCTAGCAATGTACCTTTAATAGGAAATATTTCTCATACCGAGGGTGTGAAAAGATTAGAAATTCTAGCTCAACAAGATGAAGTGTCAATTACTGAACCTTAAAAATCTTAAGGGGCAGTCTGCAATAGAGTTTGTTATTTTGGTAACTGCGGTTCTTTTTTTGTTCGTAGGATTTTTATATTTCATACAGAGTAAACTTTCCGATTCGCAATATGAAGCTATATCTGAAGGAGTTAATGAGGTTGCTCTTGCAATACAGGATGAGATAAACCTTGCCCAAAATTCTGCAGATGGGTATTTTAGAGATTTTTTCATACCTCTGAAAATTAACGGATTGGATTATCACGTAGAAATATTAGAAAATTCCATTTTTGTTAGAACGGATGATGAAAGACATTCTGTTGCTCTTCCAGTTACAAATGTTACTGGAGATGTTTTTATAGGTTCTAATTCAATCTATAAGACAAATGGTTCTGTTTTCCTGAATTAACAAGCTTTAAAAACGGTGTTTTACAAAATTAGATATGACTAAGGGTATGTATCATTATTTAAGGGAGTCTTGGAAGAAACCAGATTCAGAAACAATGCGTGGGCGCATGATTGCTTGGAGAGCTGGTGAGGCTGTTGAAGTTGTTGATAAGCCTTTGAGACTTGACCGAGCTAGAAGTCTTGGTTACAAGGCTAAAAAGGGTTTTGTTGTTGCGAGAGTTAGAGTTCTTAGAGGCGGAAGAACAAGGAAAAGGGCTGGTGTCAAGGGAAGAAAAACAAGAAAGCAAACTATACGTAAGACTTTGAAGATGAGTTATAGATGGGTTGCCGAAATGAGAGCCTCTAAATTCTTCAATAATTTGGAAGTTTTAAACTCATATTGGATAGGTCAAGATGGAAAACATTATTTCTTTGAGGTTATTTTGGTTGACCCTCAAATGCCTGAAATACAAAATGATGAAACAATGAAATGGATTTATAATGGACATCATCGTGGAAGAGTAGATAGAGGATTGACTTCTGCAGGGAAGCAGTCTAGAGGAATTACTACAAGAAGAGGTCACTCTCCTTCTCTTAAGGTAAGACCTTCTTTGAGAGCTTGGGATAGAAGAGGGAAGTAGACTCCTTATAATTATTTTTATAAACTGATTTTTTGTTGCTTAATTTGTGGTAAATTTTGGAATAGACTTGGATGGCGTATGTTTTGATTTATCAGTAATACTCCCTAGCTTGCTGTGGGGATAAAGCTCAAACAAGCACACATTTTGTAGATTGAGTAGCATATGAGCTCAATGGTGCATCTCTTATCTGATGCCTCACTTCGTCATGAGACGGATTTGCCATCAGGCAAACCCATGGGGTGGGGTAATTCACTGTTTTTCTTTGTCTTTTGTTACTTCCTGTTGGACTTCTTTTCTATAATTAGGGTCAGGTTTCCAATCGGGATTGAATTCAAACTCCCATGGCCTCTTTCCTTTTCTTAAACTGATTAGAATTGGAAGACCTCTATCTGAAACTTTATCTGTTTTTTTTATTAGTCCTTGTGGAAGGGGATAGACTGCTGTGCATTCTGGATATCTGGAACATCCTATGAATGACTTCATGTTTTTCTTTGAAAATCTGATTTGTAAATTTCCTATTTTGCATTTTGGGCATGGCATTATTGTGCTTTGTTCTTTTTGTTGCTCGCGTAAGTCTTTTACTCCTGAAAGAATTTGATTTCCTATCTCTCTTTCATGTGCCTTGAATTCTTTTGAGATATCTGTTATTAGCCTCTCAACTTGTTGTACTGTCTTTTTTTCTTTTTCTTCCCAGCCTTGCTTTGAATTTAATATTTCTTCTGTTTTTTCTTCGACATCTCTTGTTAGGTTTTCATCTATAATTATGGGGGAGTATTTTTCTAGAGACTCTATTAGTTTAGCTCCCAATGGTGTTGCTTGAATGCTCTTTCCATCTAAATACCCTCTGTCAAAAAGAGTATCTACTATAGATGAACGTGTTGAGTTATGAACAAGAATATTACCCTTAATTAAGAAATTTGGATAATTTTCTTCTATAGAAAGATCATATAAGTAATCTTCATAACTATCTTTAGAAATGCTGTTTATTGGGACGACATATATATCTTTATCTACTTTCTCAAAATTGAGTTTGATATAATGTTTATCAAACTTGCTGTTTTTATTTTTCAGTGAATAAACCCATTTTTGTTTACTTTTATTTCCTATCCTTCTTTTTGATATTAATTCAAAATTATAAAGATGTCTTATAGAGGACATTACTTCATATCTAGTTATATCATTTATTTTGGCTATTTCTTCAGGACTAAACTCTCCTTTATACAAGTTAAAGTATACTTTGCCTGCATTGTTTAGTGTACGATAATGTGGTGACGCACATTTTAGTCCTTTGTATAGGATATCTTCTTTATATGAATCAAAGCCTATTTCTATTGCAAATTTCTCGACTCTTTCTTTTCCACTTATTAAAATTGTCCAACAATCAAATATCTTTCCTTTACACTTTGATATGTTCTTGTTTATATGGTTTTTTATATTTAGTTTTTTTAATAATACTGAAATCCATTTTATAAGCTCTTCATTAGCTAAGGTCATTTTTATTCTCGGAGTTGCAAAGGCATTACAGTTCATTTCTTTAATTTTCGTCTTTCCTTCATATCTTAAATGTACATTTCCATCGGCATCAAAAAATCCTCTGAGGAAGTCCCCAACAAATTCGTTTGGTATATGCATGGGTTTTTTTCCTTCTAAATTTGGGAATAATTTTAACATGATTTCAGACATAATCGAATTACAATTTACCTTATATTTTCCATTTAAATCATAACAGTATGGTTCATTTCCAAAAATATTTTTTATATTTGCTTTTAACAGTTTTAAGGCTTTCTTTTCAGTTGTTGTAAAATATAATTGATGTGAGCCACTATATTTGGGATTTGAGTAACTTCCATCACCATAATAGTAGCCTAAAATCCAAGATAATGAAGTTGACCATTTTATAGGTAAACTCTCTAACATTATACCTTTTTTGGAGCCTCCAAATTTATTGACTATCTCTTGACCTTTTATTTTGTATTTATCACTAATGTTATGGATTTCAAATAGTTTCTCTCCTTCTTCGTATTTAGTAGTTAGGGTTAAAATTTTATCGTTTATTTTTAAGTCTTTAATTGGTGTCTCTTTAATTGTTCCATCATATCTATAAACTATATGATCTTGCGTAGCTTTAAAAGTAGAGTTTGGCGTTTCTAGATTTATTATTTCTTCCCCTTCTACTTTTTTTCTTCTAGATATAAGTGTCGATTTTTTAACTGCAATCTTATGCCCATTTTTATTCATAGATATGGTTTTAATGTTTATTTTTCTAATTTCTATTTTTCCATCTTTGTTATGATAATCTCCTGAATCGAAAATATCCTTTAATGAAATCTCCTTGCCACTCGTTATTATTTTTGTGTCTGAGGTTAAGCATTTTGTTCCAAGATTCTTTTTTTCAAGTAAAGTTATTAATGATGCAGGAGTATATCTTTTTGGAGGTTGGGTTTCTTTTTCTTCAAAGCTTATTTTATCTACATTAACTTGACCATTTATTGTTGGAATATGCTCTTCTTCTAAAGATGTTGGATAGATATTTGTCCAGCCTTTTTCTATAATTGTTAAGCCGTTTTTTGTGAATTTTTTATCGTTGTCTGAGATTAACTGGATTCTTTTTGAGATGACTTTTGCATCCGGAGAGAAACATGCAAGAAATCTTTTTACTATCAGGCTGTAAAGTTTTTCTTCTTCTTCATTTAACTCCTTGAATTCTCCTGTTGGAAAAACACTTGGGTGAGCTGGGTCCGATTTTTCCCCTTCTATTGGATTATCTCTGATGGCTAGTTTTGTTTCAGGGAATACTTTAGATAATTTAGATATTATTTTTTTAGGTTCTATTTCCTTGGGTATTTTTTGGGAGGATGTTCTTGGATAAGAGATTATTCCGTCTAAGTATAAAGATTGAGCCAGTTGCAATGTTCTTGATGGACTTATTCTTAGATGTGCATAAGCTTCTCTTTGGAGAGTCGTTAAATCAAAAGGATGTGGTGGCAAGTAACTTTCTTCTTTTTCTGTCGTTTCTGCTAATCCATTCTTTATGTTTTTGAAATCTTCCAATTCTTCTTTTTTGAATATGTCTTTTACATGTTTTAATTCAGTGTCTTTTACTTTGGCAAAGACTTGCCAATAGGGTTGAGACTTGAAACTTTCTATTTCTTTATCTCTATCTACTATTATTTTTAATGTAGGTCCTTGAACTCTTCCAATTGAAAGAATTTTGAATGAACCTGTTTGCTTTATTGCAGACATTAATGCTCTTGATAGATTTATCCCATATAACCAGTCTATTTTATGTCTTGTTTCTCCAGCAAAGGCTTGCCCCCAGTCAAGAGTTTTCATAGGATTTTCATAGGATTTTTCTAATTCCGGTTTAGTTAGAGTGGAATATTTCATTCTTTTTGCGTCTTTTTCTCCTATTATAAATCTTAGAACATTCCAACCTATAAGTTCACCTTCAACATCGTAGTCTGTTGCTATTAGAACTTCCTTTGCTCTCTTTCCTAGCTTTTTTAGGAGCATATAATAATTTTTTGTGAAAAATGCAGATTTGTTTTCATATGAGGGAATCCACTCCAAATTGAATATTGGCCAGCCTGTTTGACCCTTTACATAAGTTAAGTTGAATAAGTGACCTACTGCTGAAGCGACTATTATTTTTTTATTTTCTCTTTCTAATTCATAGTACGGTACGTTATTTTCAGAGTATTTTCTTGCTGTGCTTGATAATGCAGATGCTATTTTTAGGGCTGCTTGAGGTTTTTCAGTTACTATTAAGGTTATGTCTTTCTTGGGGGCTTCTATTTTGGGATTTGCTTTTGGGCTTGGTTTCCTCGTTTTCTTAACTTTATTTTCGACCTCTTCTTCATTTATTTTTCCAGGTTTCTCTATTGTTGTTAATTCTTTTGTTGATGGTTTTTGTTTTACTTGTTTTTCAACAGTTATTTTTGATTCTGAAATTGGAATGAATGATTCTACTGCCATATCAGTGCATATGTTTGCGGTATATAATTGTTGCGAACCTTTGTTATTTTTGAGGTATTTTTGGAATTGTAATAAAGATGGAATTTAGGAAAGCAGATTAAAGAACTTTTCTTAATTGTGAGATTGGTTGCAATTTGAGGTTTTGGCTAAACAATAGTCAAATCAAAGATTTGAAGAAATAATAAAAAGAGGTTGGTGTCTCAATTAGATTGGAATGCAACATATCCTGTTATACCTTTTTTTCTAAAAAAAGCCTTAGTTATTTTAACTAATCCTTTATCACGTTCCTGGTCAAATAATGCAACTGGAACAAAACGGTCACCATATTTATTTTGTTCTTGTGAATCAGCAACAACAATTCCAGCAACATTTGCTACTTTTGGATCTTCTGGTTTTGAACCTTCTTGTGTATGATATGTTGTAGATGTTCCGCCTTGTCTAAAAGCTACTCGTCCAACTCCCGGAACAGTTTCAATTTTGAATGCATATGGAATATATGCTCCAAAAAGAGATACTCCATTTGTTCCATAAGAATATAATTTTGTTCTTCCGCTTGTATTAGGTTCATACTTTCCACTTTCACTATTGAAAACTGTATCCCCCCAAAATCCTGCAGATTCATTTACATGAACACAAACTGGTCTTTGCTCCCTATCTTGCATAATTCTTAAGATTGTATCTTCTTTTAAGATTGCATCTTCAATAGTTCCGACTGCACCAGAAGCTCTCCACCTTTTCCAAAATCTTGGATCATTAGCCTTACTTTGATTTACCATAAAATGGTGTAATGCCCCATACTATTTAAACCTTTCGACTTTGTTACCACTCCATCATTACTAATTCAAGATAAATGAACACCAAGGCCCCTTGATAATTCAATCCTTCGGAGAGTTTAACAGGAATTATGCGGAAAATCACTCGGCTCGTGATTTTCCCAAATCGCCTTCGGCGACTTCTTTAATTCAGATGTTAAGTCGAATTTTTTGTGATTCATACAATAAGAAATCTTGTGCTAAAACTCTATTTTATAACTGGCGGTTTTCTAAGATATAGAAGGGGGAAAAAAGAAGAAATAATGAATCTAGGGAAAAATTCAACTCAATTGCTTCCCAAATAACTTGTTGCACACACTGTTATTACAGGCATTCCTACGGCTACTAAAAAATCTTTTATTCCACTGTAAGCTCTATTGAGATCTATTCTCAAACTATCTCTTAATGAATCTACTACAAGTAATGTGCAATTTGCCCCAACTACTGCCGCTAAAGTTATGGCATTTTGAGGATCATTCGTCATTTCACTAGATAGTCCAGCACCAACCAAGAGGCCACTTGCAAACTCTGGCATAAATAAATCCTCGAGTTTTACCATATGGCTCCGATTTTATTAGAAGATTCTATTATATAAAATTATTCTTTGTATTCTTAAGACCATATATAGATAACTGCATAGTTTAAAGGACATATATTTCGCAGTTCTCTATCTGTATAACTGCACTAGAATGCAATGTAAGTCATGCAGTTATCCATAATAATATAAAGGAGTGGTTCCTTTATTTTTGTGTCTGTTAGGGGATTTGATTATAGAGATGATGCTAAGCTCGCTGAGCTCTATGTTCTTAACGCTATAAATTGTAAGTATTTTGAAGATCGTTCTACGAATCGTCCTTTGAATCGTTCTTTGGTGTTGTTGGATGTAAGGCTCAATGATAAAGATAAAATTGTTTGTGCAGGACTCTTGGAAGAAATGAGAGAGGGAATAGTTAGAATTACTAAAATAGTATCTCCTCTAAAGGAACCTCTTGCTGTACAGATTCGTAAGATAAGGGGAGTAATGTCTTTGGATTCTGATGGTTTATTAATTGATTTCTCGGAGAGGGTTTTTTATGCAAGACTTGATGGAAATGTTTTAAGACAAGCAGTTTATCCGAATCTGTGAATCATTTATAAATATACTTACTAAGATATTTTATGGCAAAACCTGAAATGAAACTTGCTTTTGAAGAGCGCATGAGGAAACTTCTTCAAGATGCCCAAGATTTCGATAATTATTCAAAGATAGTTCATATCAAACCTCTTAATTATATAAGGTGTAATACTTTAAAGATATCTTCTGATGAACTCTTTGATAGGTTATCTAAAAGATGGAATGTTGTCAGACCATTTTTAGAACATAATGAAATAATGCTTGTTGACCAGGAACTTAAACCTGGAGAACTGGGAAATGCGATAGAACATCTGCTTGGTTATTATTATATTCAGGAAGTTTGTAGTATGATGAGCGTGATTGCTCTTGATACCAAACCTAATGAGCGTGTGCTTGATGTGTGTGCTTCTCCTGGAAGCAAGACTACTCAGATTGCTGCAACTATGAAAAATACTGGGACTTTGATTGCAAATGATGTTAAGCTTGATAGATTGCGTATACTTGCTGCAAATCTTGAACGTTGTGGTGTGATGAACTGCGTTGTGGTTAGAAATGATGGAGTTGGGCTTTGTTCAAGACTTGCTAAGGAGGGTTTTAAATTTGATAAAATACTTCTTGATGCTCCTTGCTCTGGAGAAGGGACTCTTAGAAGTTCTTCTAAGGCTTTCTTGATGTGGAATGAGAAAGTTGTAAATAAATTATCTAGAGAGCAAAAAAAGCTTATTGCAAATGCGATTAAATGCTTAAAAAAAGATGGGGTGCTTGTTTATTCTACTTGCACACATGCTCCTGAAGAGAATGAATCTGTTGTTGATTTTGCTTTGAAGAATTTTCCTGTTTCAGTTGAGAAAGTTAATTTGCCTTTGAAATGTAGGCCCGGAGTTAATTCATGGGATGGTGTGGAATATAGCAATGAAATGGAAAAGTGTTGCAGGATTTATCCACAAGATAATGATAGTGAAGGTTTTTTTGTTTCTAAGATTAGATTATTGGAGGAAGTTGGATGATTAAAAGATTAATTGTTCATCTGCTCGGAATTCAATCAGCTGTTGCTGCAATCATTGTTAAAGATGGAAAGATTTTGCTTACTAAAAGATCTAAATTACTTACTGAAGGTGGAAAGTGGTGCTTGCCTGGAGGTGGAACCGATAAATGGGAAAAATCTGTAAATGCTGTTGAACGCGAGGTTTTTGAAGAAGTTGGACTTAAGACCTCTGATTGCAAATTGCTTTTTGTTCAGGAAGAGATAGTTCATAGATTGAATTTACATGCAAATGTTTTTGTTTTTGAGGTTAGGACTTCTGGGAAAATCAAGGCAAATTGGGAAGTTACAGAATATGGGTGGTTTACTAGAAGGGAAATAGAAAAGATGTCTCTTGCTTTTAGTCATCGAGATATTTTAAATAAATATTTTAATTATGTGAGGTCTAAATGAAAGTTGAATTCTTTGATTCTAAGAGAAGAAAGAAACTACTTGCTGAGCTTAATGAGACTTTTGGAATAACTGAGCTTCCAAAAATCCTTTTTGAGACTGGGAGAGAAAAGATAAGGGGTTTTACTGGAGACTTGACAATTGATGAACTTTATACTCTTGATAGACTTACTAATATTGAATTCATGGGGATTTATCTTTTTAGAAAAGATATGCAGTTCATGAGACTGGGGTTTGATGGAACGATACTCTTGAAAGAACAGATTAACAAGAATGTCATTGAAATTAATATTGAACAGCTTGAAAAATGGATGGTTGGACATAATCTAGATATAGCTGTTGAAAAAGGAATTTATGTTGTGAAAAATGGGGATGATGTTTTTGGATGTGCTGTTTCAGATGGAAAACATTTGATTAATTTTGTTCCAAAAGAGAGAAGAATTAGAAGGAGTTAATTCTTATTTTTAGACTTTGGAAACTTTTTATTAACTTCTTTAATGGCTTCACCTATAGCTAGGGTATTTTCAGATGACATGATAAAATCTCTAAAATCTTGATTTACTTCTTTCTTTTTTATTGTTTTGGATAGCTTTAAAACTATATCTAATTATTGACTTTTATGGAGAAAACGGTAATTGATAAGATTTTGAAGGCTGGCAAGATTGCTCAAGAGCTTATAAAATATGCTCGAGAGATAGTTGTTAAAGATAGAAGTTTGTTTGAGATAGCTACTCTTATTGATGACAAGATTCATTCTTTGGGAGCTAAACCTGCTTTTCCCGTTAATTTAAGCATAAACGAAGTTGCCGCTCACTATACTCCTTCTTATGGAGATATGGGGGTTGCTCATGGGTTGCTTAAAGTTGATATAGGTATTAGTGTCGATGGATATATTGCAGATACTGCATTTACTGTTGATTTAGATAATTCTGACTTAAACAAAAAGTTGATTGAATCTGCCGAAGCTGGTGTTGAAGCTTCTGTTGAATCTTTTGAGGTCGGAAAGAGTCTTACTGAAATTGGGGGGAAAATAAGTGAAGCCATTTCTAAATTTGGATTTAGCTCAATTGTTAATCTGTCAGGGCACAGTATTGAGAGATTTGTAGTTCATGCAGGATGGACTGTGCCAAATTATGATTCGGGACAGACCGATGTTTTGGAAGAAGGACTTTATGCTACAGAGCCGTTTGCAACTAACGGACATGGACGTGTTCGTGATGGGGGAAAAAGTGGAATATTTAGAATTGATGAAGATGGAAGTGTAAGGGATATATTTGCCCGCGAAGTTTTGGAATGGATTATGGATGAATACAAGACTCTTCCTTTTGCTTCAAGATGGATACATAAGAAATTTGGTTCTCGTGGAATGCTTGCTTTGAGACAGCTTGAACAGGCAGGGGTTTTATATCAGTACCCACAACTTGTCGAGGTTTCTGGAGGCAAAGTTGCACAAGCAGAACATACTGTTTTGCTTTTGGAAGATGGAAGGAAGTTTGTGACTACAAGAGAAGATTGAGAAAAGGTTGAATAATATTTCTAGAGAGCAAACATTAAATAGTTGTTTATCTTAGGTCAACGGAATAAAAATGATATATGAATTTAGAAAAGTGACTTTAATAAAAACAAGAAAGCCTCAAAAAAAAGATTTAAACGCAGATTTACAATGGTTTTCAGAATCATTAGGGTTATTTTCTCAAAGAGACAAAGAAAGATCTTGTTTTAGAATTTTTGTAGAACTAGTAAAATCCTCTAGAAACAAACAACTGCTTAGTTCCGATGAGTTGGCTAGAAGGACAAATTTGACGAGAGGAACAATAATTCATCATGTCTCTCATTTAATTGAATCTGGGATAGTTGTTCAATATGAAAACAAATACATGCTTAGAGTAGAAAATTTAGAAACTTTAATTGAAGAATTACAAAGAGATTTACAAAGAGTGTTTGAAGACCTTAAAACAATGGCTCAAGAATTAGATGACCAATTGGGGTTATTAAAAAGAGATAAAAAATCTTCAAAGGTTATGGATAACTAAGTTAGGGAGTTGGAGTTTAAAATATTATTTTTATCTTGCCGTAAGATCAGTAGCCTTTTTGTAGTGGTTAAAATGTCAAAAGTTTTAAATACCATTTAATTTAACTTAAAACATGACTGAACAAGTTACAGATCAAACTGAAGACCAAAAATCAAAACATGAGATTATTCTTTATGAGGTTTGCGGAAGAGATTTTGTACGAGAAAATATTTACGGAAGGGGGGGTTTAAGACCAAATGCTAAATATATAGCTCATGAGCATGGATGTGAATTAGAATTTAGAGAATCAGAATATATACAAACTGGACTTATGAGCATTACGCCTTCTTACTTAGAAAGATTGGGTATAGGCTCAGATGGATCTTGCTTATCTGCATTTCTTGTTGGAGATGATAGAGAGAAGCTTACAGATGCTAAAGTGGATATTCATAGAACTTTCGGTGTTCGAACGTTAGATTTTAGGGTTGATATAGGTGGCGTTATAGATATCGGAAGAGAGAAATCATCTTTTTGTTAATTATTTTATCTACAGACTTTAGATTATCTATACAAAACCTAATAGACCGGAAGATTTAAATACTAGTTTATTTAAGGTGTTGTATGTTTATTTAAGATAAACATAACTTACTTAACGGGATAAAAATGAATACAAAACAAGAAATGAATATGGGAGATAAAGAAGAGACCAAAGAAGTAATTAATGAGTATGAAACTCAACTTAAAATAGATGTGCAAGAAAAGGATAAAATTATTTCCGATTATGAGAGTACTATGAAACGTTTACAAGCAGATTTTGATAATTATGTGAAACGTACTCAAAAAGAAAAAGAAGATTTTGCTAAAATTGTTGTTGCAAGAATTCTTGTAAGATTTGTAGATATTGCCGATGATTTAGACCGAGCTCTTAATATCCTTGAAAAAACTCAAGATAATGAATTAAAGACAGGCATTAAAATGGTACATGCTCGTTTTCACAAAATCCTTCAAGATGAAGGGATTAAATCATTTAGTTCTAAAGGTAAAAAGATAGATCCTTATTTCCATGAGGTTATAGAAATGGTTCCGTCAGGAGAAGAAGAAGGGTTGATTGTTGAAGAAATTCAAAAAGGTTATGTTATGAAAGACCATATTCTTAGAACTGCGAAGGTTAAGGTGTCTAAGAGGACGGAAAAACAATGAGTAAAGAAAAAATAATTGGTATTGACTTAGGTACGCAAAATAGTGCTGCTTCAGTTTTACAAGCTGGAAGACCCACAATAGTTCCAAGTGCAGAGGGAGCTTCCCTTTATGGAAAAGCTTTTCCTAGTTTTGTTGCATTTACAAAAGATGGAACTGTTTTAGTAGGAGAGCCTGCTCGTCGTCAAGCAGTATCAAATCCTGATGGCACTGTTTATGGGGCTAAAAGAAAGATGGGAACAAGTTTCAAATATCACGTACATGGAAAAGAATATTCTCCCCAACAAATATCTGCATTCATATTACAAAAAATAAAGAGAGATGCAGAAGAATTTTTAGGAGAAAAAGTAAACAAAGCAGTCATAACAGTTCCAGCTTATTTTGATGATAATCAAAGACAAGCAACAAAAGATGCAGGACAAATTGCAGGACTCGAAGTTGTTAGAATTATAAACGAACCTACTTCTGCAGCATTGGCTTATGGATTAGATAAGCAAGATAAGGATTCTAAGATACTTGTTTTTGATTTAGGAGCAGGAACTCTAGACGTTACAATCATGGAATTGGGAGATGGAGTTTTTGAGGTTAAGTCTACTTCAGGAGATACTCAGTTAGGTGGGCACGATATGGATGGGGCCATAATTAACCATGTTGTTAAAGAATTTTCTCGTGAACATGGAATTGATTTAAATGATGATAAAACAGCAATTCAAAGAATTCGTGAAGCCAGTGAAAAAGCTAAAATTGAACTTTCTACAGTAAATGAATCAGAAATTAATTTACCATTTATTCATGGACAAAAGAATCTTCATTTAAATTTAACAAGAGCAAAATTAGAAGAGTTAATTGACCCAATTGTTGCAAGATGTAAGAAACCTTTAATGCAAGCAATTAAAGATGCAAAATTAGAACCTAAAGAAATTCATAAGATTATTTTAGTTGGTGGACCTACTCGTATGCCCGTAATAAGAAATTTTGTAGAAAATATCTTAGGAAGAAAAGCTGAACGCGGAATTGATCCAATGGAATGTGTAGCAAATGGTGCAGCAATACAGGGAGGAGTTCTTTCTGGAGAAGTTAAAGATATCCTTTTACTTGATGTTACTCCTTTAACTTTAGGTATTGAAACATTAGGTGGAATTAAAACTGCCCTAATACAGAGAAATACTACTATTCCTACTAAGAAATCTCAAACTTTCTCAACAGCGGAGGATAATCAAGGTGCTGTAACTATTCATGTATTACAAGGGGAAAGAGAAATGGCTTCAGATAATAAAAGTCTTGGTCGTTTTGATTTAATGGGTATTCCACCTGCTCCCAGAGGTATTCCTCAAATAGAAGTTACTTTTGACATAGATGCTAGTGGAATTATTCATGTATCTGCCAAAGATTTAGGAACTAATAAGGAACAGAAAATAAGGATTACTGCTGAAAATAAACTTTCTGAAAAAGAAGTTGAAAGAATGAGAAAGGATGCTGAAGAAAATGCAGAAGAAGATAAAAGAAAAAAAGAAAAGGTTGAAATTAAAAATCAAGCAGACTCTTTAATATATACTATCGATAAATCTTTAAAAGAGTTTGAAGGAAAAATAAGCGAAGAGGATATTAAAGAGATTAAGCAAGAGAAAGAAGAATTAAAGAAAAAATTAGAAGAAGAAAACATTGATGAAATAAAATCAACAATGGAAAAACTGAATAAAAAAATTCATGAATCTTCTACTAAACTTTACGAAAAAGCTCAAAAAGAAGAAAAACAAGCTAAAGATCACGAAATAAATAATGGCGGAGATAAAGTTGTAGATGCAGAAGTAGTTGACAAAGAGGAGAAATAATAAATCTTTTCTGTGGCAGATGGCAGAGGATTATTATAAAATATTAGGTGTTTCTAAAACTGCAAGTGATGAAGAAATTAAAAAAAGTTATAAAAAATTAGCTAAAAAATATCATCCAGATGTTAGTAAGGAATCTGGCGCTGAAGCCAAATTTAAACAACTTTCTGAAGCTTATGCGGTTTTATCAGATAAGCAAAAACGTCAACAATATGATTCTTATGGAAGTGAAGGCTTTCAACAAGGCCCATCTGGAAATGGATATGGTGGTTTTGATCCTTCGCAATTTGAAGATTTATTTGGTGGATCTATATTTGAAAGTTTTTTTGGAGGAGGTAGAAAGTCTAGAAGTAAAAAAGGAAGAGATTTACAAGTTTCAATAGAAATTAGTTTTGATGAGGCAATGAACGGAGTTGAAAAAGAATTAAGAATAAAAAAAAGAGATAAATGTGAAGAATGTAATGGGACTGGTGCAGAAGATGAAGAACAAGACATTTGTTCTGTTTGTAAAGGTTCTGGCCAAATAAGAAAGGCTACTAAAACTCCATTTGGAAATTTTATGCAAGTAGGTATTTGTTCAAGATGTGTGGGCAGAGGAAAAATTCCAGAAAATGTATGTATGTCTTGTGATGGGAGCGGAAGTGCTGAAATCACAAAAAAACTTAAAGTAAATATTCCTGCTGGGGTAGATAAAGGTTCTACTTTACGAGTTTCTAATGAAGGGGAATACGAACAAAGTGGGGACTCTTATGGAGACTTATATATTGAAATTGAAGTTTTAAAGTCTGAAATATTTAAGAGAGACGGAAATGACCTTTATTTAGATTTGCCAATTACTTTTACACAAGCCACTATGGGTTCTGAAATAAAAATTCCTACATTAAAAAAAGATGTTACTATTAAAATTCCTTCTGGAACTCAATCTGGGACGCACATTAGGTTAAGAGATGAGGGTGCACCAGATGTCAATGGTAGAGGTAGAGGGGATATCTATATTGTATTAAAAGTTATTACTCCAACCAAACTTTCTAAAGAACAAAAACAGCTTTTTGAAAAATTAGGAAAACTTGATGAACCTAATTTTATAATTGAAAAAATAAGAGAATGGGCTAAGAATAAATAGAATTACACAATTTAATCCTAGTTGAAATAGGGAATTGATATGTCAAAGTGTATCTGATGAACATTTTGAACACAAGAAGTTTGTTTACAATGACAAACTTCTGTGCAGAAACTTCTCTTTTGGAAGAAGTTTCTTGCATCCAAAAATCGAGCAACAATCAAACCACACACTTTAGTGTGTGGTTTTGCATCGATTTTTTGATTTTTTCTCCTAGTTTGCATACACAGGGCCTAACTCAAGACCACCTATTTTAGCTTTTTTAAGGTAATTTTCTTCTATCTTTTTGTAGCGTTTTGCAGTGTCTTCGGATACGGATGGTTTGATTTTTGCAAGAGCTTCATCAAAATCAGAGAGATTTATTTTTTTTGAGTTTATGTCTTTCCTTAATGCTATAAGTGCAGCTTCCCTAACAAAATTCTCAATATCTGCTCCAACGAAGCCTTCTGTTTTTCTTACAAGGTAATGCAAAATTTTATCTTTATCTTCTAACTCATGAATGTGCAAATCTGTTTTTTGTTCTTTTTGTTGGTTTTCTAAGTAATTTTTTGATATACTCTCAAACTTGACTTCTTTTCCAAAGTATCTTTCTATTTCTTTTATTTCTTCTTTTTCAAGAGATATTGGCATTTTAGTCGTATGAATTTGCAATATTTTTTCTCTGCTCTTTTCATTGGGTACATCAACTAGAAGAATTCTGTCAAATCTTCCTGGTCTCATAAGTGCAGGATCTAACATGTCAGGACGATTTGTTGCACCTATTACTACTACATTCTTCAAATCTTCTATTCCATCCATTTCAGAGAGGATTTGATTAAGTACACGTTCTGTTACTTTGGAACCCATTTCCATGCCCCTTCTTCCAGCTAATGAATCTATTTCATCAAAGAAAATTATACAAGGAGATACTTGTCTTGCTTTTTCGAATACTTTTCTTACTCCCTCTTCTGATTTGCCAACCCACATGCTTAAAAGGCTCGGTCCTTTTATATTAATGAAATTTGCTTCTGACTCTTTTGCAACTGCCTTTGCTAATAACGTCTTTCCTGTTCCTGGAGGACCATATAATAATATTCCTCTTGGAGGTTTTATTCCCATTCTTTCAAAACTTTCTCTGTGTTTTAGGGGCCACTCTACAGCCTCTCTTAGTTCTTGTTTTATGTTATCTAGTCCGCCTATATCTTCCCAAGAAATGTTAGGCAATTCTACTAAAACTTCTCTCATAGCACTAGGTCTTACGGTCTTTAGAGCTGCTTCAAAATCGCTTTTTCCAATTATCATTTTTTCTAAAGCTTCTTGAGGTATTTCTTTATCTTCGTCAAGATTTAAATCTGGAAGTGCCTTTCTTAGTACTGCCATTGCAGCTTCCTTTGCTAGGGATTCAAGGTCTGCTCCAACAAAACCATGAGTTTTTGCCGCTAACTCTTCAAGATTCACATCTTTTTTTAGTGGCATTGATCTTGTGTGAATTTTTAGAATATTTAATCTACCTTTTTTGTCTGGAACCGAGATTTCTAATTCTCTATCAAATCTTCCTGGTCTTCTTAATGCAGGGTCTATAGAATTTACTCTATTTGTTGCACCTATTACTATAACTTTTCCTCTTGAATTTAAGCCATCCATCATCGTCAACAACTGAGATACTACTCTTCTTTCTACTTCCCCTTGGGTTTCTTCTCTCTTTGGAGCTATTGCATCTATCTCGTCTACGAAAATAATTGATGGAGCATTTTTTTCTGCTTCTTCAAATAAGTCTCTTATTTTCTTTTCAGACTCTCCATAAAATTTAGACATTATTTCGGGACCATTAAGTAAGATGAAATTTGCTTCAGATTCTGTAGCAACTGCCTTTGCTAGTAATGTCTTTCCCGTTCCTGGAGGACCGTGTAACAAAATACCTTTTGGAGGTTCTATCCCTAACCTGTCAAAAACTTCAGGATGCTTTAATGGAAGTTCAACCATCTCTCTTATTTTTCTTATTTCTTCAGTTAGACCTCCTATATCTTCATAAGTTACTTCAGGTATTGATTCTTCCTCTACAGATGTTGCTTTTGGATGCACTGCTAATTCGGTGTCTTCAGTTATTATTACTGCTTGAGATGGATTTGTCGAAATTATTTTGAATCTTATATTTTGGAAGCCCATTCCTCCTAAACCTGCTCTGAACATATCTTGTAAATCTTCAAATGCATCATTTAAATTGTGCATTAAATCTCTTCTTCTCTGTGCACCTCCTAATGAGACTAGATCTCCTTTCATTACTGCTCTCCCTAATAGTCCCGATTTGAACGCCTCCGGGTCTCCTTGAACAACTATTCCTTGTTGTGCAGGAGCTATTGTTACTTTTTTTGCAGGTTTTATTTGAGAGTTTCTTATAGATACTTTTTCACCTATTCCTGTTTTTGCATTCTTTCTTGTTAGACCATCTATTCTTATTATTCCCTCTCCTATATCTGCAGGATAAGAGCGGTCTACTATTGCTACAGTTTCTTTTTCTCCTTGAATTGAGATTATATCTCCTCTATTAAGGCCTAGGGCTCGCATTACTTCAGTATCTATTCTTGCTATTCCTTTGTATGCGTCGTCTTGCAAGGCTTCTAAAACCTTGAGTTTGATTAGTTTTGGTTGTTCAGGCATTTACCAATTTTCCTCCCTGTTGTTTCCAAATCTTAAACTTAATCTGTGCATGTCTTCAAAACAAAGTTTTACCATGTTGTCCATAATATTCTCTTGGTGCTGTATGAATTCCACTATTTCTTTTGGGATGCTTATAGCATGACTGTTTCCTACTATTCTTAGTTTAACATTATATGTCTTGTCTTTCAAATTTTTGAAACTTTCTAGATTATTTATATCTGCAGGATGTATTATATTTTGATTGCAAGGTTTACAGACTATTGCTCTTAACTCAAAGCCGTTTCTAGTTAAGATTGTTTTTTCCATCTTTTTACTGCAGTTTTTACATAAGATTGTATTGTCAAATATATCTGTCATGTGTATACTGTTAGGGATATACTATTTAAATATTTCTATACTTTAAAATATTGTTTTTGATTAAGTTAATGGACTTTATTTCAAAGTTTTGAGTTATCTCTCATTAGAGCTTTGAGTATCCTCTACTTGAACAAGAGCCACCAAGGCATTTAGAGGTTCCTTTCTGAAAACATACATATTTCCCAGATTTACGGGTTCAAAGCCTGATTTGTCGTAGATGAGCATTAGAAATATTTGGGTTTTCACATCTCTAATCTCTACATCTAAATCATCTTCCCCGAATGGCAAGGAATGAGCAAAAGTATATCTTCTGGGGCCTCTTAACCTTTTTTTAGTTTTTTCATTTACTTCAAGTTCAGCTTCATCCCACATAATATCCCACTTTCTCTTTTTCTTTTCAGTTCTATCTGTACCATTTAAAAGAATTTGTTCAATTAATAAATTTGGATTATTTCCTTGAGGGATTACTCTGTAAACATAATCTTCTCTCCATACGCCTTCTTTTTTAAGTTCACCTTTGATTTCTTCTAAAGGATCATAACTTACTTTTATTTCTAATCTTTTTATCATATTGGCTTGATTTTCAGTAGGTTTTTAAAGATGTTCTTTTTTTACCTTTGATGAATGGTTTTTTTAAGGGATTAAAGAAATTTTGGGGTTTTTTGAAAGAAGATACTTGGCAGTCTTGGATTGTTTCACTTGTTTTGGCTTTTGTTTTGATTAAATTTGTTTTTTTCCCTTTTCTTAGTTGGGCTTTTGCTACTTCATTGCCTTTAGTTGTTGTTGAGAGTTGTTCCATGTATCATCAAGATGATTTTGATTCTTGGTGGGATAGAAATGGTATATGGTATGAAGAACACGGAATTGATAAAGGAGTTTTTGAAAAAAATTTTAAGAATGGTTTGAATAAAGGAGATATTGTTTTTGTTACCGGAAGAGGAACTTACGAAACAGGAGATGTTCTTATATTTAATTCACAGTACAAGTATCCTTTGATACATAGGTTGGTTAGACTAGAACCCTATGACACAAAAGGAGATAATAATTTTGCTCAGCTTCCCGGAGAATTGGGAATTGAGGAAGAGCAGTTTGTTGGAAAGGCTATAGGTAGAATTCCAGGTCTTGGATGGATAAAGTTGGTATTCTTTGAAGCTGCTAGGCCTGCTGAGCAGAGAGGATTTTGTAAATAAATTTACAAAATCATAATTCAAATAATTTAAACTTGGCTTAGTTCTCTGATTGCCTTTACTAAATCTTTTTCTTCGTTATAACCTCTTCTTTGAAGTTCTTTCCTGAATTCTTCGACATATTTATCATAACCCCCCGTAATTTCTTCGTCTTCATGATATATTCTAGAGATTACTCTTCTAGCAGTGTGTTCGGCGAAACCTTCTTTAACATATCTGGGTAATTTATGTAACTTTTCTCCATAAAGAGATTCATTAGTTAATTTTCCGTGAGCAATATGAGCTAATTCATGAGCAGTAATACCTTCTATAGATTTTCTTGGAAGAATTAAAGAAACTGGATTGTTACTATAGTATATCGTAGAATCTCCTGCCGCAAAAACTCCTAGAACTGCTAATATTGGGGAAAGAACGAGAGCTACAGGGAATGTTAAACAATGTGTAAAAAATCTACTACCTCTGGATTGTAGGTCTGCTGTAAAATGTATTTCAAATGTTCTGTCAAATATTTCCCAATATCGTTTACTTCCGTGCTTAATCTCTATTTCTCCAAGATTTAAGTCGAGCATCTCTTCTAGAACTGGTTGCACTTTTGGAAGCGCTTCTATTATTCTATTTCTAACAGACAACATAAACTTTGAGAAATTGGTCTCTTTATAAAGGTTTTTGACCTTAAATGTTTCGGAAACCGAAACATTAATATACTTTTAACCGATGTATCTTTAACTTTGAGGTCTTATGGAATTTTGTACTAAATGCGGAGGTATATTAATTATAGAGGGGGATAAAAACCCTTCGTGTGCCAAGTGTGGTTACAGGCATAAGGGCAAGTTGAAGCTCCAAGCTTCTGAAAAGATGGATATTCCAGGGAGAGTTGCAGTTGTCAAGGAGTCGGAGTTGAATACTTGCCCCATTGTGGATATAAAGTGTCCTTCTTGCAAGCATAAGGAAGCTTATTTTTGGACAATGCAGACTCGTTCTTCTGATGAATCGGAGACAAAGTTTTACAAGTGTACCAAATGTGAGCATACTTGGAGAGCTTATAGGTAGTTAATGGAGATTTATCATAAAATTTTAAACATTCATAAAAAACAATTAAAAAATCTTGAAGTTAATCATAAAAAATTATTGATTTGCTTTTCAGCTATTCCTTGTTCTGGCAAAACATATGTTTCTAAAATACTTGAAGATAAATATATGGCTGTTAGGATAAATAATGATGATATTCGTTTGATTATAAGGTCTTTTATTCAGGGTACAAGTAAAGAGATGATTGATGAAAGGCAAGAGATTTTACAAGAATACTTAATGTGGTTTTTAGAGAATTATCCTTTTTCTAATAAACTTATCATACTTGATAGTTGTATTGATAGGAAATACGATAAAATTAAGCAAGTTGCGGATAAACATGGATTTAATATTTTTATTATTGCATTAAATGTTTTAAAAGATACAGCTTACAAAAGAGCTTTAACAAGGAATAATGACAAACAGGATGATAACTTTAATCAAAATATAGATAGATGGATAAGAGAGAATAAAGAGTTTAATATTAAGATTAAGTCTAACATTTCTTTGGAGGGGGAGAATTTGACAATTAAATCTCTTTTTTCTAAGTTGGATAAAATTGTATTGTAAAATGCTTATAGCCAATGTTTAAAAATCGTCTTTTGTTTTGATTTTTAGAGATTTATTTCTCTGAACTACGGCCTCGTAGCTCAGCCTGGTTAGAGCACCGGCCTTTTAAGCCGGGTGTCGGGGGTTCAACTCCCCTCGGGGCCATATTGTGGTGCTCCTCACTGCGGAGTATGAAAACCCTCGGGGCCATTTAATCTTTGGAATTTTATATAGGATGAGTTAATTTTTCTTATTGAAATTTTTTATCTGACTTGTGCCTTTTACGTAATGCATTGCAGAAATTGAGCCAGTAATAAGACAGGCTATTGATAATGGAATTGACGCAAATGACCATTCAAGATAATATATGCTTAATATTAATGATGGAAGAGCAAAACCTTGGATAAATGTGGTTACTTTTGCAATATATGCTGTATGAGGTATTGGTTTTCTGGACATGAAATAGGCTATGGCGAATGGAGCTGTTATTATTTCCCTAGACATTATAAATAATAATTCTATTCCTTGAAACCATTTAATTTCTCCCGAGATTCCAAAAGATATTATGAATGCAAGTGATGTTCCTACCCAAAGAAACCTGTCTGCTATTATGTCTGCTTTTCTACCAAATTCACTCTCCCATTTGAATTTTCTTGCAAGTTGTCCATCAAGCCAATCTGTTATTGCTGCTATTGCAAAGATTATTACAATAGATTTTATGTTTGACTTTATTAGAATTAAATAAACAACAATGAATGTAAGTAGAACTCTTGATATTGTTAGGAAGTTTGGTATCTGGCGAAGTATCTTGTTTGTCACTTTATTGAGAAATTATTCTCTTTATATTATCTATATTATTCGCTACTTCTTCACCTTTCTTAGTTAGTTTGATTAACTTTATTCTGCCTTTTTTCTCAAAGACTACTAACTCTAATTTTTCAAGCATCTGAAGTATTTTAACTGCGTGGCTGTATGTGCAATCGACTTCTTTTGCTAGAATTGAACCATACCTTGCTCTTGTTAATTTTTTAAGTGAGACTAGCATCAATGCAGGCTTTCTTCTGAAAAAAACATCAAAGCTGTCTTTTGGTTTCGGAGTCATTTTTAATATATCTTTTGTAACCTCTATATTCCAACCAATATATCGCTTTTAAGTCTTTCTGCTATCTTGTTATCTTATTTAGTAGTTATTTGGTTTCACTTCATTTTAGTTTTATTTTTTGGTTTATTCCCATTTAGAAGATTTTATATTCCCCCCCAATTTTATATGTTTAATGAAAAATAGAATAAAAATACTTGCAGCCTCTGATTTGCACGGAGATAGCAAGCTTACAAAGAGGCTTGCTGCTCGTGCTGAAAAGGAAGCTGTTGACCTTGTTGTTTTATGCGGGGATTTGACTGGATTTAAAGAGAGTAAGGATTTGATTAAGCCTTTTAAGGATAAGAATCAAAAAGTTTTATTGCTTCCCGGAAATTGGGATTCTTTTGCAACTACAGATTTTCTTGCTCAACTTTATGGAGTTACTAATATTCATGGATATAGTGCAATTTATGAAGGCGTGGGATTTTTCGGAGCAGGTAGCGCATCTACTGCTTTGGGACCAAGGTCTGGAATTTCTGAAGGAGAACTCTTTAATACTCTTGAAAAGGCTCATTCTGTACTGAAGGGAATTGAAAAAAAAGTCATGTTGACTCATATGCATCCTGCTGGAGGGATTTCAGAGGCTGTTGGTTTTAAAGGAAGCGATTCAATAACAAAGGCAATAAAGAAGTTCAAGCCAGACTTGCTTTTACACGGTCACATGCATGAGACTTTTGGTACTGAAGATAAGATTGACCAGACTAGGGTGATAAATGTTGGGCGTGATGGAGTTGTTTTAGAAATATGACTAAAACTCTCGAGAGAAAAAAGATAAAATATCTCACAACAGGGGTTTCAAGTCGCAGTGCAGAGTATCACAAACTTTCTGGAGATAATTATCAAAAAGACGCTAGTGACTTTTTTTCAGCTCATGAATATCGTGTAGCGGCGTTAAGTCATAGAAATGCTGTGAGGTGTTATACCAAAGCATTGGAATGTTTCGATGAAAATCCTCGAGATAACAAAGATATTTCTCGAAGAGACATTCAAAAATTGTTAGATGAATCCAAGAAAGATAGTAGAAAATCATATAGAATGGCTGCATTGTGGGAGGTTACTAAAAATAGAAATCCCATTGTTAGAGGCTTGATAAGAAGAATTAAAGGAATTCATGTTATAGCATCTTTTATTTTGGCATTGTTTTTTGTTGATTCAAAGATAACTGGGAATGTTGTTGGGAGCGATTATTCTATTCCATTCTTTGGGATGTTTTTCTTTTTTGTTGGAGTCTTTTTGATTTATTTTTTTGCTTGGAAGAATATTTTGTTTTATAAATACCAAAAATAATTGCCTCGGTAGGTATGAGCGCCGAAGGCGCGAATGCGCCGACAATGTTTATAAATTACATTGTTTTATCTAAAAAGTGAGAGTTGTATGAACAAAAAGAGATTTTTTGAATTGCCGAGAGTACCGTTGTATTATAGCATACCTTTGTTAGTTGTTTGCATATTCGCTTTTTTGATTTTACTTTTCTTGTTTGGCATTGAAATCCCATCTATTCTTCTTCAACCTTTCCCTTCAAATGTTGTGAATGTAAGTTCTTGTGGGACCTTGAGCCAAAGTGACACATATTATGTTTTGAATCAGAGTATTGATTCTTTAGGTGCGTTTTGTATAGTTGTTTCGGGCAATAATGTTATTTTTGATGGAAAGTCTATGTACATGATTACAAAATCTTCTGGTTCTGGAGATGTGGTATATGTAAATGGAGATAATGTAACGATTACTGGAGTTAATATAACTAGTTTGGGAAGTGGGCGTATTGGATATGGAATTTATTCTACAGGACGTGAAATTAACATTTTTAATAATTATATTCATAATGCAACGGCTGGTGGAATAGGTCTAGAAAATAATTCTGGGGGTATAATTAATAAAAATTCAATTTACGATTCATATCTTGGAATAAATCTTAGGGGGTTTAGTAATAGTTTTGTAACTCAAAATTTGATTGCAGGCTATAACTCTTCACTTAGAACCAGTTTTGGAATTATTTTAGAGCCTACTCCAGAGGGAGTTTTCACTTCTAATAATTCTGTTTCAAACAATGTAATTAAGGAAACGAGTTATGGAATAAAGCTTGAGGGAGGTTCCGTAGATTCAAATCTGTTATCGGATAATATTATCATATCTCCTTTTTTGAGCGGGTTATCCTCCTATGTAGGATATTCTAATGTTCTTAGAAATATAAGTATTTTTAATCCTCGTCGAAATGGTATTGAAGTAATTGTTCCTAGTTATTTGCCTAATCCAATGACAATTATGTCTGATAAGATAAGAGTTATAAATGGAAATCAGTCCCATTATGATTTATACGTTAATAATCCTTCTTTTCATAATTCTTCTATTATAATTATTGATAATTCATTTGCTACTTATCTGTTAAATAATACTTATTTAACATTTAATAATTCATTTGCAAGGATAATGTTTAATCAAATTTTAAATGTGTCTGGTAATAATTTAAGCTCGGATGTAGAAACTCGTTTTAATTATGTCTCTGTAGACTCCGTATTGCGTCGCGGTTTGAATAAATCCGCAATAATCTCTTTTTTCGGATTGCCGACTAATATTACAAATGCCACTATTTATCGTGATGGGCTTCCTTGCCCTACAAGTGTTTGCTTTAACCTTACAAGTTTGAACTCGGGGAATGTTAGTTTTATGGTAAATGGATGGTCTAATTATTATATTGGGGAGGGAACTATTTCTCCGGGAAGTTCACCTTCAATTAGTATAAATGAACCAGATAATAATGAAAGATATTCTTATAGTGCTGGTTTTCCCGTTACATTTAGTGTTAGTTTGAATTTGAATGGAACTGTTAAGTTCAGTCTGAATAATGGAAGCACCAATACTACTATGAGAAATACGAATAACAGAGAATTTGATTACGAGCAGAATCAACTTCCTTTAGGGAATTATACTTTTACTGCTTATGCTAATTTTTCTGGAGGAGTAAACTTAAGTAGTTTTGTTAAATTTAGTGTTATAAACACTACGGGTTCATCAGGTGGAAGCAGTGGAGGAGGTTCTTCAGGAGGCTCTAGCGGAGGTGGAGGGGGCGGAGGAAGCGGAGGAGGTAGCTCTTCTGGAAACTCAGGGGGAAATTCTACTTTTGGAGGTTCTTCAGGAGGCTCTAATTTGTTTAATTCTACCTCTGGTGGCTCGTCTGGAGAGACTCAAACATTTACCCCTAAACAGAGTTCTTCCTTGAAAAATATTGTTTATTGGCTCATCGTTGGAATAATTTTGGCAATGATAATTATTCTTGTTTTATTGATAGTAAAGGCTCTAAGGGATAAATTTGAGAAAAAATCTTTTGAAAATAAACCAATTATGGTTAGTAATCTAAGATAATTAAAATATTGTTTTTTGTTTAAAATTCTTTGTAATTTCCTCAACGGATGTGTTAAAAAAATGGAGTATTGTGTCTGCTAGAGGAGTTATCTGTTTTTTTACATAGTGTTCATAATCTATTTTGCTTTTGTGTTTTTGTATTGGTTCAGGTCCGTTTTCAGTTATGAAATATTCTATAACATTAGATTCTAATTTATCAAGTAGTCTTGCTGCCTTCACATGAGGAGGGGTTGTTTTTGTATATTTGTCAAGATTCTTTCTTATAGATTTTCTATATACTAATTTTGAATCTATTTTTCCAGATCTTATCTTTTTTATGTAATCTTTTATGAATTGTATAGGGTCTTCTTTATGAAAGACTTTATTTAGCAATTCTATCTGGAACTCTTTAGCTGCGTCTGTCCAATCTCCTCTTATTGCTTCCAACCCTACTATCTCCAATGATTCTTTTCCATTAGATTCTACAAGTCCAGCATATCTTTTCTTAGAACCTGCTTCTTCTTTTGAGTTTCTTATTTTTGGGAGCATAAATGCCTTGTAATACTTCTTAAATTCTAGTTCAAGATAAGATTTTCTATTATAATTTTCTCTTATATGTTCCTCGTAAAATTTATTTATATAATTTTGTATTTCCTTGCCTAATTCCAATGGGTTTTTGTTATCTGTTTTTAGGAATATGGAATCTGTATCTGAATATATTGTAGGTATTCCTTTTTCCTCTACTTTTTTCGCAGTCAATCTTATTATCTCCTGACCAAAGTGGGTAATTGCATTTGCAAGATTAAGGCTGAAATATCTACAATTCGGTGAAGCGAGAACACCGAAAAATGAATTCATTATTATTTTTATTGCGTAACTTGAAAGTTCTCTTGACTCTCTTTTTGCTTTCTCTCTCTCATTGTGTAGTTTTTCTATTATATATGGAAGAATGCCTTCTTCGTTCTTAAAATATGCTTTGTTTGGAGACTCTATTGAGTTTTTTTCTTTGGTTTCAATCATGGATATTGGGTCTATGTTAAATGTTTTTATTATTGAAGGATATAGAGACTTGAAATCCAGAACAAGAACATTTTCATATATGCCTGGATTTGGTTCCATGACGTAACCTCCTTTAATTCGCTCTTCTTTCTCTTTGTAATTCAATGTAGGAGAAACTATGCCTCTTTTAGTTGCTTCTCTTATATATAACGAATCGAAAGCTACTATTGAACCAGTTAGTTTGTTTAAAGGAAGACCCGTTAATATCGAACGTTCTATTGCTAAATCCAATATTTTTGTTTTAATTAGCAAATTGTATGCTAGTTTGCAATCTTGAATATTATATTCTACAAGTTTCTTTTTGTCTGTGTGGTAAAGTTTTTCTAATTCTTCATGTCTATCTTTTCCACTTATTATCTTTCCCTCTCCAAGCATTGCTTGAGAAACGTCTTCTAAAGTATAAGATTCAAACTCTTTGTTTTTTATTGATGGTGCTTCTTGGATAAACGGGTCTTTTATCAGGTTTAGGCCGTCCAATACTTGTCTTCCAGGTATGTTTGCTGTTGAGCTTCTAAAAAAGTTACTTTCTATTTTTATTCTTGCATTCTCGTTTGTTCTTCCCAAGTCAAAAGAGATATTATTTTCTTCAAATTTTTTCTTTAGATAGTTTAGATCAAAATCTATTACGTGCCATCCTGTTATTATGTCTGGGTCAAATCTTTGAATTTCTTCTTTGAATTTTATTAGTAATTCCTGCTCCGTTTTACATTCTACTGCTCTTTCTACTCTTTTTTCACTTATTATAAAATTCTTTTCATAATTGTCACTATATAATCCAATGCAAAACAAATCTCCCGTCTTTTTGTCTGTTTCTATATCTAAAGACAGTACTTTTAATGGAATATTCGATTGCGAAGGTTTTATTTTGGCTTCTTTAAATACTAAATCTACTTTTTCTGAAGGCTCTGTTTCGCCCGTAATTTCTATGGTGTTGTGAAGATTGTTATCTATTATATACCTCATTGTGGGACTTAAATCTGCCTCGTAGGTGTTCAGATTTTTTTGATGAACTGCTTTTATTATTTTGATTAATTCGGATTTGTCTTCGTGAGATATTTTTACAACTTTTTCTTCATATTTATTTGAAAGACTCGTCTTTTCTACTTTAGCTTTTTGAATTATATTTTTTGATTTTTGAATGTCTGTTTCTTTCAGATAAAAGTATGGAGTGAATGGAACTACTGTTGCAAATGATTTTTGGTTTTCTAATCTTCCAAATATTTTTATGAATGTTCTTCCTTCTTCGCTTGAAGAAGATATGTTTACTATGTATGCTTTCATGAGGTTATTTTGGGGTTGTTGTTTTTAATATCTTGTTTTTAGTTCATTAGGCATTTTAATCAATTTTCTTGCTGAAACTTCTAAGGATATAGGGTATCTTGATAAATGAGATATGGTAATACCATTCTACAGCATTTTTAATAAGCGGTATGAAGATTCTAAATAAATACCTAAATCTTTTTAAGTAGAATAATTATTCATAAAAAATGAGCAAAGAAGAAATTAACAAAAAGATGAGTAAGTTAGAGAAGTGGGGTCTTGGGATATGCATTTCACTCCTTGCTTGGATAGTTACTGGTCCAGTAGCTAACACTCTAACATCAGCTTTAAGGGATGTGCATTATAGGTCTCAGGCAGATAAATGATTAGCTTCACCTCACCAAATAAAAACACTTGAAGAAATGAAAAGAAATCCTTACGCTCCGTACAGAGATTTTAGAGATTCATTAAATGAGCTAATTCCTTTTTATCAGTTAAACAACAACCCTTATGAAATAGGTTCTCGATAAGTTCATAGAAATCAAACAGGTCTAAGATGGCTCCACTTCTCTAAAGCCATTTTCAATTCAGGATTATACTTTGCATGTTCTTCTAAACTTTCACCTTCATGAATTGCATCTATTGCCTGTCTCGTCGCCATTGCGCCAGCTCTTGTTCCTTTAGGATGACCATGTATTCCTCCAGAAACAAGCATAACACATTCATCTCCAAATAATTTCATTAAATCTGGCACAAGACCTGGATGTAATCCCCCAGATGTAACTGGAAATGCTTGTTTCAAACCATGCCAATCCTGTTCAAGTCTAACATTCTTTTTTTCATCAACTTTCTTCTCACGCAAAGTATCGCTTATATTTTTAACTTCTTCAGACGTTCCTACAAGTTTCCCAACAGCTGTTCCAGAATGTATTTGATCTACACCAATCATTCTCATTAGTTTAGCAAGCATATACATAGACATCCCATGTTTTGGATTTCTGTCAAACATTGCATGCATTGCTCTGTGAGCATGAATTGCCATCCCATAATCTCCAAGAGTCTTGCGTAAAGTCTGCACTCCAGAATAACCAGTAACAACAACATCAATCATTGCATGTTTAAATCCATAATTATGCAACAACTTCGCACGACGTTTCATTTCGTCTGTTTCAGCAGTTATATTGATATAAGCGTCTTTAATATCTCCTGTTGCCTTTTCAGCCTTATCTCTTAACTTACCAAGTAACTTCACGCGTTTATCAAAATTGTTAAAACTCGTAGATGTCAAGTTTTCATCATCTTTAACAAAGTCAAATCCCCCCATCCAAGTTTCATAACCTATCTCTGCATGTTCAGCATCTGTAAATCCTATTTTTGGTTTGGGAACAGCTCCAAGCATAGGTCTTTTGTAAACATTCATCATTTTTCTTATACCCTGCATTCCATGTCTCGGACCAGAAAAACTTTTTAAGTAGCTTTTAGGAAAATGAATATCCATCAATCTCAAATTATCAAGAGCCTTCATTCCAAATATATTTCCACCAATTCCGCTCAACAATTGAGGGCAATTTCCTTTTTCCCATAAATCTAGAGGATAAGCTACTTTTACATAATTTCCACTAATAGAATAAGGGTGAGCCATTAATTTTTTCATCCGTGGAGGCATTTTGAAGAGAGTTGTCCATGTCCCAGTAGAACTTTCAGATGCAATTCTTCCAACAGCCTCATTGACACTTACAGATTTAGAAGGTTCAAAATAAAAAAGAGCAATCAATTCATCTTTAGACGGCTTGTATGACGAGTCAACAAAATCTAAATACCACTCAACACTCTTTTGCATTCCAGAGAAATAATTCTTTATTTTATAAATGGTTCTATAAATTTATGAACAATAGATTAACTTTATAGTTACAACTGGAGAAAGATTTAAATAGGAGAGTGACCCTATTTAGAGAGGTTTTATAAACTATAAATATCTCTAATTGTAT
>JBBSYC010000002.1:0-1810 GCA_038045445.1 Nanobdellota archaeon
TCTTCTATAAGAACTTGTGCGGCAATACTTTTACCTCCTCCTGTTGCTCCTGCGACTACTGCATGAGTGGTTAATTTATCCATATCATAATAAGCTTTTACGTTTTTTTCGGCAACATTTCCGAGCCATAAAGCACGGTCTCCTTTTTTAGCAAGAGTTTTTAGATAAACTTCCATCTTGTATTTTTTACGCCTCATAATCTCCTTACGAATAACCACCCCTGCAACAAAAAGCACAAGAATAATTCCTCCTGAAAGAATCACAGCCCATACTGGAATTATCCCGAAGATTTTTATCTGAATAAAGGGAATTATTAAGCGAATTGTTGTGCTCGAACCATAAAGCTCACCTTCATAGTCAAGAATTACATTTATGATATAATTTCCCTCAGTTAATCCCTCTGGAATATCAAATTTTTTTCTTATTTGAAAAGAACCTTCAACTTCTTTTATTTCTGGTTCTGGCATTAACATTACGGATGGAATTTCTTTCATTCCAGGGCTTAATAGAATTGTCTCTATCTGTTCATCTATTTTTTGAATAGTGTATGTAAAAGAAACATTCTCAATTTTTTTATTGGATAAGCGGTCTATTATGACTATTACCTCTAAAGATTCTTCAAGGGTGAACTTATCCCTTACTGATTCAATTTTAACAAGAAATGGATTCTCATGTATTTTGTCCACGATTTCTATTCCTACAGGTATCTTCAAATCAATGTCTGAAGAAAAGACTATTTCTCCTGAGAAATTTCCTACATTTTCCCCTATTATTCTAAAATAAATTGAGCTTTTTTTATTAGGCTCTAAAACTGTGCCAGTTGTATCAAATGAGATTATTTCTGCAACTTGTCCGGATGCAATATAAGATACTTTTTTAGATAATGCTCCAAGATTTTCTATTTCTATTTTGTCCATGAGTACGCTTCCTTTGGCAATGGTCCTGTTTATTATGCTTCTTGAAATCTTGTAGTCTGGAGTTACTATTTGATCTCCGTATGCACTCTGGGCATTTATGGATTCGGTATAGATTATTAAATTTGAGATTAATAGAATGAGAATTATTAAAATAATTTTCAAGAAATTAGTCTTATTGTTTATTGAAGAGACCATCTTATTACTTTTTATTTTTAGTTACCTCTTGATTTTTTGATTCTTTATTGAAGTCATCTTTTTCTTGGATAACTATCTCTTCTGGATTTTTATTAATTTGGGAGTTACTTGCTTTAACTATCTCTGTTGGTTTTTCTTTTTCAGGAGTTTTGTTGTCTTTTTCCCACGAAGCTCTTTCTTTCTTAGCTGCCTGAAGAGATGCGTTTATATCATCTTCGGAAACTAATTCTATCTCTTTTGCACGAGGTTTTTTACCTAATTTTTCCCACTGCTTTGTAATTCTTGGTCTTATGCCGTCAAGATATATGTCCACTATCGTAAAGTTTCCTATCATTAGTTTGTCTTTTACCAATTTAAGTTCCATCTTAAGGTCAAATGTGTCTACCTTTTCTTGTTCAAGTTGCTGTATCTGATATTCTAAATCTTCTATTATTTCTCCGTAAGAATTATATTTTTCCAAAATCTCATCACTTAAACGTCTTGTATTATGCAGAATGGGTCTGAAGTTGATAAAGTATGGTAGTCCTCTGTTGTATTCTGCATTCTGAACCATTCCTATTCCCACATCAGCACGCACAAGAGATTTTAGATAGTCTAAACCATATCTTTCTTTTACCCTATTTAAGTCAGATTCTTCTGTAACCCTCATCTGCACTTCTGTATTGATGTTTGCTTTTATTTCTCCTACAAAATCTGAT
>JBBSYC010000003.1:0-61596 GCA_038045445.1 Nanobdellota archaeon
TACAATTAGAGATATTTATAGTTTATAAAACCTCTCTAAATAGGGTCACTCTCTTTTTTCTATCTAACTATTGTAATTACTTTATAGTTAATTTATAGTTAATTTATTTTCAATTTTATAAAATATCCACTATTAAACAAAAATTCAAACTTTAACTTCTTCATCTGGAACAAGAACAACATCTGCAATCTTATCACCTTCTTTAAGCTTGACAACCCTTACTCCTTGTGTAGCTCTTCCCATTTCACGAAGTTCATCAACAGAAATCCTAACAACCATTCCTTGTTTTGTAGTCACAATTATAGAACTATCATCAGTAACAGGCAAAGAACGCACAACACTCCCATTCTTATCTTCCGTTCTAATATTAATTACACCCTTCCCTCCACGACCAGTCAATCTATATTCATCAAGAGCACTTCTCTTTCCATACCCTTTATCTGTAACGGTCAATATTGAAGTCTTTTCAGGATTTTTTACAGGCACGGGCACAAGAGAAACAACTTCATCTTTTGTATTAAGTTCAATTCCCCTCACACCATAACTAGCGCGACCCATCTGACGAACATCATCAGCATCAAAGCGTATAGCTTTTCCATCAGTAGTTGTAATCAAGACCTCTTGCTTATCCGAAACGCGCATTACACTAATCAACAAATCAGAACCATCAAGAGGCATATTCATTACACGAACACCTGTCGCTCGAGGCTTAGAAACATCCGAAACAGCTATTTTCTTTACAATTCCAAGTTTAGTTACAAACATCAGATACCCTTTGTCAAAATCTGAAACAGACATTACACTTGCAACAGCTTCATCTCTTAAATCAAGAACATTTACTAAAGCCTTTCCTTTACTCTGTCTTTCAGAAGCAGGAACATCATTTGCTTTCAACCAATATAAACGACCCCTAGTTGTAAAGAATAATAAATGGTCATGAGTTGAACAACTAATCATACTAGTAACAAAATCTTCTTCCTTCAAATCTGTTCCAGTCACTCCCACGCCTCCACGTCTTTGTTCCTTATAAGACTTCAAATCAACACGTTTAATATATCCAGAGTTAGTTATCATTACAACTACATCTTTTTTCTCAACTAAATCTTGTTCTGTAATTTCATCTACATTACGTATTACTTTGGTTCTACGGTCATCTCCAAACTTGGATTTAATTTCATTAACTTCCTTTTTTATCACCCTAAATATTTCTTTTTCATCTCCTAATATCTTCTCAAGTTCTGTAATTAATTCTTTAAGTTTTTTCTCTTCATCTTTTAGTTTATCAGCTTCCAAGTGCGTAAGTTGTTGTAAGCGAATTTCTAAAACCGCCTTAGCTTGTCTATCAGTCATTTCAAATTTCTTCATGAGACCTTCATGAGCTGCTTTTGTATCAATAGATTTTCTAATCAATGCAACTACAGCATCAATATCTTTCAAAGCTAAAAGAAGACCCAAAACAAGTTCTAACCTTTCTTGAGCCTTGTTTAAATCAAACTCGCTTCTTCTACGCACAACAAGCTGGCGGTATTTGACATATTCTCTAATTATATCTAGTAAATTGAGCACTCTAGGTTGTTTACCTACCAAAGCAAGTAGATTAGCATCAAAACTAGTTTGTATATTTGTCATTTTATACAATTGGTTCATTGTAAATTTAGGGTCAACTCCCTTCTTTAATTCTATAACAATTCTTACTTTACCCCGGGCAGATTCATCCCTTAAATCAGAAATATCAGGTAATTTTTTTTCAGTTGCAAGTTGAGCAATATTCTTTACAAGGTCTGCCTTGTTCACCATGTAGGGGATTTCTGTAATTATAATAGAACTTTTTCCTTTTTTATCTTCTTCAATTTCACTTCTAGCACGTATGATTATTTTTCCCTTACCATTTCTATACATTTCTTTAATTCCAGGACCAGTAATCAAACCACCAGTAGGGAAATCAGGCCCTTTAACAATTCCAATCAAATCATCAACAACACAATTAGGATTTTCTATAAAATGAATAACAGCATCAGAAATTTCAGTTAAATTATGCGGGGGAATATTTGTGGCCATTCCCACTGCAATACCTGTTGCTCCATTCAATAAAAGATTAGGTAGTTTAGCAGGAAGAGTTTCAGGTTCTTTCAAATCATTAGAGAAATTAGGTCTCATCTTAACAGTATCTTTTTCAATGTCTGCAAGTAATTCTTCAGATATTTTACTTAGCTTGGCCTCTGTATACCTATCGGCTGCGGGCGAGTCCCCATCCAAATTCCCAAAATTTCCCTGTCCATGAACTAAAGGATAACGTAAAGAGAAATCTTGAGCCATACGTACAAGCGAATCGTAAATTGCTAAGTTTCCATGAGGGTGATAATTGCCCATTGTTTCCCCAACAATCTTAGCACATTTACGAGTAGGTTTGCTGAAGTCTAAACCCATAACATTCATAGCGTAAAGAATTCTTCTATGTACTGGCTTAAGACCATCCTCTACAGAAGGCAGAGCCCTATCAACAATAACTGACATCGCATAGTCAATGAAGGCTTGCTCCATCTCTTCTACAATTTCAGCGCCAAAGACTCCCTTCTCGTCACCTATCTGTTCTTTCTCGCGTCTCTTTTGTTCAGCCTTAGTTACTTCCTCTTCAGCCATCTCTTCTTTCTTTCCATTCTCATTATTTTCTTCTTCACTCATGTTTAATTTCCTCCACCTGATGCCCCTCATTATCTTCATCCGAATAATTAACTGACAAGTCTAGATCAGAGGCAAGAGGAAATTGAACATTTGTCTTATGTTCTTTCAATTCCATCAAATGTGCAATCATCTCATCTATCTCACTTTCACTAAGAGTAACATCGATTACTTCAATTTCTTCATTTGTTTCTTCAATTTCTTCAGCCATCTTAAATATCAATTTGCGCCTCACTCGCTCTTTCTGCAATGAATTGCTTTCTATGTTCAACTTCGTCCCCCATCAATTTAGAAAATACTTCATCAGCTTTAACTCCATCTTCAATTGTAACTTTCTTGAGCATTCTTGTTTTAGGATTCATTGTAGTATCCCATAATTGTTCTGCATTCATTTCTCCTAGACCTTTAAATCTTTGAACATCCACATTGCTCCCAAGTTTAGCTAATAAATCTTTTAATTCTTTATCAGAATAAACGTAATGATCTCCACGTTTACGAGCTCTATAAAGAGGAGAAACAGCGATATAAATATGCCCATTTTCAATTAACTTCGGAGTAAATCTAAAGAAGAAAGTAAGCAAAAGGGTTCTAATGTGAGCTCCATCTACATCTGCATCCGTCATAATTATTATCTTAGAATATCTCAATCTAGAAATATCGAATTGATCGTTAATTCCTGCACCCATGGCTGTAATCATATTTGCAATTTCTTCATTAGATAAAACTTTTACAGGCTGTGCTTTTTCAACATTAAGTATTTTACCCTTTAGAGGCAATATTGCTTGGAATTCTTTGTTCCTAGCTGTTTTTGCCGACCCTCCAGCTGAATCGCCTTCCACCAAATATAATTCTGTCTCTTCAGTCTTATTTGATGAACAATCGGCAAGTTTTCCAGGTAATCCTCCGACAGAGAAAGCATTTTTCCTTCTAACAAGTTCTTTTGCTTTTTTTGCAGCGGCGCGTGCTTTCTGTCCTTCAATAGCTTTGTCAACAATTTTCCTAGCAACTTGAGGGTTCTCCTCAAAGAATTCAGACATAGCAAGCATGCAGACACTATCCACAATTCCCTTGACATCGCTGTTTCCAAGTTTTGTTTTAGTTTGGCCTTCAAACTGTGGTTCAGGAACCTTAACAGAGATAATTGCAGTCAAACCCTCTCGAACATCATCTCCAGTAACATTTCCATCCTTTAGTAATTTGTTCTTATTTCCATAATCATTTATTGCTCTAGTCAATGCAGTCTTGAAACCAACAACATGAGTTCCACCCTCAATTGTATTAATTGTATTTACAAAACTCAAAACATTTTCTTGATAACCATCATTATACTGAACAGCACATTCAACAAAAGTCTTATCCTGTTCTTTCATAAAGTAAACAGGTTTAGTGTGTATGACAGTCCTTGTTCTATTTACCCATTTCACAAAGTCAATCAATCCGCCTTCAGCACTAAATACTTCTTTCTTATTTGTTATTTTATCTGTCAGGCTTATTTTAACACCTTTGTTCAAAAAGGCAATCTCTCGAAAACGAGTCTCCAAAACAGAAAAATCAAACTTAGTAGTTGAAAAAATAGTTTCATCCGGAGTAAATGTAATTGTTGTCCCTGTCTGCTTCTTATCACAATCTCCAATAGTCTTCAATTTATAAATCGGCTTGCCTATTTCATACTCTTGCTGATATATTTTCCCATCCCTCTTAACAACAACCTTAAATGCCTTGGATAATGCGGCAACTACGCTTATTCCAACTCCGTGAAGTCCTCCTGAAATCTTGTAACTTCCCTTGTCAAATTTTCCCCCTGCATGAAGCTTTGTAATTACAACTTCAACAGTTGGAATCTTGTAAACTGGATGAGGATCAACAGGGATTCCTCTTCCATTATCTTCAACAGTTACACTTCCATCTGCGTTAAGAGTAATATCAATAGTATCTGCATAACCAGCCATTGCTTCATCAACAGAGTTATCAACTATTTCATCAACAAGTTTGTGCAGACCGTATTTACTTGTGCTACCTATATACATACTAGGTCTATGTCTTACTCCCTCTAATCCTTCCAAAACCTTGATATTTTCACCCGTATAACCTTTTTCACTCATATTTTATGAAAAAGAAAACCCCCTTTATAAACTTTTATGCTGAAAAGTAGATTTTTACCGACGATAAAATGTATTCGTTAAAATAGTAAAAATCCAAGTAAAACCAAACAAAAACATTTTACAACTACTGTTTAATGACATAAATACAAAGATTTAAAAGGTCATTAGATTCAGAGAAAATATGATAACCTTTGAATTTCAAGACTTAAAAGAATTGAAAAGAAGATTGACTAATCAGAGAGAGAGAGATATAGATAAAATAGCCAAAATTCTTGGTGAAGGCAATGAATGGAAACAAACTCTAAAAAGTACAAATCCCCCTCAACCTTGGTATGTGCATTGTGGAAGCATTTCATTAATTGAGCCTTTAGAAAGTGTCGATATACACTTTAACTCAAATGGCGAATTTTATTGGGGAAATGCAAAATTAGAACCAAAACCAGGTGAAAGAATAAGACTTCCTGATATTGATAATTCTATCGGGGACGAAGATACAAAAACTATTGTCCTTGACAGAGAATCCATGTTTAGCATCGCTAAATCATCTTCAAGTAGTGGATTATTATATCTTTCATTTGGAGATGCAGGCACAAAAAGAAGACCCGTAAAAGCATCAGATGATGAATTTGAGAGGGACTTAAGAACATTCACAGGCTTAATTGGAAAAGTAGTGAATGCACAATATCCAGAAGGAAATGCTCCAAACATAAATTATTACCTCAATCCTTCTTAAAATTAAATGCGATTAAAGAATAATTTACTTCTTCTTCACAACTTTATGCACGTTTCTATAAGCCTCTGTCCAACTTACACGCTTCCTATCTCTCTTAAGTTTTAAATGACTCTTCCTGCATTTTGAACTGCAATAATAATTCGTGCTTCCATCGTTCTTGAACAAGTAAGTTCCCCTGAAATCTTCCTGTTCACAACCACAAAAAGAACATTTTGCAATCATGTTTAATTTCTTCCCTCTAATGCGAATGTAGATGAGCAGTTAGAAATTAAACAGACAGAAACTTTCATCAGACAAGTTTCTGTATCTGAAAATTTCTTATTAATTAGTAAAATTTTCATGTTCATGAGTGTGCTCCTTTTGTAGCTCCTTTTACACGTCGAGCCTCAATTTCAGTTTCTCTTAATGTAATCAAATCTCCCAAACGAACAGGACCCTTAACATTTCTCCTCATTTCCTTTCCAGAATTCTTTCCCTCTAAAATTTTGCATTCTACTTGAGTAATCTCGCCTCTTGCTCCAGTTCTGAGAATAAGCTTCTGAATAACCGCTTTTACAGGAGCCTCATTAGATAATCTCTTGGAAGGGGTAGAAACATTCGAAACTTCCTTGGTCTTTTGAGGTTTGCTTTCACCCATTATTACTTGCCTCTTGTTTTACTCAATGACTGTAACTCTTTATCAGTCTCTCCAGCATCAATTATTGCAACAGCGCTAGTAGAGACAGGAATACCAACAGCAACACCCAATTTTTGTTTAGAATCGACTTCAAAACAAGGGATATTTTTTTCTTTAGAAATTACAGCTAGATGCGCAACAATCTCCTTAGGGCTCACATCCGTAGCATAAAAAACAGCCTTAGCAACTCCTCTTTCTATTGCCTTGGTAACCTCGTTAGTTCCCTTGTCAACTTTTCCAGTTTTCCTTGCCTTTTCAATTATCGAGTAGTAATCCATTTTTGTTCGTGCAATGAAAAAGAGTAAGCCTCATAAGTCATTGGCATGATTGTGTAAAAATATGAGTATATAAACTTTACTTAGAAGTAAAGTTTATGAGTATTAACTCCATCAACTTAGTATAAATGTTACTCTGAAAATAAGTTCATGTATTACAATCAACCTCTTCCAAAACAACTTCTTTAATAGGTTCTATTTTGTAATCAGGACCAGTTACTTCGAGCATAAATATAAGTTTAACATGCCCTATATCTTCGTCGTGTTCTTTATTCCAATTATAACATAAATAATTCAAATAATAAGACCTATGATGTGAATAACCCCCATCCCACAAATTCATTAAATACTTTCTCCATCTTTCGTGTTTATATAAAGCCGCAACATGCCCGGGTTTTTCATAATTGACAACTTGTCCTTCTCTAAGTAAATCTATTTTAACACCATTGTCAAAAGCCCCTTCTGCAACATACCACCCATCATCTTTAAGAGGAAATGGTGAAAACATATTCCAGTATTGATCTATTCTAAGCAATTGAGCAACAAATTCTATCTTGTCAGGCACAGCATTGTTCCCAAGTGTCTGAATGTTCCAGAACAAAATATAAATTATAAAGAAAAAGGCAAAGAAATTTAAGATATATTTAAGATATCTTTCTTTATAATCTCTGTTAATAAAATTAATTGGAGCGTGCTTGGTTTTAAACAAATATCTCTTATTAGATAATTTATCCCAAAATACTGAAGGTAAAAATAATATAAATGCTGTCAAACCAACAAAAGGAAAGTGGCCAAGACGTAGAGATAAAGCCATTCCCCCTAATAATATAATAAAAGCAAATGTAGCGGTCAATCTAACCTTCTTAAAATAAAATGGAAAAAATAATAAAATTGGACCAATAAGTTCTAAAAAATAAGTAAAATAAGTTAATCCGATCATAATGGCAGGAAAACCTAGCAAGAATTTCCCAAAATAAGTTACAAATTGGTCTAGTTGTAATGCATAATAAATAGCAGTTCCATTGGGAATCCATTCATTTCCAGTTTTTAAGAGCGCAGAGAAAAAATAAACAAAAGCAACTTGAAATAGTATTCCTGCTGTTCCAAATGATAAAATATTCTTTCCACAATTTTTAACCTTACAAAATTTAGCATCAAGAGAATACCTTAAGTTAAGAGGAATGAACATCGCCCAAAAAACAAGAACACGAAGCATTATATCTCCTCCTTGTAATATTGTAGGGTTTCGTGAATGAAGAGATATAAGCATAAACCAAGATAATATTGTAGCAAGTTTGGTTTGGTATCCAATTAATAAACAAACAGCAAAAATGCCAGCAATAATAAATAAAATAGACTCAAACAAAGGGCTTCCATTCAAAGTGTGTATTGAAATCCAACTAGTCTCTAGATAATTATTAAAATAAAAACTCAATGGCAACGTACCAAAATCAGTATAATGTGCAATCAAAGCAAAAGATCTTACAATTAAATCAAAAATTAAGAGCAAAGCAATACAAATACGAAATAAAGCAAGAGCGCGAGCATCAATACAAAAAACATTTTTAATATAATCTTTAATTTCGTAAATCATCGTCGATAAAATTAAATATACTTAACTTCTACCAAATAACTTATTCAATATTCTTGCAAACCATGTATCTAGTTTTGCATTTTCACCCGCAATTACAGCCCCACCCCCAGTGCTTCCACCACTAGAATCTCCTCCACTAGTAGAACCGCTTGTCGAACTACCAGAATCCCCACCACTAGTGGTCCCTCCACTATCTCCTCCAGTGGAACTTCCAGTGTATGAACCCCCTGAATCCCCTCCCGTATAAGTTCCCCCTGTGTAACTACTTCCTGAATCTCCCCCAGTGGAACTTCCTCCAGATACATAAGTTCCAGAGCTATCATAATACCCTCCGCTTCCTCCAGTATATCCAGAACCACTATAAGTTCCTACATAAGCTCCTGAAGAATCATATCCTCCATAAGACCCACCTACGTAATTGCCAGAAGAATCATACGCTCCACCATAAGCACCTGTTCCAGAACTGGAATAACCCGGATAATAACTTCCAGGACCACCAGGATATCCCCCACTTACAGGTCCCGTATATTGTCCGGAATAAGGAGCAACTCCTCCTGGATAAGCGCCACCAGGCCAACCAGCGGCAGCGGCTGCAGGATTGTATCCCCCAGAATAAGAAGAAGCATAAGCAGCGGCAGCGGCTGCAGCACTAGCATAACCAGCAGCTTGAGCAGCAGAATCCATTTCAGCAGTATATCCACCCTGAGGAGCAACATACTGACCACTATATCCAGAACCCGCACCCGTCGAGTAACCATACCCACCAGAAGGATAACCATAACCTCCGTAAGAAGAAGGAGTTTGTGTTGTGTCATATCTCTCAGTAGCTATCCACTGACCATCAACTTTTTGATAAATTCTAGCATCGTTAACTCCTGTCTGAGTTTCTATTCCATTTTCAGTGCGCACATTTGCTTGATATCTTGAAGCATATTGACCAGCATAAGCTCCAGCGGGAGAATAATCAGAACTTCCGGCCAAAGAATCAGCTTCACTTGCAGTCGTAACAGCTCTCCAAGTTCCATCCTCTTGCCTAACATGTCCGAAACCACTACTATAAGTTTGTCCAGACCCACCAGAGTAATATCCATATCCACGACCATAATCTCCATATCCAGTATTACTTACACTAGCTTGAACACCCCCAAAAGAAGTTCCGAATGTAGAATCATAACCCCTAGCATCTCTTACAGCATACATCTCAATTTGTGCACGAATAATCTCCGAGTTAGCTGAATCAGGAGCAACACCAGGAGGAAGCCAAAGAGCTGTTTGTTCCCCAGTATCAGGATTTGTATAAACATAATTATAATTCCTATCATTTCTAGAACCAAAGTCAGAGTAAGCACCATAACGACCAGCACCAGCAGAACTTGGCTGTTGAGCCCCATTAACAACTGGAGGAGGAACAGCTATGTCTTCAGAATTAGTCCAACCTCTATCAGAAGTTACCCTATAAATTTGCCCATCATCTCCAGTAACCGTTCTACCAACCTCAGCAAATTGTTCATTTCGCATATAATTCTGATAACCATAATATGTTTGCCCCACAGATGAAGAAACATAATATCTACCGAATGGATCAGCAGTCCAAGTCACAGTCGTTCCATCAGACAAAGTTTGTTCTCTTGTTGGAGGATTTATAGGATCATATCCAGGAATTCCAGCCCTAGAAACAAATTCATAATCTCCCCTAGTCCCTAAAGCAGGGTTAAAAACAAACCGACCATCCGTTCTGAAAGTATAACGTGCAACTTCGCTTCCTTCAGAGTCGTATTCAGCACCATAAACTCTCGAACCACTAGAAGAGTCCCCAGTTCCTTCAATAGTACCTTCTATGGGGTTATAAATAACTCCACTTTCTGAAAACCAGTTTCCACCAGGAGTTTCTTCCCAATTTTCACCAGCTAATGTAGCTGTTTCTACAACATCTCCATTAGAATCAAGATAAACTCCGTCTTCTTCATCATGAAGATAAACTTGATTAGGTGCAACTAAAAATTCAGTAACAACTTCTTCTTGTGTCTCTGAATCAACTGTTTCAGATGTCCAAACACCTTCAACCAAGTCATAAGTTAAAGTCTCACCATGTTCAGTAACAATTTGTCCATTAGCAATTACCTCATCTTCAAGACCAATTGGAGCGGATGGAACAGGAGGATTAATTACTGCAGAATCATCAAACTCAAAAGAGTTGTCTGTTGGATTAAAATCTACATTTACTCCACCCAATTCATACTCGTAAACTCTCTCTTCAGAATTATATACTGGATTCTCATGATGCATAATTCCAGGAGCATAAGTATAACCTGTAGCCAAATCCATATAATTTCCATACGCTGGATTTTCAGTAAAACGTGTTGCTTCACCATTGTAAATAAAATCATAATTATATAGTCCATAACGAGCTTCGCCACCGCCTACAAAAGTAGCTGTAGAAACAGTTTCCCCATAAGAAACTTCTTTAGTTGTTCCATCAGGATTAGTTACAGTATAACCTGTAGGATAATAGTTATATTGATAATTTCCATCTTCAGTTTCAGAGGTATAACTATAAGTTTCAGAACCATGTTCCATGGGACGAGGATTATAATCGGCAGCATAATTAATTGGATACTCTGTTCTTGTTAATGGAGAGTTCCATAAATAACCACTACTACCATATTGATAAGTTGTTCCTCGAGTGTCACTATAAGACATGCCCTGTACAAAACCTCCACCATATTCAACATTCACAGAACCGTCTCCATTAGCATCACTTAATTGAGTATATCCAATAGGATAATACGTGCCACCATCAGCATAAAAATATTCTTCTGCTTTAAGACCTTCTACTTTCGCAATTGCTTCCTCTTCACTCATTCCTTGATATTTATATTTTTCAACAGAAGCATCGTCAACTAGCTCAATAGAAGCTTCTAGCACAATCATGTCAGCTACTTTAGTATATTCTTTATCAAGATCTGTGCGATATTGTGGATACTGCTCTACAAGTCTATCACGAACACCTTCTGTTTCGTAAGCAACAGCTACTTCAGTATTTTTTTGTTCAACTCCAGAATTTATTTGTTCAAAATTGTTATAACCACCTTCAACATCATCAAGAGCACTTTCGCCCTCTGCAAAATAATTTTCTAAAGTTCTAATCATATAATTTGCAGTCTGGTATGAATCAAATGCTTCAGAATAATCTTCGTCAACCAAACCATTACGAGCATCCTGCTGTTCCATTCTAGCATACATATACAAAGGAGCAATATCTGCAAAATCTCTTTCATCAGATTCGGTAATTTGTTGTTTTAATCTTTCCAAAGTAAATCTATTTCTAGCAATGTCCTCTGAAGTAACGGTATCTTGATAATTTAATTTGGCAAATCCAATAGCATCATTTTCAGCTCTCTGCCTATATTCAATGTCTAATAGGGTAATTTCTCCATTAGATTCAGAAGCAATCTTTCTGGCAACTTCATCATTTCCGGAAGCAATTATGGTTGCAAGTTTTTCAGGTCCGGACATTGCAGAAATTATTCTATCCGCATCTTCTTGAGTAAGTTTTCCTATTTCAACAAGACTTAAAATTCTTCTTTTGGATTCCTCTGCCTCAGCTATAATCTGCTGATTTGCTCTTTCAATATCTGTGTATCTGTAAATAACGCTTCCAGGATCAATATTAAAACCAGGATCAATAACATCTCTACGATAATCTTCATAAGTAATATCTACCCCATCATAATAATGATTCATAACCTCTCCTGCTCTCTGCATTTCAGAACCAAATTCTTCTGCAATAGACTTGACCAATGTGTAATCCCCCACCTCAAGAGCGGTCTCTAATTCAGTCAATTTTTCAGCTCCAATTTCTGCAGAAAGTCTTGATTTAGCCTCATCATTCGAAAGGAAATAACGCATTCCTCTGAACATCCCCTCCACAAACCCTGGATGCTCAACTTCCCCCATAAATTCGGGAAGTCTGCATTCTTCATTAACAAAATCATAATATTGTCCCTCATCGCAGGAATAACCAGTAATTTCACGTAGAACACAACCCCTTTCTTCCTCACAAACATATCCATCTTGACATAAAGCTAAAGCACAATCAATTCCTGCAACACTGCTACCAGTTTCATCTGGCAAATCAGGTGTATCAACGGGAGCGCTTCCCTTAACAGAAGCGTCCTGGGAATAAACTCCAACAGAAAAAACGCTAAAGAAGATTAATGATATTAAAAAGAAAGAAGAAACCTTGGAAAAAACTAGTTTATTCATCACCAAATCAAAAACAACAAAACAAAAAGGATATTTAAATCTTACTGCAATAAATGAATCTAAGTTACATAAACTATTATTTTTTGATTTTATCTTTTAAAAAACAAACAAAAATATTCTAATTAAAGAATTAATCTATAACTCCCAAAAGCAACATTTCTAATATTGCCATCCGAATATAAAGTCCGTTTTCAGCTTGGCGAAAATATGCAACACGAGAGTCATTCATTTCAACATCAACGGGAAGACTTATCTCTTCAACATGAGGCAATGGATGAAGCACCCTACTAGATGGTTTCAACAAATTAAGATTTTTTTCATCGAGAACATATTTTCCCTTAGCATCAAAATATTCTATAGAGGGCATCCTCTCTTTCTGGATTCTAGTCATATAAACTACATCCACAATTGGTAGAATTTTATCTAAGTCCGTTTCCTCACACCACTTAATACTATGCTTGTCAAGATACTCCTTTATATCTTCTCCAATTTTAAGATGTGGTGGGGAAACAAAAAACAATTGTATATTTTCATACTTACCAAGAAGATAAGAAAGAGAACGGACTGTTCTTCCATGAGCTAAGTCTCCAACAAAAGCTATTTTCAGGCCATCTATTTTTCCAAATTCCCTGAACAAAGTGTAAACATCAAGCAAAGCTTGTGAAGGATGCTGTCCCTTACCATCTCCAGCATTAATTATGGGAACATTACTTATTTGTGAAGCTCTTTTAGAAGTGCCCTCTTCATAATGTCTCAAAACAATGCAGTCTACATAACTTCCTACTATCCTTATAGTATCCTCTAAAGATTCTCCTTTTACTGCAGAAGAAAATTCCTTCGCATTTTCAGTAGTAATCACCTGTCCTCCAAGTTTAAGCATTGCAGCCTCAAAACTAAGCCTTGTTCTTGTAGATGGTTCATAAAACAGCGTCGCCAAAACCTTTCCAGCAAACAAAGGTCTCTTCTCAAACCTTAACTCATCAGCACGAGCAAAAAGTTTCAATAGTAATTCCTTTGTAAACTGTTGGGACTCTACAATATGAAGTACCATTTAAACAAAAAAGATAGGGGCTATAAAAATATACTTGCAAAGCCAAAGATAAAGCAAGGTTTAAATATATTCAAAACATAATAAGAGAATGAAAAGAAAGGTGATGCATAAATCTCACAATAAAGTTAACTCCGAATCTAAAACTGACCTAAAACCCTACGCCTTAGGACATGCTCTCGGTATGATGAGCATGATAGTTTTAGTTTTTTACGGAATATTTGTATGGTTTAGCGATTATGAATCTGCGTTTCTTATAGCAAAGTACCCAATTTCATTCTCATTTTATGATTGGACAATGCTCTTTGGATTGGTTCAAAGTTATGTTATGTTCTACATCTTAGGCTGGGGATTCGCTAGACTTTACAACAGTGTTTAGGAAAGCAGTTTTTTAACACAATCTTTAGAGCAACAAGAATGATTTTCTTTCCTACATTCAGGGCACATAAAAGCGAGTTTATTGCAGGACTTATTTTTACAATTCCTATATTGATCGCACTTTTCATTACAGTGTATACAAAAACTTAATGGGTTTTCCATCTGACCAACATTTGAAACAAGCCTATTATCAAACACGAAACAGCTACCTTCCCAAAGAGTATTCGGAAGTTTCTGACAGAAATTTATAATCCCTCCATGAAGCTGACTTACATTAGTAAAGCCTTTCTGAATCATATATGCAGAAGCCTTTTCGCATCTTATTCCTCCAGTACAATACATTAATATCGGCGTATCTTTAGAAACACTCATTTTATCTACAAAGTTTGGGAATTCTCTAAAAGAGTTTATATCTGGAACAACTGCTCCCTTAAATTTACCTGCACGACTTTCATAATCGTTTCGAGTGTCTAAAATTAAAACATCTTGGTTAGAAGAGATACTCAAAAACTCTTGAGGAGAAATATGTTTACCAACTCTGTTTAAATCAAGTTCGCAGTCAATTCTTATTATCTCTTTTTTAACTTTTACAACCATTTTCTCAAAAGGGTGGTACAGACCTTCTTCTTCCTTAAATTCAATTCCTCTAAAAATTTCTTGATTAGAAATCCAATCCTTGTAAGCCTCAACTTGGTCCGTAGTTCCAGAAACTGACCCATTTATTCCCTCATTAGCGAGCAAAACTCTACCTTTAACACCAAGATTATTACAAAAATCAAGATGCTCTTTTTTTAATTTTTCCGTATTCTCTAAATTAACAAACTTGTAAAATAAAATTATTTTTATCATGAAACTCAAGATAAAATAGAGTATTTATCCCTTTTTGTTTGCGATGATTTTAAATATCTCTCTGTTTAAACAGTAAAGTGGTGATACCTAATTTCATAAACTTTTTAGGAGAAATATCTATAAATTATCCAAAAATATATCCAGTTGCCGTTTATATGGCATTAATCTTCATATATTCCTTATTCATATGGAATGTCTACAAAACAATATCTAAAAAAGACCTTATTTCAATAAATCTTGCCCAATATAACTCTTTTGAACATCCAGTACTTAACAAAATCTTTGCAGGAATCCTTTATTTTATAGAATACATAATAATTCTACCTTTCCTAATTCTTTTCTGGTACATTGTATTTGCACTAATGCTTCTATTCTTTTCTGAAAACTTGTCTCCTGAAAATATCCTCCTTCTTTCTGCGGCGGTAGTAGGTTCTATCAGACTGTTAGCATACTATAAACATGAAATAGCGATGGATATCGCAAAACTCCTACCACTAACAATTTTAGGAATAGCTCTTCTAAATCCAAAATTTCTCGAAATAAGCAAATTTATAGAATCTTTTAGACAAATTCCGGAGTTAATATTATCATTTGGATATGCTCTAATCTTCATAATTTCTCTAGAGATTGTCTTAAGATTTCTAGATTTATTTAAGAGAATAATCTTAAATTATAGTGAAGAAAAAGAAGAAGACTAGATAGAATTATCCTTGAGTCTTTCCAAGATTTGTTTAATATGTAATTTGCCTTCTTCTCTTAATGACTTTTTGTTAAAATCATCTCTGACAAGCATACTAGCCATATAATCTCCTCCTAAGTAATGTGGCGTTATAACATAGTCAGCACCGTTCTTATACAACTCAATTGCATTGTGTATCTGATTAGACGTTGCTATAAACACGCAATCTTTGTTTTCTATGGTTTTGATAACATTAAGGTTTGAGGAGTAATCGGGTATTGTAGAAATCACCATTTTCACAGAATTTATCTTTATATTTTTCAAAAATTCCCTATCATTGACATCTCCATATACACAATTTATTCCTTTCTTGGAAAGATTCATTATAGTAAGAGGATTATAATCTACCACCAGATACTTCTTCTTTGTAAGATTGAATGCCTTGACTAGATTAAATCCAAGACGACTATAACCTAAAAGAATTATATCATATTTATCAACCTTGACAAGATTACCTAAGTTCCTTTTATTACCATCAAAAAGTCCCAAGAATCTAGAAAGGTACTCATATAAAGGATTGGAAAAATATATTGCATAACTACTTAACGAAACAGTAATCAAAGTCACCAAAATAGTAAGTGAAAATATAGACTGAGAGATATGTCCCAAATTATAACCCATAAGAATAACTATCAATGAGAATTCACTAACCTGTGTCAAACTTGTGCCAACCATAAAATTAGTTCTCTTCTTAAACCCAAACGATCTTGTAAGGCTCATCACTATCAACGGTTTGCCAACTAAGATAAATAATGAGAAAATTATAGCTTGTTTAAACAATTCAGATGATATAGGAGCACTTAGTTGAGCCCCAAAATATACAAAAAACAATATAACAAAAAAGTCTCTTATTCCTTTAACCTTAGATTTTATTTCCAAATTATATCTTGAAGAAGCAATAACCATTCCCGCAATAAGAGCCCCAATCTCTGAAGAAAGACCAGTCAATTCAAATAAAGCAGATACCACTAAAGCCCATCCAATGCTTACAAGAAAAAGAACTTCCTGGCTTCTGGCAGCAAAACCAAGCATCTTAGAAAAGACAATCCTTCCTACAAAAACAGTAAAAAATATGGCTAAAATAAATTTAGATATTTGAGATAACACTCCAAATGCACCCTCATTAGAAATGACAGGAATTATCATCAAGGCCAGAGCAGCAATAAAACTTTCTACAATTAAAATGCCCAAAGCTATCTGGCCATGCAAAGTCTCTATTTCTTTTTTATCAGATAAAATCTTCACAACAACCACTGCACTTGAAAAAGAGAATGCAAGAGCAATATAAAGCGAAGGAACGACTTCAAAACCTAACCAACTAGAAATAAGAAAACTAGCAGAACAAACAATAGCCACAGTTGATATCCCTCCAACTATCGAAGCACCACCTATGCTCTTTATCATCCTAAAGTCGAGACTTGTCCCTATAATAAAAAGCAAAAGCGCTATACCCACACCAGCAAGAGATTGAAGATAAATAGAAGGGTCTATCAAATTAAGAAAAATTGGGCTGACAACAACTCCTGTCAAAAGATAAGCAATTATAAGCGGTTGTCTTATGGACCTTCCTATAAATGCTATAACTGCCGCTATTCCTACAATTATCCCTATTTGTGAAAGTAAACTCTCCATCTCTTTATAGAGTTAGAACTAAAACAATTTTAAATGTATTGGCTTGGAAAAGAATTAAAAACCCTCATAAAAACCCAATTATGGATAACTGCGTTGGATATGTCACACTTTAGCGCAGTTATACAGATAGAAAACTGAAAAAATAAATAGGATATAAGCTATGCAGTTCTCTATAAGTCATATTCATCTCCCTAAGACTGAGATGAAAGGGCCTGGTTTTCGCGGCGAAGACCAGGTCCACTTTCAAAAACTTTAAATATAATTGCAAACAATAAAACGCATGAAAAAAAATAAAGTGGTAAAAAAAAGCAAAAAGCAAGAAGAAAACAAAAAAGAAGAAAACAAAGAATCTAAGAGTGCCTGTGAGTTTTGTTGATTAAATGGAACTTCTGTCTTCAATGCTTATCATAAAGATAGCATTTGCCTGGACTTTTTTATTTACCATATTTCTGTTATTATTTAGACAAAGATTCATTGATTTAGGAAACAATAAAAATAAAATACTAAACAATAAAACAAAAATGTATATATTTATTATTTTCACTATTCCCATAATAATCTCTACTTTATATCTATCTATTACAACAGTAAGTGAAAATATAGTTTCTGTAACAAAGGGACCTGTTCATTGGCATGCGGACTATGAAGTCTGGGCATGTGGAGAGAAGCTCGATTTAATAGACCCAAAGTTTCCAAGAAATAAAATAGGCACACCACTCCTTCATGAACACAACGATGATAGAATCCATGTTGAGGGAACAGTAAAGAATCTTGAATCTGTATCCTTATCAGAATATTTTAAAGTTATAGGAGGACTTTTATCAGAAGATAATCTAACATATCAAACAAATGAAAAAATAGTTTCATACCAAAACAGTCAAAAATGCTCGGATAATAGCAATGGTAAAATCAAGGTATATGTAAACGGAAATAAAATAGATGATTATGAAAATTACTTAATCTACCCCGATTCATACGCACCTCCTGGAGATTGCATAATAATAGAGTTCTCATCAAAAGAATCTGAAGAAACGGATAGGCTATGTTCCAGCTGGAAATCAAAAGGCTGGATATATAAAGAGTTTAAGAGAAAAGAGAAAACAATTGGTGAAAAGATGTGGTAGCAGGTTTTTCTCTTCCAACATTAAGCACAGTTGTTGCAACAGCAGTAGTTGACTCAATAAATCCCTGCGCAATGGGAGTCCTTATTCTTCTTGTCTCAACATTAATAATGACAAGAAGAAAACAGTATATGTTAAAAATAGGCATGTTGTATATAGGAGCAGTATTTCTCACATACTTTGCATTTGGTCTAGGGTTGATAGCATTTCTTTCATCAATTCCTCAAATAATCTCAGAATACATCTCAATTACAGTCGGAACAATAGTGGTTTTTGCAGGATTAGTTGAAATAAAAGACTATTTTTGGTATGGAAAAGGACCAAGTTTGGCAATAAATGCGAAATATGTCTCTAAAATAAAAGAAAAAATGACAAGAATTTCATTAGGAACAGTTGTCTTTTTAGGGATATTTGTGGCTGCAGTAGAACTTCCTTGCACAGGAGGACCTTACTTGGCGATAACCCTATTACTTTCTCAACAATTCAACATGATCTCATTTTTTATGCTGATAGTCTACAACTTAATATTTGTCATGCCTCTGATAATAATACTTATTATGGTAATGTTTGGCTGGAAAATACAAAAAATACAAAACTGGAAACAAACAAATAAAGCATATATGAGGCTTGCAACAGGAATTCTGCTTATAATACTTGGTTGGCTTTTGATATTGATGGCCAATGGAACAATTAACTTAAATTAATCACCCAGGTTTTTATACTAAACAATATTCAAAGAAACAATGGGTAATGATACATATTCTCTTGAATCAAACAAAACAATAGTATCCCTAGAATCAGACAAATCAAATGGCTTAAGTGAAGAAACAGCAAATAATAGGTTAAAAGATTTCGGTCTCAATGAAATAAAAAAGGAAAGCAATGTTCACCCAATAAAATTGTTCATAAGCCAGTTCAAAAGTTTCATAATCTATATCCTTATTTTTGCGCTTGTCTTTTCAGTCATAGTCAAAGAGTATATCGATGCAACCGCAATATTTGCAATATTAATAATAAATGCTGTCTTAGGATTCGTACAGGAATATAAAGCTGAAAAATCCATTGAAGCTTTGCAAAAGTTATCATCTTTGAAAGCAAGAGTAATAAGAAACAGAGAGTTAAAAGAAATAGACTCCATATTTTTAGTTCCTGGAGATATAGTTGTCCTTGAAGAAGGAGATAAAGTACCTGCAGATGGGAGAATAATTGAGAGCTATTCCTTGCATGCATTGGAATCCTCATTGACTGGAGAATCATCTCCTTCGTCAAAGAACAGCAGTGCGTTAGAAGGAAATTTAGTAATAAATGACCAGAAAAACATGGTCTTTTCAGGAACGCTTATAACAAAAGGAAGAGGACTCTTTATAATAACGGCAACAGGAATGCATACGGAATTAGGAAAGATAGCCCATTTACTCACAGATGTAAAAAAAGAGCAAACTCCATTGCAGAAAAAACTTGATGTATTCGGTAGGTATGTAGGTTATGGTGTACTGATAATATCGGCAATAATATTTATCATAGGATTTTTACGTGAAAACCTTCTTGCAGAATTACTTGCCGGAGAGTACTCAAGGTTTTTGACACATTCAAAAGAATGGCTTATTACTGCAGTTGCTCTCGCAGTGGCAGCTGCTCCCGAAGGTCTACCTGCAGTTGTAACAATCTCTCTGGCAATAGGGGTCAAAAGAATGTTGAAAAAAAAATCGCTAATAAGAAAACTCCCTTCAGTAGAAACATTGGGAGAAACAAATGTTATTTGCTGTGACAAAACAGGAACATTAACTAAAAACGAGATGACTGTAAGAAACATATTTGTTAATAACAACAATTATAATGTAAGTGGTGAGGGATATTCTACAAACGGAACAATCTCATTATATGGAAAGCCATTTACAGAAAAAGAACATTTAATCTTAAAAATAGGAGCTTTATGCAACAACGCATTCTTGCGTATTAATTCAAATAATGTATCAATGACAGGAGACCCAACAGAAGCATCCTTATTGGTAAGTGCAACAAAGGCAGGAATAGATCTCCAAATTCTAAGAAACCTTTATCCAAAAATTGATGAGTTCCCTTTTGAATCAGAAAGAAAAATGATGAGCACATTCCATAAAGAAAAAAACAATATCTTGATGTATACAAAAGGTGCTCCAGAAAGAGTTCTGTCAAAGTGCAGTTATATTTTACATAATAATAAAATAATAAAACTAAACACTGAGATAAAAAATAAAATCCTTGAACAAAATAAAATTTATGCAAATCAAGCATTAAGAGTATTAGGATTCGCATATAAGAATATCAAAAACCAAAAAGACAAAACAGAGGATAATTTAATATTTGTAGGACTACAAGGAATGATTGACCCTCCTAAAAAAGAGATTAAAGAGTATATTGCAAGCTCAAAAAAAGCAGGAATAAGAGTCATAATGATTACTGGGGATAACATCAATACCGCCTCTGCAGTCGCAAGGGAGATAGGTTTAACCGGAGAAAGTATAGAAGGTTCGTACTTTGCCCAATTAGGAGAAATAGAAAAAAAACAATTAATAAAAACAACTAATATATTTGCAAGGGTAGAGCCAGCTCATAAATTAGAGATTGTAAATTTGCTTCAACAGTCAGGTTCTGTTGTCGCAATGACTGGTGATGGTGTCAATGACGCACCCGCATTAAAGAAAGCTGATCTTGGGATTGCAATGGGTATGAAAGGAACAGATGTATCTCAAGAAGCAAGTGATATGGTTCTACAAGATGATAACTTTTCTACAATCGTGTCCGCAATTGAAGAGGGTAGGGGGATATATACAAATATATTATCTTTTGTTAAATACCTCATATCTTCAAATCTCGCAGAGATAATGATAGTAGCAATAGCAATTTTATTCGGCCTTCCACTTCCATTAACAGCACTAATGCTTCTATGGATAAATCTTGTAACGGATGGATTTCCAGCACTAGCATTGAGTCTTGACCCCTATCCTAAAGGGCTTATGGATAGACCTCCTAGAGTAAAGAATGAACCATTGATAACGAAGGCAAGGGCATTCAATGTACTTTATATGTCCTCATTGATAGCTGCGGGAGTTTTGAGTCTATTTATATGGGGCCTTAAAACTTATGACGGTGAAATGCATGCACAGACAATTGCATTTACATCAATAGTCCTTCTTGAGCTCGTGAGAGTTTATTCTATAAGAGCAGAATCAAAAGTACCAATGTTCGGCAACTTTTGGCTGATAGGGGCAGTTATTGTGTCATTTGGATTACAATTAATGGTAATCTATACTCCGTTAAGCAAAGTGTTCAATACAGTAGCTTTATCAACAAAAGACTGGTTGTCAATCATAATAGTAATTGCAATAGTTTTGATTCTAAACATTTTAACGATTTTCGTGCAAAAACTGCTAAACAAAAAATAGAAGCCTTTTTAAACCGATTTTTGTTCAGTGCAACAATGGGAGTAGTAAGAATAAAACTAAGTAGCATTGACATAGGTCAGTTAAACTCAGTTATAGACATGATTAAGGATCTATCTAACAAATCAGGGATAAACATGCGCGGACCTATTCCTTTACCAACAAGGCATATGAAAATAACCACAAGAAAGTCTCCTTGTGGAAACGGTACAGCCACATTTGACCGGTTTGAGATGAGAGTCCATAAGAGAATCATAGATATCCCTGCTCAAGACAGAATATTAAGACCCTTAATGATGCTGAAGATTCCTAGAAGTGTACAAATAAAGATAGATATCAAAGAATAAGCTTATAATTACAGTTTAATTTTAGTCATAATGAAAAGAGTTGCTGTTATTGGAGGCGGTTTTGCCGGAGCAAATGTAGCTAAGAAATTGCAAAATTACTGCAATTTAACTCTAATAGATACAGAAGATTTCTTTGAATATACTCCTGGAATATTAAGAGTGCTTGTTGAACCCGAACATTACAAGAAACTACATGTGAGACATAAAGAATATCTAAAAAAAGCCAAAGTAATTGTGGGACATGTAAAGAAAGTAAATGATAAAACCGTATTGTTAAACAACGGAAAAGAAATAAATTATGATTATTTAGTCATAGCCTCCGGAAGCAATTACAATAGCCCAATAAAAGAAGAAGATATTTTTTTCGCGACAAGAGTCAAGCATCTTCTTGAAGCACAAGAAAAAATAAATAAATCAAAAAGAATATCTATAGTCGGTGGGGGCATTGTGGGGGTAGAATTAGTAGCAGAATTGGCTACCCATTACAATGATAAAAAAATATCTTTAATACATTCAGGAGATAAATTACTTGAAAGGAATAGCACAAAAACTCAAGATTATGCTACTAATTTTTTAAAAAATAGAGGAGTAGAAATAATACTAAACGAAAGAATTATTGATAAAAATAACAAGAAACTAAAAGGCGAAAGTGGAAAAGAATATCCCTATGATTTAGTTTTCTTCACAGTGGGCATAAAACCAAATATCTCTTTTATGAATAAAAGATTTGTAAAAAAAGGGATAATAGTCAATAATTATTTACAAATTCCTGAAAAGAATAATATCTTTGTCGCAGGAGATGTATCTGATATAGTCGAAGAAAAAACTGCACAAACCGCAGAAAAGCACGCAAATATTGTTTCAAATAATATTCTTGCATTAATTAATCACAAAAAAATGAAGGAATATAAATCAAAGAAAGGGCTCATGGTAATAAGCCTTGGGAAGTATTCTGGCATAATTGAATATGAGAGTTTTGTTTTAACAGGATTGATTCCAGCAATTTTAAAGTCCTGTATTGAAAAGATGGTTATGTCTAAGTTCAAAGCCTAAATGCTTAAATAAACTGATTATAAAATCTAATAATGGAATACAAAGAGTATGCTGAAAAAAGTAAAAGAACATGTCCTAATTTGCAAGATAATCTAAGAAAGGGTTTGGCAGATGAGATGCATATGGTTATAGGAATCTCCACCGAAGCAGGAGAGCTATTAGACGCTTATAAAAAACATTTCGCATATGGAAAGAACCTTGATAAAATAAATGTTGAAGAGGAAATAGCAGATATAATGTGGTATATCTCAAATCTTTGCAGGATATTAGAGATTAGTTTTGAAGATATACTTCAAAAGAACATTGACAAATTAAAAGCCAGATTCCCTGAAAAATTTGATGAACTTAAAGCATTAAAAAGGAACCTTGAGATTGAAAGAAAAATATTAGAAGGAAATAAATCCTTGTCTACTAATTAACATGAAATGGTTTCTGGTCAATTCCATTCTACAGGACATTTATACACTCTCGGAGAACTTGAGAGAATGTTTAATAACAATAATAATGAAGTAGAAACATGGACAAGAATTTCCTGGCAATTTATCAAAGATTATTTGAGTAAATTGTAATTATATACTTTACAAAACCTATTTGTTTTTAAATAAAACACTTCAATTCGAGATAGTGGGAGATGATTTAATTTCTAGATTAAAGCATACGTCTGTTAATCTGTCAAGTGGAGGAGAAGTAATTGTGCTTGATACCGGAGCAGTTATAGATTGTGAAGCCGAAGCAATGTTACAAGCACTACACTCTCGTTCAACTGGAGGCCTTAGATCTCATCTTGAAGTTTTGGCTCAAAAAGGAGCAGATAGATTTATGGAAAAATTTTATGTGGGATATGGACATAAATCAATAGGAGATTGTGGAACAACCACAGTATTTGTAGAAGGAGTATCTATATTGGCGGCAAAGGCCATACAAGACAGCCCCCTTTATTCAGGTCAAGAAGCATCTACAAGATATATTGATTTTTCAAACCAACCATTCATAGACCCAACAAGAACTCCGACGGGAGCAAATTTGTTAGAATCACAAAGAAAAATTTATTTTGAGGCACAAGAGCCGACGAGAACAAAACTAAGAAAACAATTTCCAAGAGCAGAAGGAGAAGATGAAAAAGATTATGAGAAAGCAATCTCCGCAAGAGCTTTTGATATAACAAGAAGTTTACTTCCTTCAGGAGCATCTACAAATTTGGCTTGGCACACGAATTTGCGCCAAGCTGCAGATAGAATTCTATTATTAAGACATCATCCTCTTCCAGAAGTAAGAGAAATAGCCAAATGTTTAGAAGAAGCTCTTAAGTCTCGTCATCCAAACTCATTCGGACATGAAAGATACCCTGAAACTGAAGCATATCAAGATGTAGTATCTGGAGGATATCTTTTCCACAACCCTACAAGCCCCATTGAACCAGTTGTTGACTTTGGAAAAATTGATAGGGGAGAATTAGAAAGATTCAGAAGCCTACTAAATAAAAGACCTAAAAAAACAGAAATTCCCAGATATGTTTCCCAAGCAGGAGTTTTAACTGCAGAATTTCAACTAGACTTCGGTTCATTTAGAGATATTCAAAGGCACAGAGCAATAAATCAAAGAATGCCCTTAGTTACTGCAGATTTAGGATTCAATTTATGGTATTTGCAAAACTTACCTGAAGAAATAACTGCTAGGCTCCCAGAACACTTAAGAAGAATAGGGGAAGGGATTATTAACCTCAGAATACCTAAGGAGTTGGCACAGTATTTCTTACCTATGGGGTATAATGTTTCAAATAGATTCACAGGTGACATTCCAGCCTCTGTTTATATGATAGAGTTGAGAGACACAAGATTTGTTCATCCTACGTTACAAAGAGTAGCACACCACATAGGAAACCAAATAGCTGACACCTTAGAAATTCCTCTTCATAGAGACTCAGAACCTGGAAGATTTGACATCGGGAGAGGTAAACACGATATTACTTTAAGATAAAATGGTAACTGGAATGTTTGTAGTTTTCGAGGGAGTGGATGGTTCTGGAAAAACTACTCAAATCGGAAATATTGGAAACGCAATAAGAGAATGGAATAAATATCAATCAATAGTGTTTGAAAGAGAACCTACATATAAAGCAGGAGAAATAATTCAAAGATTAGTAAGTGAAACAGACCCATTATCTAATGCTGAAGTGATGGCAATAGGGTTTATAGAAGATCGAAGAGCCCATTATCATGGCCCAATAACAGGAGATATGCAAAATGGAAGAGTTGTTCTATGTGATAGATTTTCAATGTCAACTCTTGCCTATCAGTCAGTTCAAGGGCAAAAAATGGATGATCTCGTTAAAGCACATTTTCAAAATAAGATAGGTTCTCCAGACATTACATTCTATCTCGGATTAACGCCAGAAGAAGCCACCTCAAGAATAAATAAAAGAATATCTGAAATGGGAGGGAAAAGAGAGAAGTTTGAGGAACCAGACTTCATAGAAGAACTTGTTAAAAAACACGAATTTTTATATGAAGAATCCCAAAAAGATGGAGATATTAAAAGATTGCTTGGAAGAGTTGTGAAAATCAACGCAAAACAAACAATAGAATGTGTAACAAGAGACATAGTTGAAATATTAAATCCATTCTATCAAGAAAAACAAAAAGTAGCATAAACAGGCAATATTTAAAAGACAAGAATGTCCTAATTTTCAAGAAGCCCGGATGGCCCAGCGGTTACGGCGCAAGTTTGGAGAACTTGTTTCCTCACGGATTCCCCGGTTCAAATCCGGGTCCGGGCGTACTTTTTACCTAAGATAAAATGACGTTTTGAGAAAAGGAGTGTTGAACCTTGTAGACATAAAATGTAGAAACATTTAAATATGTAGTCACATATTATATTATTATGTACATTGAAAAAAGAAAAGTAAACGGTAGAATCCAGTACTATTTAGGACATTCTTTTAGAGAAGGTACCAAAGTTCAGAAAATTAGAAAATATCTCGGGGCAGATCTAAATGCTACTGTTCTAAAAGATAGAGAAGAAAAGATGAAAATATTAATTCTGGAAGAAATTAATAGATATAAAATTATTAAAGACCCTTTATCTGAAAAGCTTTCTGTTAAAGAAATAGAGTTTGTAAAAAGATTAGAGAAAAATATTCCTGTTAAAATTAAACATTTATCTGATGATGAATGGATTGCTTTTTCAGAATTATTTACTTACAACACAAATGCTATTGAAGGATCAGAACTTAATATTAAAGAAGTAGAAGAAGTCCTTAAAGAGGATAAGTGGCCTAAAAAATCAAAATTTGATATAGCTGAAGCTTATGGAGTGAACGATGCTATTTCATTCGTTAGAAATACTAAGGAACATATTTCAATTGACTTAATAAAAGAAATTCACAAGATTATATTCAAAAATTCTAAAGATTTCGCAGGCCAATTAAGAAAACCTGGTGAAGAAGTTGTTGTAATGGGTAAAATAGGAAATATTGTTCATGAGGGTGCACCTCAAACAAGAGTTGTAGCTCTTCTTAATGAACTTGTCGTCTGGTATAATCAGAATAAATCAAAATACCCAGCTTTAGTTTTAGCAGCAGTAATACATAATCAATTCGAGAACATTCATCCATTTAGAGATGGAAACGGGCGAGTTGGAAGAGTATTGTTAAATAATATTCTAATAAAACACAAACTTCCTCCAATTAATATTGATTTTAAAAATAGGGCAGAATATTATCAATCGCTACAAGAATATGAAAAGAATCACAATATCAAACCAACATTGGAACTATTCGTAAAAGAGTATAAATCACTGAAAAAGATATTGAATAAATCAAAAAGCCCTTGAATTCTAGTCAGGGCTTTGGGATGCTCAAAGTATTCTATCAAGACACACTTTGACATGATATGACTACACTTTAGAATGATTGTAGTCATATGCAAGCTAGTCTTATCGTAGTTCTGGTGTAATTTTACAGATGATATACCTAAAAAAGATGCAACAGCAATTTTGAAATAGTCTATTTTTTACTTCTTGTTCCTTCGTTTTTTAGCATTGCGTTTTCTTGCTATTCTTGTTGACTTTCTCATAATATCCAATGGACTAATGTTTATATAGAGTTATTGTTTTTATTGTTCATGGCAGCAACACCACCTGGAGCAAAGAAAAGAAAACTTGATTATATGGTTGACCAGAATGCATTTGATGAATTCATGAAAGCCTGCAGTAAAAAGGGCTTTGCACCTCAAGTAGTTTTAGAACAAGCAATGAGAAAGTTTACCCAAAACGGACAAATTTAAATCTTAAATTTACTTACTAATATTTCCAACACCACCAGACATTTTGTCCTTAAGCGCATGATATTCTCTCACATTTCCAAGTTTATAATATAATTCTAACAATTTGTTTTGCACTTCTATTTTTTCATCAGGGTTTAAATCAAGAGAAAGAATCTTTTGATACATCTCTTTAGCATTATTCCTTCTATCATTCTTCAAATAATTTTGTGCTTGAAAAATATAAAATTTTTTATATAACTGTTTCATCTCCCACTTTTCCTGATCATTGCCTAAAGCAAGAGCCTGCACAAATAATCTTTCCGCCTCTCCAAAATCATGACCTCTAACATTAAATTCAACAGCCTTCATGAACTGACCAATCTTCTCTTTAAACGTTGTAGTAATGTCTGCAGCTGCCCTTACAGTTTTTGCAGCGTCAAGAAACATCCCTTTTTGTTCATATATCTTAGATAGTTCAAGAAGAACAAATTTGCGAGTGTCAAAATCAAGTTGAGATTTAGTAGCCCTCTGCAAATAAGACATCTTAACATACTCCCCCATTGTTTTTATTTTAGCATCTATCTCTGCTCTAGTTCTTTCAACAATAGGTTTATCCACAACGTGCATCTTATAAAAGAAAGATATCTCTTTATAATGATTGTTGTTGTGAGAACAAATCTTTGTTTAATAAGTGAATAATAGCATTACGAACAGCCTCTGTAAGATATTGCTCTCTATTTAAAATTCCGTTACTCAACAAATCAATTACCCCTCTACCATAACCTATTCTTTCCTCATTAGTAAGTCCTTCCCTTCTCCATGCCTCGTCTAGTTGAATTCCTTCACCTCGTATTCTTCTAGATACTCTTCTTGGAATCATAAATCCAGAAGTCTGTCCAACATAAAGATTTCTTCCATCAAAAATAACACATGCTCCTAGATTCATCCTAGGAAGGTTTTCTCTTGGCAAAGGCACCGATTCTAATCCACATTCTAAACCAATACCCTAGTCACAACCTACAAATGCATTTCTTGCTCTAAATAACGCACCAGCATATATCTCTCCCATTTCAATGGGTTGTTCGGGTATTCTACTTGGAGGTACAGGAACTTCAACTCCTCTAACTTCAGCACCTTTAAAAAAATCAAACAAAGACAAACCAGATTTAACAGCCCCAATCTTAACAGGATTCTTAGACCCAACATTTACAATCATGTTGAGATTTTATATCAAAGATATAAAAAGATTATTATCAAAAAATTTTTGAGTTCACCCAGTATTTTAGTGTAGGTTTTGTTTTAAATTTTTGGATGTTCAAAGTTGCATTATGTATCAGCAACTTTGACATAATGTAATATTCAAAGACAACCAGAGGTGATTGTTTCATAATAGGTTCGAAATAACAAAAGTTTTTTCGCTATAAAATAATCTTAAAACCACACCTCTGAATTGAATATTATAAATATCCTAGGTTGAACTTATATATAAACCTATGCGTCTTCTATTCCGCTTCCATTAATCTAAAAAAGTAAAATATCCCTACGGTCAAAAGTGAATAAGTGATGAATCTTACAGTTTGTTGGGGTATTAGAGAGACTATGCCTTCAATGAATGATTCAGTTTTCATATTGTTTAGAACTATTTTTAGAATTACTTCTTAGATGTAATCTCTAGGCAAACACCTGCAGCAACGGTTGCTCCAGCGTCTCTAACTGCAAATCTTGACATGTTTGGATTTGTTGCTTGAGTTTCCAAAACAAGGTTACCAATAGGTCTTATTCTAACCTTAGCAAGATCTCCGTTCTTCAAGAAATCAGGATTTGAAGCTTTTGTACCATCAGGAGATTGCTTCTCAATCAATTCAACAAATTGACATGGCACTTGAGCTGTATGTATGTGAAATACTGGAGTATAACCCTTAGCAATAACAGTTGGATGTGAGATTATAGCAACTTGAGCAATAAATTCCTGAACAATTGAAGCTGGCTGAGAAGCATCACAAACTACATCTCCGCGAGCGATATCTTTCTTTCCAACTCCACGAATGTTAATTCCAACATTATCTCCTGCCTCAGCTTGAGGCATCTGTTCATGATGCATTTCTATAGTTTTAACCTCTCCATTTATTCCCGTTCCAGATCTTCCGGGCAAGATAACTACTTTTTGACCAACTTTCATAACTCCAGTTTCAATCTTCCCTACAGGAACAGTCCCGATACCAGTAATTTCATAAACATCCTGTAACGGCATTCTCAAGGGCAAAGAAGTAGGTTTATTAGGTGGCTCAAATAAGTCAAGTTGCTCGCGAACAGTAGGACCCTTATACCAAGGCATATTATTAGACTTGTTAACTACATTATCTCCAAGGTAACCAGCAGCAGGTATAAATGCCATAGTATCGGTCTTATATCCGGCCTGTTTTAATATAACTGAAACATCTGCAACAACTTTCTTGTAAGCATCTTCCTTCCACTGAACAGTATCCATCTTATTTACAAGAACAGCTATCTGCTTAACTCCCATTGTTCTCAAAAGCCATGCATGTTCCTTTGTTTGTGGTTGAACTCCTTCAGCAGCTGCAACGGTCAAAAATGCAGCATCGGATTGTGAAGCACCAGTAATCATGTTCTTGATAAAGTCCTTGTGTCCGGGAGCATCAATTATTGTAACTTCATATTTATTTGTAATTAATTTCTGATAAGACAAATCTATAGTAACTCCACGCTCTCTTTCTTCCTTAAACTTATCCATAATGTAAGCAAACTCAAAACCTGCCTTACCATGTTCCTTAGCAATAACCTTAAGCTTGTCAAGTTCCTGCTGAGGAATAGCTCCAGCATCAAACATCAATCTACCAATAGTAGTACTCTTACCATGGTCTACGTGACCTACAAATGCAATATTTATTGTTGGTTTTGTCTTTGCCATTTTAATCGTTAAGTAAACACTTTTATTTTTGAGGGTATTTAAACTTTGCGCTTTAATTCTTTTTTGCAAAGTTTAAGTTAGAAAATCTTTAATTTTCTTTATATAAATGTTTTCTTTTTAAAAAATAATTTAAACTACAAAATAAAATTGCAAAATATATTTAAACAACTCTCTTCAATAAAAATAATGGAAAAAGATCAAGAGATGATTGTAGAACAAGGAGACTACAGTCTAATTGCTAACACTGACAAGGATTTTAAAATAACTCACTTAGTCTTAAAGGCGAGTAATGGTTCCAAAAGGGTTTGGAAAATCAAAGAACTAAGTGAAAAAGAAGTATCCTTTGATATAGAAAAATTTTCATAAATTCTAGCAATACTTACTAAAACTATGATTTCCAGCGTGAATATTTGTCTTCTCAACAACCCTCTTACTATCTAAAACCTTGACTTTTATTTTTGAAATCTCTTCTCTTAAGAAGTTCTCAACTCTCTTACTCATACTTATGCCATTCTTCTTACAATAAGCAGAAAACTGTTTATACACATCTTCATCAATGTTAAATGTCCTAATTCCCATCTTTTTAATAATTATATAATGTTATTTAATCTTAATAAATCTATCTTTCACGAGAAAAACAGGAAAAATCCAAGAGATAATAGATAAATAAAGTTATATAAGATTATATAAGAAAATGCGGGAGGGAGGATTACTTCAAAATATACTTGTTTTGAAGTCCCAGAAGTGACTTGTTCGCTTCTGAGCGTTCGAATCCGACAAAAATAGATGCGGGAGGGAGGATTCGAACACTTCAATTTGTCCAGTTAAAATTGAAGTCACCGATAACATCAGTTAGCGTGTGCTTTCAACTCGTCAGAGTTGTAAAGGTGAGAATCTAAATGCGGGAGGGAGGATTCGAACCTCCGAAGGCACTAAGCCGCGAGATGACTTACATCTCGTTTGCTATTCCTTCTCGTGAAGGAGTGACATCTTAAGTCTCGTGCATTTGACCGCTTTGCTACCCCCGCAATACAAATATAAAGTAAAATCGCTTTAAAATGTTTCTATACTCCTCAAGCAAAAACAATACTCAACAAACCAGCAAGACCAAGAGTCACAAGCCAGTAAAGACCATTAAAAGCAAAGAGACTCCAAGACTTCCCTTCCCACAAGACGCTTCCTAAAAGAGTAGTACAAACAAAAAAGCCCAACCATATCCAGAAACCCAAGACAATTCCTTGCATTGCAGAAGTAATTCCAAGCAAAGAAACAAAGCCAAAAATAATATAAACCATAATAAAAGTACCTATGAAATTAAGAACCATAGATTTCCACATACCCTTCATTCCCTTTTTCTTAGCCTTAGCAACTTCAACAGCAGGAATCTTAGATAACTTTATCCAAGTACGCCCAAAAAAAGGACCATACCATAAAAACCCAACAAAAAACAGAATAATTGCAGTCAGAAGAACATCACCCAAACTTACAAAACCACCAAACATAACTTACAAAATATATATTCCTTTATATACTTTTCTTTTTGCAAACCGTGTTTTTTTAAGAATCAGACATATTGTTGACAAACCTATTACCTAGAGAACAAGAACAGGGATTGATTCTGTAATTTAAAGAACACTCTTTTGGATGTTCAAAGTATTCTATCAAGACACACTTTGACATTAATAGAAAGACATACAAATTTATTCAATAGATTATGTCTTTCACTATAGATTTAACATTCCAGCATAACAGAAGTTGTAAAGTGAAAGGGAGGATATAATTTTTGCAGAGCAAATAGTTTTTTATATCTGTAAAGTTTTATCAACTTATGGGGGTTAGAAAAGCAAAAAAAGAGGATATTGAAGATATAAATAAACTTGATAGAGAATCTACAAAATATCATAAAAAATTTGATAAGGATTTTTATTCAATTTCAGAAAAATGGTGGAAAATGAAAAGAGAGTCTCAAATAAAAGCAATAAAAAGTTCAACAAATTTAATTCTTGTTGTAGAAATAGATGGAAAAGTAGTTGGTTATATTTGGGGTTTTGTAGAAACAATTATGAAATATAGAATCGGCAAGATACAAGAATTAATCATAACATCAAAGCAAAGAGGAAAGGGTATTGGAACAAAATTAATCAAACAAATGTTGGACTTTTTTAAAGATAAGAAATGCATTATCTCTGAAATTGAAGTTTTTGTAGATAATATTCCCGCTATTCAAGTTTATGAGAAAGCAGGATTCAAAAAAAGAGAATATAAGATGCAATTAAAGTTGAATAAAACTAAAAGATATAGACCATTCTTGTAGCGGAAACCCCTCATAAATTTGTAGAATTGTGGAAGTTCCACCAATAAATAAGAGAGATTATCAGGTTATTTGGGAAAATTGGGGGTGAACGACTTTGCGCGAAATTTATATTTAGAGAAACACCATAAGAACAATATCAAATAATCTTAAATTTTTTGATTACGATTTGTCTAATGCAATTTTGCTCATTTGAACATATCTTCTGTGAATTCTTAAATGCTTTAATATTAATATTAAAGATATTGCTATTCCCATCATCAACGTCGATAAAATTATCCAGAAAATAAATCTTATATCCTTGTTAACTTTACTTGAAACTTCTTTATTAATTTTATCAATCTCTCCATTATCTGAATATCCTTCTAACTGACTCGAATCCAACTCGACATTATCGTCTACATTAAAACATCCTTTATCTGCAGAGTAATCTATCAATCCGTCTCCATCATTGTCAAGACCATCACTGCATTGAGTAACAACACGATTAATCACTGGTCCAGAACTTGTTCTTCCACCACCGCCCGAGCCACCGCTAGAACCTCCACCAGTACCTTGACATGAACCACAATCAGCGGAACACGAAGAGCATGATTCTGCAATGGAGCAAATAGAGTCTCCGCAAGAACCTTGTGAAACAGAGTAGCTAGAGAACCCAGAAACATTTGCAACAACATCTCCAAATATTGTATCAAAAGAAAGAATATAACATTTACTTGAATCACAAATAACTCCATCTTTATACAAAACCGGATTAGTAAGTCCAGTGTCAAAGAAAGTTACTTCAGCAGAAACATTGAAAATAGGTCTTTTAGTGGAATTTATAAAAATCAAGTTTTTTGTAATATTAATTGCCCACTCACCGAAACCTATTGGAAGTTCATGTGCAACAAGAGGACCAGTATTATTTCTCCATAATACATTTATCGGTCTGTTAAATGTAATTGCAGATTTTCCGATAATTCCTATCCTCAAGTTTTCAACATTAAACAAGTCAGGAACATTTGAAAAGTCAGTTGTAAGAGAAGTGCTCATTGGATAAATTGGTGGAATAGGGCAACCATTAAATCTGTTGATTCCATAAGTAGTCACCGCATAAGACGGAGTATTGGAACATCTATCTATTGTGTCAGGAACTCCATCCCCATCGCTATCCACAGCACTTCCTTGAGTAACTGTCAAAGGCAAAGAATTGCTTGTTCCAATTATAGCTCCTGAATTAAGAGTAACTGCCGACAAACTGTAAGTTCCAACAGAAATTGAACCTGGAACAGTTAAATTTATTCTCTGGTCACTAACACAATTAACTGTATAATTCAAAGAGCTTGCCAAGTTACCATTAACATTCACATCACAAGAAGCTGTTGAAAACCCTGTTCCTATAAGCTGAACAGTTTGAGAAACTCCATTTTGAATATAATTTGGGTTCAAAGATGTTAATACTAAATTTTGACTGACTCCTAAATTATAATTCGCCTGCTTTAAGGTGTTGTTTAACAAACTTCTTCCCGTGACTGAAAGAGAATATGATTGTGCAGGAGTCGTAGAAGAAGTTTGGAGAACCATATTTGAGGTACAAGATTGGGTCAATGTCGGAGTGCAACTAGCTGGAGTAAACTGCGCAGTTACTCCTAGGGGTAAACTTGGCGCTGTGAAAACGACCCCTTCAGGAATTCCGCTCAATGAAGTAACTGTTAGAATGTAAGGTTGAGTTGTCTGCCCTTGCTGCACAGTTTGTGTTGTAGGAGTAATGAAAAGACTGTAATCAAATGGTGAGGACCCTGAAGATATACGTGGTAAAATAAGCCATTTTGGATTTTCATTTTGTTTTTGGAGAGCCAAAGGATTATTTGGTGCTGTAAGAATAAGTTGATTTGCTAAATTCCATGCTTCTGTTCCTCCAGGTTTATCAGTAATCATTGAAAGTCCCGGAATAATTATATAAGCATAACCATGAATTGTATCTCCAAGACTGTTACTTTCAAAATAATTCCTTGCGTAACGTGAATCTTGCGGATTATAATACCAAGATTTGAAGCCGTTTTTGACTTCCCCCCAAGTAGTATGCCATGTGCCATACCATTGTCCTGAAACTTGTTTCGCAGTCGGAGTCATATAGGCGATAGTCAGATAAGGATCATAGGAAGGATTTGTTAACTGACCTATAAGGTAAGGTGCTAGCCATGTGAGTAAAGCGTCTGTTGCAAATCCAAGCTCCTTTCCACGTCCAAGAGCATAAAGAAGCATGTTTTCTTCCCATGTGGCAGACACCGATGTTGTAATGGTTTCATTAATAGGATTTGTTGGACCAGGTAGGAGTAGATTATTGAAGGACGCCCAATGATGTAATGGAGGTATTCCAAGATTATGAGTTTCTGGATATGGTCCATTTTGAATCCATCTTCCCTTTCCAAAGGTGTTTGCCCAATCCCATACTCTAGTATTATCTGGATAATTTGCGCAAGTAGAACAAGGAATATCTCTTTGACCTTCCCACCTGGCAATTGCATCATTAGCTAATGTAGTGAAATATGTTTTCTCTGTATCTGTATCTGGAGCCAAAAATGCTGTTTGCGTTCTGAATCTGAAAACCCATGCCTCTCCTCTTACTTGATCTTGGATTCCTCCAAATTCTCCCGAAGGTCCGCGGAAATAATTAAGCCTTAGTTCATTTGCATTTCCGGCTGCAAATTTAGCAGCACTCCATGAAGACCAAAAATACATTTGTTCCAGATACCAGTAATCTCCTGTTAAAGTATAGAGCACTGAATAAGGGTCTGGTAGATGTGCTCCATCTGGAACCCAAGATGAAGTTGCAGGTCCTACATAAGTAACTGCGTCAGAACCTTCTCCATTCAAAAGTCTGCCTTGTACATTAGGTCTTGCAGTAATAGATATAACTTTTCCTAAAGCAGAAACTGCAGTTGAGCCTCGTAAGAAATATGTTCCTTGTCGAGCCTCTCTAAACTGCACTGGCCATGCGCCTGCTAAGTCTGCTAATCCTGATGCAATTTCTTTAGAACGATAATCTCCAGTATAAAGCCATCGAACAACCCAGTCAGTATAGGGTCCAATATCTCGACGACCCCCTGTAGAACCCATATCAATCTGCCATAATGCAGAGTTTCCTATGTCTTTTTGTGCTCCTATCCATTCAGAATAGTCTGAAGAAATTTTGCTTTCGGGAATCACTTTAGAAGTATCATAATTAGGAACAAAAAATGTTTGAATAAGATAAGGTAAATTATGGTCTATATTTACTGCTGAAGGAGCTCCTCCAATCCAAAACTCTTTTGTCCAACGGCTTGCGCTATTTTGTGTAAACGCATTTTTTGTATAGACTAGAGTTTGAGGACTCAACCCTAATTTTAAAGCTAAATTATATGAAAATTCTCCTAATTCTTCAGTATTGGCCGCTTCGCCAATATAACGGACTCTAATTTTATTAATCAAGGGAAAGAAGGTTGCATGATAGATTGGTCTAAATGGGCGGTATTGATTAAATCCTATATCATATGTTCTTTGAGATGAATGGTCTGCTAAAATAATGGAAGTAGCTATTGATCCTTGCATCCAATAAGTAAGGTCTCCTGCAATAAGCATATCTCTTGCCGAAACTGAACGAACTTGTGCATTACTTGTTAAATCCATGACTGCGTCAAAATTATACTGTGATTGCAACATATTTTGTTGGGTCAAGTATCCTTCATTATTCCCATCAAGTTGGTTTTGAAAAAATATTTGTAAGGAACTATCCGCATTCAACGAGGGAATATAAAAAGTAAGAATTGCATGCTTCACGCTTCCATCTGGCCAGCGTTGTTTAACATCTGCCTGTGTTTGTAATGGGACATTATTAAGAACTGCTTGAGGGTAGTTTGAAATCTCTCCTTGGATAAATGGTCTTGCAGTTTGAATAGGGTAGTTTTGTATTGTTTGATGCGATTTTTCTGTGACTGTAATAAAATTAAGAGGATTATTACTTAGAAAAATTATACCTTGGTCGCCACCCCCTCCATCCAGAGATACTAAACTCGATGAATCTTCTGGGGGAGATGTCTTTACCAAGACAGAAGAATCATCTAATATTTTTCCTTTTCCATTAGAGTAAATTTTTTCAATAATAATAGATTCAATATCTGATAAATCAACCGATTTGATTAAAAGAAACAAACCAATAAAAATTAATAATCCTAATAAAATCGCTCTCTTCATTAAAATCATAAAGAAATCTCTTTAATAAGGTTTAGCTAATGTCTTATTTGAATGACAATTACATTATAGTCATTATTAAATCATGGTGATTTTTGAAAGAAAATAAAACTCAGTTTGAGACTTTACATTTAGAACAAACCCCACTCACTTCAACTTGAACATGACAAACATCTCCATCAAGATGTTTTTTTATAAAATCAATCTTATCCAAATGTATATGCCTTACATTACCACACTTCTCACAAATAAAATGTGAGTGAGACATCCCGCTTTTTGAATAAAGATTCTTTCTATCACAAACAAATACATGTATTGCTCTTTCTTTCTGCAGTTCATTCAAGAATCTATACACCGTAGCAATACCAATCTTCGGGTTATCTTTTCTCAATTTCTCATAAAGATCCTCTGCAGTAAAAAATTTATTCGTCTTTCCAATAGTCTCTTCAATTGCCCTCTTCTGTTTTGTCTCTCGTTTTTCTATCATCGTGTTATTGATAATGACAATCAATAAGGTTTAAATACTTTTTTTTAATTGAATGAAAAATGAATGAAGCGCTTTTATACACAATAGTCAGCGTAGCAATAGTAAGCCTAATATCTTTAGTAGGAATATTTTTCCTCTCAATAAAAAGAGAAAGACTTAACAAAATCTTAATATATCTTGTGAGCTTTGCAGCCGGAGCACTTTTAGGAGACGTTTTTATACATTTAATACCTGAATTGATAGAAGAAAATAATTTCACCATTCAAACCTCATTTCTTATTTTGGGAGGAATTTTATTATTCTTCACAATAGAAAAAATAGTCCACTGGCAACACTGCCACGTGCCTCAAAACGGAGAACACTCTCATCCCTTTGTGATAACTAATCTTGTCGGAGATGGAGTGCACAACTTCATAGACGGATTAATCATAGGCGCAAGTTATCTTGTTAGCTTTCCAATAGGCGTGGCAACAACAATAGCAGTAATATTCCACGAAATACCTCAAGAAATAGGAGATTTTGGAGTGCTTCTTCATGGAGGATTTACAAAATTAAAAGCTTTATTGTTTAATTTCCTTTCGGCCCTAACTGCAATAGCTGGGGGGATTATAGCAGTGACAGCATCTAGCATCATGCCATCAATAACAAACTACCTAATTCCTATTGCAATTGGGGGATTTGTCTATATAGCTGGGTCAGATCTGATACCTGAACTCCACAAGAACTTCGAAACAAAGAAATCTGTAATAGAGATAATCTCCCTAGTTGCTGGAATAGCTGTAATGGCTCTATTGCTATTTTTAGAGTAAAGCAAAGAGTTTTAACTTCTAAAAATCTTATGTTTACATGAATGAGCTTATTGAAAAAGTGAGGGAATTAGAAAAATCTCATATAAATGATATTGTGAATCAAAGATTATCTGATTTTGAATCGTTCAAGTCAAAGACAGATGATGAATGGTTTTCAGAATTATGTTTCTGCATCCTAACTGCAAATGCAAAACAAAAAACGGGGGCGGCAATACAAAACCAGATAAACGCCGAGGGTTTCAAAACTCTTTCAGAAGAAACTCTTGCAAATTTAATAAAATTAAATAAGCATAGATTCCACAATACAAAAGCAAAATATATCGTGAATGCGCGCAAATTTGCCGAAGTAAAGAAAATAATAAAAGATATGACTGAAATAGAATCCAGAGAATGGCTCGTAAATAACATAAAGGGTCTTGGAATGAAAGAAGCCTCACATTTCATAAGAAATACTGGGGGACAAAACCTTGCAATATTAGATAGACATATATTAAGAATATTAGCAGATAATAAAATAATAGATAAACCAAAAAAACTTAATTCACAAACTTACTTAGAAATAGAAAAAAAATTCTCAGAGTTAGCAAGCACATTAAGAATGTCTCTTGCAAAACTTGACCTATTCCTTTGGTATATGCAAACAGGGGAAGTCTTAAAATGAAAATAGGAAGCATTGTACCAGATTTTATACTTAAAGACAGACTTGATCAAGATCACCAATTATCGAAAATAAACAGAATAAAAATATTGTATTTTTATCCAAAAGATAATACTCCTGGATGTACGATAGAAGCAAAAGAATTTTCAGAAGCACTACCTAAATTTGATGAAGTAAATTCATCTATTATGGGAATCTCTGGAGGAGATAAAAAATCAAAACAAAAGTTCTGCACCGATCACAATTTAAAGCATGTTCTATTATCTGATCCGGACTTTAAGATTTCAAAAGAATATGGAGTCTATGGGGAAAAATCATTCATGGGAAGAAAATATAGGGGGATTGAAAGAACAACGTTCATAATAGATAAAAACAACAAATTAATTCATGTTTTTGAAAAAGTAAAATCGTTAGGACATGCAAAAGAAGTCTTAAATTATATAATTTTAGAGATACCATGAATTTCAACGAAAAATGTTATGAAATATTAAAGACAATTCCTAAAGGTAAAGTAACCACCTACAAATTAATAGCAAAAAAATTAAATTCCAAGGCCTATCGAGCAGTAGGCAATGCAATGAACAAAAACCCCTATGATACTAACATCTATCCCTGCCACAGAGTCATAAGCTCTTCTGGAAAGATAGGCGGATATGCTCAAGGAACAGAAGCAAAAATAAAGCGCTTAAAATCAGAAGGAATACAAATAAAAGATAATGAGATTGACATAAGCAAGTATGGGTTTAAGTTCATTTAAAGCAAACGCTTAAAATACCATTTTTAATTATGTTATCATGATAATAGGTTTGTTAGGAAAACCCAACGTAGGAAAAAGCACTTTCTTCAAAGCAGCAACGCTTTCAGATGTTCTTATAGCAAACTATCCTTTCGCAACAATCAAACCAAATCACGGCATGGCATATGTTAAAATTCATGACCTTGCAGCAGATTTTGGAAAAGTCTCAAATCCAAGACAAGGATACGTTAGAGAAGGATGGAGATTTGTTCCAATTGATTTATTTGATGTAGCTGGTCTAGTAGAAGGAGCGTCAGAAGGAAAAGGCCTCGGAAATCAATTTCTAGATGATTTAGCAGGAGTAGATGCATTCATCCATGTAGTTGATATGTCTGGAGAAACAGATGCAGAAGGAAAACCCATAATAAATTATGATCCATCAAAAGATATAACCATAATAGAGAAAGAACTTGACCTTTGGTATCTTGGAGTACTTAAAAGAGCATGGGTAACTCTTATGAAATCTATGGAAATGCAAAAATCACAATTCGCAAAAACAGTGGCGAAGCAATTTTCGGGACTCAAAGTAACTGAAGATGATGTTAATCATATTGTGCTTCATGAAAAACTGGACATAATAAGACCCTCGACATGGGATGACAAAACCCTATTCAATTTTGCAAGAGCTCTCAGAATTTACACAAAACCAATGATAATTGCAGCTAATAAAGTTGACAGACCAAATGGAATACCTAACTTCAAAAAAATTAAAGAAAACTTCAGTTATCCAATAATACCTTGTTTTGCAGATGGAGAACTTAGTTTGAGACAGGCAGACAAAGCAGGTATAATAAAATACATCCCTGGAGAAAAAGACTTTCAGGCAGTTGGAAACTTAAACGAAGCTCAAAAAAGTGCTCTAGAAACAATAAGAAAAATAATTAAAGAATTTGGTAACACCGGCGTTCAAGAAGTTTTGAACCACATCGTATTCAATATCTTGAAATACGTTGCAGTATTCCCCGCAGGATCAAAAATGGAAGACAGCAAAGGTAATGTTCTTCCAGACTGCTTTCTCATGCCCCCAAATTCAACAGCCCTTGATTTTGCTTATAAGTTACACACAGATATAGGAAACAAGTTTGTGAAGGCAATAAATCTTAAGACAAAACAGGCAGTAGGTAAAGATTATATTATAAAACACTTAGATGGGTTAGAGATACTAACAAGATGATCATTAAAGTAAAAGTAAAGCCAAACGCATCAAATAATAAGATAGAAAAACTATCTGAAAATAATTATTATATATCTACAACAGAAAAAGCAGAATCAGGAAAAGCCAACACCTCAATAATTAAACTGTTATCAAAAGAGTTTAATACAAATTACAAAAACATCAAAATAAAAAATCCAACAAGTAGAAACAAGATAATAAGCATCAAAAATATCAACCTTTAAATAAGAATTAACCAAATTAATAAAATGAGGTATGATTACGCTCCAGACTTGAAAGCAAGACTTGCAGAAATAGTCAAAACGCTTGAAATGAGCCATATAGACTTGAACAGAGTAGAATGTCTTAGAAGCTTTGGCTCAAGCACCAAAAGAACAATTGCAAGATGCCATACAATAGGCAAAGTAATGCAAAAAGGAATGAAAACTCCTGCATTCTACACAATAGAATTTTTAGAAAAATTTAACAAATTAAACAAAACAGAACAAGACAAGGTCATAATCCACGAACTTTTGCACATACCCAAAACTTTTGGTGGTGGCTTTAGGCAACACGATTTCGTTTGTGAAGAAAATATTGACAAACTTTATAAGAATCTTAACTCTTTAAATAAGTTTTTCATTTAATTTAATGTAAGAGAACCAATTAAACACAACTGGAAATCCTTATAAACAAACAATCACTTAAAAAAGCATAAATTTAGTGTCTCTTTTTTGTAAGAGAACTAAGTTTATATTAAAAAGTGGTGCACAAAAAATATACTTACAAGGATGGAAAACGTTTCGGACCCTATTATTACGAAACAAAAAGAATAAATGGAAAGGTAGTAACAACATACTTAGGTCCAGAACACAAAAATAATTTTTTCTCTGAATATAAGGCTCTTTTAATAATCTATATTTTATCTTTTACCATAGCCCTTTCCTCAGTTCCTATGAGCTTTACAGGCTACGCCTCTTTAGACATAAAGGCACAATATAATTTAGGAGAACAAATAGAAGGGGAGATTAACTTGAATATCTTAGAAGGAGAACTCATCCCCGCAGATTCATTAATAACTATTACTTACGAAAACATCTCAAAGGAAATAATCCTCTCGGATATTGTAGAAGAATCTCCTGTGAATGGGTCATTTTACGCAAAAGATATAGTGTTGTCTGGAGAAGGTATTGGATACGGCCTGATAGGTAAAATAAAAGAACACCCTTACGTAGATTTTAAAGTAAGTATTTTAGATAAAAAAGAAACTAATGATAATAAGATTACATCTGAAGAACCAAACATTAACTCTGAAGAAAATGGAATCCCAGAAGAACCTGAAACCATTGAAGAAACAAACGAAGAAAATAATGAGACAAACACAGAAAATAAAGAAGAAACAAACAATCAAGAAGAATCAAATCTTCAAAATGAAGAGGAAACAGTAATCAATGAAGCAAACACAGAAAGTGAAGAACAAAACGAACAAGCTGAAGAACAAACAACAATAACTGGGTCTTCTATTTCAGAACAATATATTTCAGGAAAAACTTCAAAAGATGAACCATTTAAATACATAATAAATGAAGATGAAACTGCAGAAATAGTGCCAGATAGTGTTTACTATAACAGTAAGCAATTAAGCGATGATGAAATAAAATTAAAAATAAACAACAACGAGATAACTGTCTCAACAAATTATTATATTGAAAACGAGGGATATGGTGAAAAGTATCTTGGCAAAAATGACAAAAGATTATCAATAGATATTTCGAAATTGGAGCTAATAGCAACAGAAAGTTCAGAAATTTCTGTAACAATAATGTATAAAAACGAAAAAATATTGGAAGCGCACAAAGACATAGAGGTAATTAAACCTAAAAATGAAAGCATAGAAGAAAAAACTCCAGAAATTGAGTTGAATATCTCTCAAATAAACGAATCTGAAATAGAAAACATAACTAAAATAAACCAAAGCATAGGAAATCTAACTGAAAACAATATAACTCTGCAGAATATAACCAATTTTACAGAAATAGCGATAAATGAAACGACCGTAAATGTAACTCAATTTACTGCAGTAATAGGGCAACCAGTTCGTTGGATAAAAACCATAGCAATAGACTTGAATGAAAGTGTAAATCTTGTAGTCGAAATCCCTATAGAAGCTGAAAATATAACTCTTGATAAAATAGACTTGAATGAATACGCGGAAATAAAAGGCATATCAATAGAAGATTTAGAAATAACAGAATCAGAAATTCCAACAGAACAACCCCAAGTTGAAAACATCACTGCAAGGATAACTGGAAGCGCTTCTGCAAATATTGACCTTAACAATGATTTATTATATAAAATATTAAGATTTCTAAGGTTAACTGGAAAAGTTATAGATGAAAACCAAAAAGAGAAAGTCCAAGAAGTTTCAATAGAGCTAAATAAAACAGACTTCGGAGTCGAAGTAGAATATTACACCGAAGCGCCTCAAGCAACAGAAGAAATTTCAAGCTCAACAAGTAAAAAAGTTCTTGTATCCAGTCCAGAAAACTTACACTATGAAAATGTCCTTATATTTACAAACATTTCAGATAATCTAAGATTAACAGACCAATCAAATATCATTATAGAATGGATAGAAAACAACTCAAGGTTAGAGATATTTTCAATAAATGACTCAAACAATGATGGAAACTACGACTATGTCCAATGGATTGCACCTCACTTAAGCAACCAATCATTTAACATAATAGTCATAATAAACGCACAGCATCTCAATCAAACAAGAGAATTCATATCAAACATTTATAATGAAACAAAAGAATTAGATAATATTTGGAGCGAAACAATTCCAAACGGACATTATGTAAGAGTCACCTTTGAAAGAAATCTTACTTCTGAGAAAGATATCACTGTTTATCCAAGAGCCTCAAATGGAACAAATATCTCTGAAGTTTCAATAAAAATATATGTAAAGAATTCAAATGAAACAATAGCAGAGTTCAGCAATCTGGCAGAGAACTCCTATAATAAAGTTCTGCTCACAAACCTAAACCAATCGCAAGATACATTCGATTTAGAAATTGTTAATGGTAATTTAGAATTTGACCATATAATAGACCCAAATCAAGGTCCAGATGTATTCAATTTAACATCTCCAATTAATGGCTCTTCTACGACAATAAGAAGCGTAAACATATCTATGTTCATAAATGATACTGATGGAGCTGTTGCAGGCAGTTCGGGAAACAACTCTCTGTTCTATATAGATACTTCAACCACATTTACAAATGAACACTTAGTTTATGTCGATGATGAATTCAGCTTCCCAAGAGATTCTTATTTTAATTATAGCATACCCCCTCTAAAATATGATCCAACTGGAATGATTATTTTGTATCACTTCGACAATAACTCCCATTATAATGAAAATAAAACAAGAGTAACAGACTTTGCAACGGGCAAGTTTAACGGCACAGTGACAAGTGCAGAAGGAGAGAGACAAAAAAGCATTACTGGCGTAGGTAGAGCCTTAAGAACAAATTTCAGCCAAATAATTACTATTCCTGACGACCCTCTGTTGAATTCCCCCTTTTACACTGGACAGATTACTATAGCATTTTGGTTTAATTTAACCACTAACGAAACAATAAATAACTTCCCAGCAGTACTTGAAAAAGTAAGTGGAAATTCTACAAACAGAGATTATAGAATAGAATTTCTGAATACTACTTTCAAAAAACTATCATTTAACACGGCAAATGGAACTGCATCAGAATCAATAACCACAGGAAAATCTTTTGCAAATTCAACATGGTACCATTACGCAGTAACTTACACTAATGTAACTGGAAACATGAGCACATATGTTAATGGTATTCCCGATAGTTCGAGAACAGCCACGGCAAAGAACCTTCTAATGGATTCGAACGCAGACCTTCGAATAGGAAGATCTAGCGGGGCGAATTCATTTGTTCCAGGATTATTTGATGACATAGTAATCTACAATAGAACCCTTAACTCTTCTGAAGTATTAGATATGTATAGATTAAGAGAGGGAACTTACTATCTAAGAGTAAACTCTACAGACTCTCTTGGAGCTTCAAACAGCAGTCCGATATATACATTTTCAGTAGACTTGACAAATCCAGGCCTTACTTTAAACGACTCCTCAAACGCTTCCAGTTTCTCTTCCGCAACTTCAGTTTCATTCAATTGGACTGCAATTGATTATATTGACACATCTCTTAATTGCAATCTGACAATAGACAACGCAGTAAACAAATCAAACATAGCCTCTGCAAATAATACTATGATTAATGTAAGTGTCAGTGGATTTTCAGTAACAGACCATTATTGGAATGTTACTTGTTTAGATGACGCAGGAAATAAAAATATCAGCCAGACGAGAACTTTCACTATAACAGAAAGTTCAGATACTCAAAATCCAAATGTCTCATTCGTTAATCCAACACCCTCAAGCGGAAGTATTCAAACTGGAAATTCTATCTTTGTGAATGTATCGACTTCAGATTCAAACAATGTAAGTACATTTATTGATTTTGGTAATTCAATTATTGGATTATGGAGAATGGATGAATATAACTCTACAAGTGTGCATGATTATCTTGGAAAAATAAATGGAACAATAAATGGAAATGCTCAAGTAAATACTAGTGGAAACTTCAATAGTTCATTTTCATTTGATGGAAATGGAGATTTCATAAATCTTGGAGACCCCCTTTCAGGAGGAAGTTCTAAACTAAATGTTTTAAATAATTTTACAATAGTTGTATGGATAAAACCTTTCACATTAGGAGGCACCGTATTGAGCAGAGAAGATTCAAACGTAGTCCAAAACTTCCAGTACACATTTGGAATAAATGACAGTGGCAATATTTTTGCAGGTTCAAGTTCAATTCAAACATCCTCCTTGCAAGTTTCAGCAAACACCTGGAGTCAAATAGCCATTACAGTTAACGGGACTAATTCAAGAGTATATAAAAATGGAATAAACAGTTCCATATTTACTTTCACATCAAATAACCTTGATGGAGGTAATGTAGTAATAGGAGATGCGGGAGAATTATCAGATGATTACTTCAATGGTAGCATTGACAATATAATTTTCTTCAACAGAACCCTTTCTTTGACTGAAATAGAAGCATTGTATGATAATGCTTCAAGTAAATACGCCCAAATAAATTATACTAATCTTGCATCTGGAAACCATTTATTCAAAGCCTATTCTCAAGATTTAAGCGGAAACATAAATTCTACTGAACTGAGAAGCGTTACTGTGGATACTATTTTGCCCGTGATTAACTTCACATCACCTACCCCTGCTAATGGAAGTAGTCTATCCGTAAATTCTATGGTTGTTAATGTTTCTGCAAGTGACTTGAATAATGTTAGTTCATTTATTGATATGGATAATTCCCTTGTTTCGTGGTGGAGAATGGATGATTTGAATAGTTCTGGTGGTGTTGTAGATTATACTGGAATAAATAATGGAACTGCTACAGGGGGTGCTGTGCAGAATAATTCGGGGAAATTAGGAAAAAGTTTTAGTTTTGATGGAAGTAGCGGGTATATTGACACAGTAGATTTAAATTGGGATTGCACCACAATATCTTTACCTAATTTCACTGGAGCCATGTGGATATATCCGGAAAGTTTGTCTTCAAGTCCAGAGATGTTTGATGGTGTTCAAAATACTTATTTTTTAATGGGCTCATTAACTACTACAGATATAGTTTTTAGTTCTTATAATGGTTCGTCAGATTTCTTGTGTTCAAAAACTCATGGGATATCTTTAAATCAATGGCATTTAGTTGTGTGGAGCAATAATGGAACGGCTATAAATTTGTATGTAAATGGAACTTCTGTTGGTTCTTGTTCAAATCTTGGATGGGGTTCTGTGGCTGGTCTTTGTAAAACAATAAATATTGGGGCAGATGGTGATCGTGGAGAGAATTTCTTTGATGGCTCAATTGATGATGCAATGATATTTAATAGAAGTTTAAGTGTTGAAGAGATTAATGCTCTTTACGCCAACACCTCTTCGAAATATTACTCAAATAACTTTACTTCACTTACTGAAGGCAATCATAATTTCAAAGCATATGCCCAAGATATTGCAGGAAATGTGAACTTTACCGAACTTAGAACTGTAAATATAAATACAAATCCAACCCCCTACAACGGAACAGCACTAATACTAAATTCCACATTAGGTCTTAACAGAACATTAGAAAATTTAAACGTCAGAACAACTCTCCTAGACCAAAATAATAACAGTATGAATGTAACAGTCAGATGGTATAATAATAGCATTCAACATTTAGTATTTGAATACAACTCAAGCTATTCAAATGGAACAACATTCATAGCAACATTAGGACATCAAAACACCACAAAAGGTCAGAATTGGTCTGTTGGATTAACAATAAACGATGGATTTAGTAGTTTATCTGTAAATTCAAGCAACCTAACAATACTTAATTCATTACCAAACGCAACACAAACTTCACCATTAAATGGCTCAATAACTCTAAATCGTTCAACCCAAATTTTCACATGGGTGATGAGCGATGATGATGGAGATTCCATTCTTACAAACAGAATAAATATAAGTTTAGTAGCCTCCTCAACTTGCACAGATTCAAGTTTTGATGGCACAGATATTTACGAACCAGAAGAATTGGGCAGTTTCTCAATGAGCACAATGTTTCTAACATTTAGATGTTTAAGTGATAACAATGACTACTATAAATGGAGCGTAGCAGCTTCGGAAGATGGAACTAATTATGGGTCGTATTCAGCACCATTCAACCTAAGCGTGCAAGCATACCTAAACACAATAATGAATATAAGTTCCATAGAGTTTGGAAATCTAAACTATCTAGCAACAAATGACACGGTAGATAATTCTCCAAACCCTCTAATCATAATAAATCAAGGTAATTCTCTTATAAATATTTTCATGGAAGCAACAAATCTGTGGAGAAGTGTAACCAATCCTTCAACATACTATCAAGCAAAAGTGGCAAATGTCACCACAAATGGCATTTCAGAAAATGGCTCATTCTCATGGGCAAGCTCTCAAACAAGCTATACTAATGTTCTATTAACAACAAACATATCTTCAGATTCTCCTCTGATAACTAATCTAAACTACTCCGATTCCACAGACAGCGCAGAAGTAGACGTAAATGTCACAGTTCCATCTGGAGAAGAACCTGGAGCAAGAAGCTCCACAATAACTTTTACTATAGTCTTGGGCAGTGGGGACACCTATTGATGGAGAAACATGATTAACAAAAAAAACATACTAATAATAGATTCTATTTTGGTACTTGGAATCTTGATATCTGCATTTCTTCTAATTGGATACAGTCAGCCATTAGCAATAGGACCTTTATATGAAGAACCAAAAAATTCATTAATTTTTTCAATACAAACAACAGATTATATAATTTTAGATAGCAATTTAAATTTCGATTCTCCCCATACTATATTTATAGATGATAAATTAACTTTAGAACCGGGAACATATTATATAAAAACATTTTCTGAACTGTCAAGTGAAATCAGAGAGATAAAATCGGAAATAGTTTTGGAGTTACAAATTAGAAGAATAAATGATGGTCTAATTGGGCTATTTAATATAGGAAGCTCTCCAGTCCAAGTAGAAACCTACAATGTGGGTTCTCTGATTAACTCTTCTTTAATAAATAACGAGGGGAAAAAATGATAAATTTGAAATTAGGATTCATTATAATAATCATTGCAATAATACCCCTAACATCCAGTTTTGGAATTACTCCTGCACAACAGATTATAGAATACGAGCCTGAAACTGAACAAAAATTCTCTTTTAGCATAATTAATTCAGAAAATAAAAAGATTAATCTAGTTTTGCTTCCACAAGGAGAACTCAACAGAAGCATTGCATTATCAAATTATTCTATATCTCTTACTCCAGAAATTTCAAGTATTACAATAGAATATTCTGTAAAAATTCCCAAAGGACTATCTCCAGGAAAACACAATGCAGAAATACTGATTCTAGAAATACCTGAAGCCCCTTCATCTGAACTAACATACATAGGGTCGATAGTAGGAATAATTACAAAAACGGTAATAGAAGTTCCTTACCCTGGAAAATATGCTGAATCTGGATTTGGTATAGAATCTAGTGAAGAAGGAAAAGTAAATTTTGTAATTCCACTAGTAAGTAAAGGAAACCTTGATATAGCCCGTGCAAAAGCAGTAATAGATATATTTACCCCATTGAATGAAAAAATAGTTTCAATAACCACTCAAGAAATATCTTTAGCAAGTGGCGAACGTAAAGAACTCGCGGCTCAACTAGAAGCCTCCCAAATAACTCCGGGAAAATACCTTGCTGTAGCAACAATCCTGTACGACGAATCCACTCTAATCTTAGAAAGAGAATTCTCAATAGGAAATGACGGAATAAGTATAAAAAATATAGAAGTAAACGATTTCAGTTTAGGAGAAATAGCAAAATTTGAGTTTCTTTTAGAAAACAATCAAAACTTTCAAGTAGAAGATGCATATATCTTAATGCAAGTCCTAAATAATGAAGGAGATATAATGGCCGAGTTCAAATCCGCCACATATAATTTACCTCCATTTGGAAGCGAACTTCTAGTGGCATTTTGGGATACAGAAGGAGTTAAAACAGGTACATATGATGCAAAAGCATTCATTAACTTCGGACAGAGCTCTATTCAAAAAGAACTGACTCTAGATATCTCCAACAATGATATCACTGTAGTGGGAGTAGGTTATGTAATAAAATCTGGAAGTTCTAATGGAAGCCTAACCACCATTTTAATCATTGCAATAGCAGTTCTTGTCATACTCAATCTAACTTGGTTCCTCATATTAAGAAAAAAAGTCAAAAACAAATAGCCCTAAAAAAAGCAAAATGTTTAAATATCAAATTTATTTAGTAACAATGAGTTGATGTCATGGCCAAGCTACAAAAAGTCGTTGTTGTTTTACTTATTCTTACAATAGTTCTTTCTGCTATGTCTGTAGTTTTTAATCTAATAATCTACAAAATGAGCTCGGATAATAGCAAATATCTAAAACAAACAGCTTCGTCAAACTTTGGAAATGTGGGCCTCGTTGTTGAAAGTTCAAACACACAAAAGGGAGATTCAAATGGTTAGCTCTAAAGTAGTAGGAGCATTAGCAGTAATAGCAGTAATAACTTCAATTTTTTCAATAGGTCTTGTATACTTATCAAGTAGAAATTTATTTAGTGTAATTTCAGGTTATGCCACAAGCACAGGAGAAGCAAATCTCACTGTAGAATCTGTCGTAGCAATTAACTTTACAACAAGAGCAATAAACTGGGGTTCTGGAAGAGTTAACTCTGGAGCATCATCCGCAGGACTTAACACCTATGAAACAAACAACGTCACTAATGGAAACTGGACACTTCAGAACGCTGGAGGTCTTAGAATAGAGAACATAGGTAATCTCAATGTAAGTCTTAATCTCAGTGGAACAAAAACAGCCACACAGATGATTGGAGGCACAAGCCCTTCATACAGTTGGAATATAAGCAGTTTTGAGACTGGAAGTTGTCGTAATTCAACGGGTGGAACCTCTTTTCTTCCTCTTGACAACTTCTATAACATAAACACCTCAACAACTGAATTTTGCCGTTTCTTCCAATTTAACAACAGCCAAGATGTAATTAGAATAGACTTCAACTTGACAATACCCTCAGACTCTTTAACTGGAGCATTAGGAGACACAATAACTGCCACGGCATTTGCAGCGCCTTACTGATTCAAAAAGATATTTAAAACAAGGTAGCCAAAGCAAAGTATGACATTAAAAAAGTTATTCATAACTATCTTCTCAATACTTTTATTATATAATGTAAGTGCTCTGGGAATTTCTCCCGCAATAAAAGATATTAGTTTTATTCCAGGAGAAACTGTAAATATAACATTCAATGTTCTGGATGCATCAGAAGACTCAACATATGATATTTCAATCAGAGGGGGCAGTCTAACAAAATACTCAGTTCTAAGTGCTCAAAGCATAAAAGGACAAGGAACATTTATTTTAACAATCAAATTTCCAAATTCTCTTGAAGAACCTGGACAACACACAGTAAGCGTTAGCATAAAAGAAAGACCTTCAGAAGAGTCATTCATAAACACAGTTGTAGAAGTAGGCTCCGTTATTAGAACTTTTGTTCCATATCCGGGGATATATGGAGAATTATCTCTGAATATTCCAGATGGAAATATAGATGATAAAATCCCAGTAGAACTTAAAGTAATAAACAGAGGAGATAAAATTTTAGAGCTAGATGAAATCCACATAGATTTTATATCTGCAGAGGAGACTATTTCAAAAACATTAAATTTCACACCGGTCGATATTCAAGTAAACGGAGAGAGATATTTTAGAAAATATCTTGATACTCAAGGCATTAAACCTGGAAACTATCTCGCAAGAGCCAGAGTATTATATTCCGAAATAGAAAGAGAGATAAACAAATCCATGCGCATAGGTTCTCCATTTGTGAATATAACTAATCATAGCAAGATAGCTCAAAAAGGGGGCATACAAAAGTTTTATATTTCTCTTGAAAGCCTATGGAACACTCCAATATCTGCAATTTATGTGGACGTAAATATTTCAAATAACTTGGAAAGCTATTCATTCAGAACACAATCAACAGACCTTAATCCATGGGAGAAAAAAACAATTGAAAGTTATTTTGATACAGAAAGATTACAAGGCAACTATAACCTAACTCTAAACGCAAGTTATGTTGGAAAATCAACAACAATTGAAGGAAATATATTAATAGAAGATAAAAACATGACTCTTTATATAATTGCAGGATTAGCTCTATTACTTATAATCATAATCATCACTGGAATAATATTAAAAAATAGAAAGAGAAAAAAATGAGAATATTACTTTTAGCCCTTTTTATTTCAATTATGGTTCTTTTAATGTCTGCATCGATGTTTTTTTATTATACGACTCCATTAAGTGAATCAACATATCTAACAAGCGGTAAAATAACTGAAAACACTGGGGGTTTTGATATAAACACCTCTGCAATAACATTTGGAAGTATAACAATAGGGGGAAGTTCAACAAGATCTATATGGATAAACAACTCATACCCATTTGCAATAAAAGTCAAACCAGTTGTGAAAGGCTCCATATCTGAAAAGGTAAAATACGATTCAATAATCATAAAACCTTACGAAGCAAGTTCATTCAAACTAACATTTTTCGCAAATAATAGTTCTTCTCTTGGGTATTACAATGGAGAAATATCTATACTTTTACTTCGCGCATAAACTATTTAAGATACCTTAATCAAGTAACTAAATGACTAAAAAAAACTTTGGAATGATAGTCTTATTTATATTTGCGATAACAATTTCAATATCAAGTCTGTATTTTTCAATATGGATTTATGTAAATGATTTCGGTTCAAAAATAGCCGCACATTCATCTTCAGAAGCGAGTATAGGCTTGAGTGTAGAAACCTCTGGAGCAACTTGTGGAGATGACCTTTGTAATGGGGTAGAAACATGTTCTATATGTCCGGGAGATTGTGGAACATGTCCTTCCGGAAGCAGTTCAGGTTCTGGAGGCGGAGGTGGAGGAGGTAGTGGAACATATACTACTCCAAAATTTAAGATAAGTCAAGATAACTTCAATATAAAATTAACTTCTGGAGAAAGCGAAACTAATGAAATAATAATAGAAAATATTGGAGAAGGGCAATTAGATATAAAAGTATCGGTAACGGGAATAGAAAACATTATTGTGCTAAATTCAAATTCTATATATCTTTTCAAAGGGGAAAGCGCCCCCCTAAGATTTACAATAAATGCTCCAGAACCAGGAGTATATGCTGGAAAAATTATATTAACTCACCAAGGAGTGAGTAAAGAAGTCCTTATCTTGCTAAATGTAGTGAGTGAGGGAGTTCTGTTTGATACTATAGTAACGGTACCAGACTTATATAGAGTCCTCCGTGAAGGGCAAAGATTACCTGTACTAATAGAACTAATTGAAATAGGTGGAGAAACTGGTGTAGATGTTACAATGAATTATATAATAAAAGATTTTGAAGGTAATACTCATTACACTGAATCAGAAACATTTTATGTGAAAGGAGCAAAAAGTTATAGCAAAAGATTCTCTACTCAAGGCATTAAACCTGGAGACTATGTTCTCGGAGTAGAATTAATTTACATAGGGGGATTTGCAACATCTACAGCACACTTCAAGATATCAGATTCTATAATAACTCCCCAAACATGGGTCGCAGTAGGTTCTATGATTATTGCAATAATTGTTGCCCTATCTTCAATTATATTTTTCAAAATAAGGTCTAAAAAGCAGAATGCTCCTAAATTAAGATCAACAAATCACAAATGAAAAAATTAGTTTTATTCCTAATAGTAGTCAACTTAGCAATAGTAAGCGCTGAAATAGAACAAACTCCATATACTCCGGAGATAATCACTGCAATTGATCCAACAGTAATACCTGTAAGTTTCTTTAACGAAGGAAAAGAAGCCCAATATAAAGCAGTTATAAAAGAAGAATCATCTCTAGTAAAACTCGAATATTCTTCAATAAATGTAAAAGAGAATGAATTTGGTTCATTCAACTTACTTATAGGAGAAAATAATCCTGAAGAAGGTATCTATTTCAATAGCATGTCAATATACAAGGATGAAGAATTATTTCAAAAAATCCCTATTATAATAGCAATAGAGTCAAAAAAACCATATTATGACCTTTCAATAAAATTAGACCAATCATCAGATGTTTCATTTATAGGAACTAGTTCTGAAGTAATAATATCTCCGACAATTACAGTATACAAGTTAAACTACAATATAAGAACCCCATCAAGCACGGCATTAAGATTTTTTGTTTATAGTTTAGAAGGAAAACTTCTTTATTCATCTGAAGAAGTAATCTCTGTATCAAGACAAAGTTCGTTTGAGATATTAGCAAATATTGGGGCAGACTATCCAGAAGAAGTGATTGTATATGTTGAAGCCCTAAGTAACCCAAGCGGAAGCGAACAAACATTGGGTTTAGATTTATATCAGCTAAGCTTAGAAGATAAACTTCTATTGAGTCCTCCTCTTGAAATAAATGATTATTCCTCAAAAATATATTTTGGAATATTCTTATTTCTTTTATGCTCAATCATTCTAATAAGCTATCTATGGCATAATAAATCGGTAGAACAAGCAAAGGGTTGGAAATCAAGACTAAACGAAATAAAGAACACTAATTTTGGTGAAGCAGCTAAAAGTCTGAGAAAACTAAAAGACCAAAAAGATACACTTGAAAGAGCCTATTCAAATCACTACATTTCAAAGAACTCATTCGATACTGCTATGAAAGAAATATCAAAATTAGCAAACCAATTAAAGAAACGTTTATAAATAGAATTGCTCTAAAACCCCTAGATAAAAAATGGTGACAAAAGGAAAATCCGCACTCTCTGGTGCAATAAAAGATATTGAAAACGAGATAAAATCTTTAAACAAGGAAAAAGATTCTCTAAAAAAATCAATAGAAAATATTTCAGGAAACATTTCTGAAAGTCGTCAGAAAGAATTGTCACTGCAAAAATCTCTAGCAAACCTCGCAGAAAAAGAAGCAAAACTTACAGAACGTAAAAAATCTCTTGAAAGCAAATCAGACAATCTAGCAGATAAACTAGGCAAAATGTCTAAGATAAAATCTGAAATGAAAGATATTTAGACATTTCATGAAAACATCCATATTATATAAAGGAAAAAGATTATTAATAGAAGTAAAAAAAACTAATTTTTTAACAAAGGGCTTAGGCTTAACATTTAGAACAAAAAATACTCAGAATCTTATATTCGATTTCTCAAAACCAGTAACATGGCAAGGCAACTTGACTTCTATTTTTGTATTCTTTCCATTTTTAGCATTGTGGCTCGATAATAGAAATCGTGTAATTGCTGTAAAAATAGTAAACCCTTTCACTATATCTATATCTCTAAAAAAACCATTTTACAAGATAATAGAAGTCCCATTTAATTCAAAAAACGAGGCAATTTTAAGGAATTTTATTAAAAAAGGTCATTTTAACAGGTATTTTCGACGATAAAATAGGTATTTTGGCATTTACCGTCGAAACATTTATATATTGGAGGCATTTTTATATTATGGAGGTGTTTATGGGAAAAATTATTGCAAAGAATATCGTTAAGCGCCAACATGGTTACTTGTACTATGTAGATGCTCACGGCAACGTTTGTGAGGCTAAAATGTCTCGCGGCGGAAGAAAGAAGAAGCGCAAGTAGTTGCGTTTAAAAAAGAATTTATAATTTTTAATATTTTATTTACATAGTTTTTTAATGTCTTTTTTATTAAGAAAAAGATGATAGTCGGAATAGAAACAACAGCTCACACATTCGGAGTGGGCATAGTAGACAAGGGAAAGATTCTCGCAAACGTAAAAGACATGTATAAGCCTCAAGAAGGAGGTATAATCCCAAACAAAGGCGCAGAACACCATAAATTAGTTGCAGACAAAATATGGCATGAAGCTCTTTCAAAAGCACAATGCTCTGATTCAGATATCAAAGCAATAGCTGTCTCAAATTCTCCTGGTCTAGCCCCATGTTTGCATGCAGGCATCAATTTCGCAAAAGAAAAAGCAACAAAACTAAACATCTCATTAATTCCTGTAAATCACTGCATCGCTCATCTTGAGATAGGTCAAAGCGTTGGTGCAAAAGACCCTGTTTTGCTTTATGCTTCTGGAGCCAATACTCAAATAATTGCATACTCTGCAAAAAAATACAGAATCTTTGGAGAAACCTTAGACTTAGGAGTAGGAAACTTCATAGACACATTCGGAAGATATGTAAATATTCCATTTCCCGCAGGTCCTGTATTAGAAGGAAAGGCAAAAAATGGAAAATATATAGAATTACCCTATTCAATAAAGGGTATGGATGTCTCTTTTTCAGGAATGCAGACTAAATTAAAACAACTATATGACAAAGGCAATAAGATAGAAGACCTTGCATTTTCCATACAAGAAACAGCATTCGCAATGCTTGTTGAAGCAAGTGAAAGAGCTCTAGCACACACAAACAAAAGCGAGCTAGTCTTAGGCGGAGGAGTAGCATGCAACTTAAGACTTCAGGAAATGTGCAGACTAATGTGTGAATCAAGAAATGCAAAATTATTTTGTCCTGCAAAAGAATTCCTCACAGATAATGGTGCAATGATAGCATATACAGGAGAGATAATGTTCAATTCAGGAATAAAGTGCAAACCAGAAAGCATTGAAGTCTTACCGAGAGAAAGAACAGATATGATTGATGTTGTGTGGAAAAAATAAAAGAAAGAATTATCTAACTATCAAGTTTCCTTTCATTCCATTTGCCCTGTGCTCCCCAACACTGCAATAATACTCAAATGTTCCTGTCTTGTCAGCAGTAAACTCCGCAAATGTGACCCCATCAGTATCTTTAACTTGTTTTGTCGCAATTTCAAACTCATCGACTACCCAATCATGAAACCCCTGGGTGCTTGAAAACTCAATTCTTACTCTTTCTCCTTTATTGACTATAATATCCGGATTACTCTTTCCATCCATCACAAACTTGAAATTCTCTCCAGTAATAACAAACTCATTAACCTCACCTTCAATATTTAAGTTAGAATCGCGAACATTTTCAGAGTCAGACTTTCCAGAGAAGGAAAAAGCAAGTACTCCTGCAATAACCACAACTATCAAACCAATCACCAGTTTATTCATTAGATTATTTCGTCTCCACATTTTATAAATGCTTCGAAGTAAGATTTAAAAGGTAGTTTTTTATTGATGTTTAAGTAAGCTCGTCTAGTATATCGGTTAGTACATGGCCCTGTCGCGGCCAAGAGCCGGGTTCGATTCCCGGGACGGGCGTAAAGAAAACATGTAACGTTCTAACAACATTGATAAGGGAGGGCTTTTATTTAAATCTATTGTCTTATTGATATAAATTGAGATAATCATTTTATATAATATCTAACTAAATATATTGTAAGTCCAAGCAAAGCAACAATAAATATAATCCAATCAAGAGGAAGAGATAAAATTGTGCAAGTTAATTTAATCACTAGCTTTGCAGTTCCTAACTCTTGATTTACAACTTTGCAAACCTCCTCTTTCAATATTAATCCTAATGCAAGACCAATTATTGCTATGAAGATTATAAGTACCCATTTGTTTGCCATTATGCAAATTAAGATTTCAAGTTAATAAAGATAGGGGTAATTTGTTTCTTAACTATTTGATTCTTCCTCTTCTATCACAAATATTCCAGCTCTTCTTAGATAACTATCAAATCCAAATGGCATCATTCTGCTATAAATAAGATCATTAATTATCTTCCCTAATTTATATTGATAAGAAGTAATGGAGTTATTGATAGAATGGGGATAAGGAATAGTGCAACGTCCACCATCAACACTTACAGCCCAAAGCTTATCTATCTCAGAGTTACCGTAGAAAACTAAGTAATGGTCTGTAGTTCCATGTTGATCTGGGAAATTTTTTAACCATTCTCCTTGAAATTCATGTGACTGCTCAAATGGTTCTGCTTTTATGAATAGTTGAGCATCTTTTTTATAAGTATAAATCTTCAAGTCCCCACTTACATTCCAGTCATTTGGTTCAGATTCCATTATTCTCTTTTTTATGTTTTCTAATGAAGAATGCCTGATTACAAACTGAGGAAAGTGTTTAACCATCAAATCATCACTCTCTGCTAATTTTAGACAAATATCTTCCCAAAATAAGATTCGTATTCCAAATTTGCCAGAAGCCGTTCTTTTTTCATCAATGAGTCTTACTTCTTCTTGTATCTTAGAATCATGGCTTGAAGAGGTAGCAATTATGAAATCTTTCAGAGCAGGTTTGAATTTTTCTGCTAGATTTATCATTTCTTCGATGTCTTTTATTGAAATTTGTGAATCTTTGCATTGAACACCAGCATAACCTCCCTTTAAAAAAATAGGTTTACCGTATATGTCTATCCCCTCCTGTTTTTGACCTAGTCTTCCGTTTCTAGTTGCTAAATTATCTCCCCAAACTAGCTTTATTGCATCTGCAACTATATTTTCAAATTCTTCCCAAGACTTTGGTTTTGGTAAGTCTGTTGTAGCAAATGAGGGCATACCTCGCAGATTGTTTTTCAATATAAATAACTTCTGGAACTGTAGAAAAGTCTATTAAATAAGACTCTTTCTAAAGATATGGCAAAAGATGATTTTTGGGACGAATTGGCTAAAATAGGATTGGTCTTGGGTTCAGTATGGCTGGGTGCAAGATTTTTAGAAACTTTTACAGATAAAGACAAGAACAAAGATAAGGGTGCTGGAGGGAATGTTAATGTCTAATAAACAGATAATTGGAGGTCTCTTAGGCTTTATTGTTTTTACAATACCTCTCGTTTTTCTTGGAATTTCAATATTTTCATCAGGAATAGCAAGAATTGTAGGAATGATATTATCTTTTCTATGTCTTGTAATCTTAATGACAAAGGACTTTAAGGAGCTTGGTGCTGAATTATCAAAATTAAAATTTTGGGTAAAAAGATAGATAAAAATTATATATCTTTAAAGATGCCCATCAAAATAAGAGGTTTGACTTCTTCACCATCTCTTAACTTTAATCTTCCTCTCTGGATTATTTTCCCATCTTCTAACTTTGAAACAATCATAAAACCAGATAGAAATTTCTGAAATATTAAGACATTCTGGATACCAATGTGTTTTTGTTCATCAAAAGAAGGAATAATACTTTTTTCTGTAGCTTCGTGACAAGGTCTACAGACCAGTTCTGCATAGCGATAACCTTCGGTTTCATAGCTAAGATGGTGAATTTCAAGATTGAGCAAAGGCAAGACTTTTTTACAACGATTACAAAATGGTTCTGAACTAAAATTTGTTGAATAATGCTCAAGAATCATACTATGATGTTTATTCAGCTTTCTTCTGTCTGATTTGCGAATTGTTTCTTTTGTAGTCATTAATTATCTCAAATATAATATCTTATAAACTGTTCTGTTATGTTTTTAACATGGCTAAGAAGAAAGGAAAGAGATTTAAACAAAAATTAGAGGAAACCATGTTTTCCTATTTTGATAGATTAAACGAAGATGTTAAAGTCAGAGATAAAAAATCCAAGCAAGAGGAAATAGCTAGAAAAAATCAGCAAGTTCTTTATAAATGGGCTTTCTTTATTGCATTGACATTGTCAATTACAGTTTCTTTTTTGCTTTACCTATACTTACATCTACCAGGAGGATTATGGTTTTTCATACTTTTTGGGATAACTTTTATGTTTGGGATAATCTTAGCAGATGTCTTTGTTACAAAAAATGAAGCGAGAAATAAAGACAATATAAAGATATTATTTGAGATTATTACTTTACTAGTGTTAGTTGGACAATTTGTTGTAATGGTAAATCAGTCAACCATACTATCACAACAAACTTCAATTTTAGATAGAAGTTCTTCTCCGAATCAAGCATCTATAGAGATAATTGAAGATAAGTCTGATCTAAAAATCTCAGCACTTGAAATGGTTAGAAGCAATGAATTAAATAAAAAAGTCGAAGAAAGATGGGCTAGAATTAAATTAACTTTTCTCAATTTTGGGCAGATGGAGACTTCAGAATTATATTGTTTTGAAAAACATAAAAGCGACTCAATCTCTGTTTATATTAACCCACCTGAATCTGGAGATTTTAGTAATATTGCTCCTTTGTCTCATATCGGTGCAGAATTACATGTGAAATATAGTGAATGTTATGAAGGGAATGAAAAAATGTGTGATAAACCTGAATTAGTTCCAACTGGAAATTATACTGTTTCTCTAGAATGTGAGTGCTATGGGTGTAAAGATCAAAGGATTTTTGAGAAGAATATTTCAATTTGTATTTGGCAAAACAATGAGAGAGAGTGTTAAAAATGATAAAATGTTCAAAATGTAAATCTGAGTTAGAAATTCTTGAAGAGGATTTTGAATCTATGAGTGAGGGTCAGCAGGCAGATTATAATGCTGGTCTTTGGAGAACTTGTTATTGTCCTACTTGTAAAACATCTAGTCTTGTGGAAGGTCATTTCTCGGAGCCTTCATTTCTAGATGAAGAGGATTATATTGATGACACAATTGATGAAAGCACTTTTGAAGATTTAATTGATAGAGCTATAGATAAGAGGTGCTTTATTGAAGTCATTTCTCTTGTTCATAATGCAATAGAATTTTATTTGAAAAAAAGACTAATTAAAAAAATATTCCCGATGAGCAAAGAAGAATACAATGATCCGAGTATTAAAGAAAAAGTAAATATTTTAGAAAATAAATGGGGTTCTATAAAATATATGAACGATTATAAAGAAATGTGTTTTTTGTTTGATTTAATAAAAAAGGACATTTATGATAAAATCACAAAATTCAATAGTTTAAGAAATACAGCAATACATAAACTTTTGAAGACTGATAAAAAAGAATGGGCTGTATCTAAATACAAGTATGGAGAAATTGTCCAAACAGCAATATTAGGCAGAGAAATTCAATTAAGATTAAGTCCAATTGACCACTCAGAAAAAGATGTAAATAAGATTCTTGAAAGATTTAAATTAGAACCAGAAGACTCAGATGACCCATTTTTAAGTGATTATGGTGTTGGTTATAACATTTTTTGAAAATCTTACATTTTCTAACTATTTTTAACATTTTTATTTATAGATATGAGAAAGATTTAAAGTGAATAAGAATAAATATAACCAACTCTTCATATTATAATGAAACTCGAGAAATGCAAGGTAACGAAACACCCTGAAATTGCAAAAGAAATTGAGAAACTTAAAATGAGGGGCTTTGGGTTAAGGACAATTAAATCTCTTATTTCTCAAGAACACGGAATTGAATTTAGCCACCAGACAATCGCTAATTATCTTGATACAAAGGGCGTTTCAATGGAAGTTATTATAGAAACAGACAAATCTTTGAAAAAAGAAGCTGAAGATTGGCAGAATAGATATTATGAGAGATATAAGAGGTTATGTGGTTGGAGCGATGATTTAGGAGATATGATGGATAAGCTAAAGAACCAACTAACTCCTGAAGAATACCTAAAGTATGCTCCACTTATAATAGCCTTATCAAAAGAAATATTAAATCAGTTAGAATTTATCCGAAAAGAGCAAGAAAGAGTGGACAACAAAAAGAAAGAAGAACGCCCAAGTAATAAGGACTCATTACAAGAACTAATAAAAAACTTAGGAGAGTTAGAAAGAGAAGGTATAGTGACAGTCAATCCAAAATACAGAGAGTTAATTGTTTTAAGATAGTGTCAATATTTCGTCAAACTATATTAAACCTTCATTAAGTAAGACAATTTGAAGTATTTCATGTACTACTTTAAATGAATGCTCTACAAGATTCATATTTCTTTGTCCAATACTATCATCCCTCTCCAAATCCTTTGCTCCATGATTAAGATTACCTCTTGGAACATAGCAGAAGTTTAATATTTCATTTAAGTCTTTCTCAGAATTAAGGTAAAAAACCTTATTATTTTCCACATTAACAACGGGGCTTTCTTTAATTAGGATCTTAATACTGTTCTTGAATAAGTCGGTTTTATTCCAGTTGTTAAACATTATTTGATGAGCTTGTGCAAACTTTTCTCTTTTGTTTCTATTATTTCCAGAATACCCCTTATGATCCAAAAAACCATCAAATGCTGTCCAAATATCTCTTAATCCTTCTGCATAGAATAGTTTATCCAATCCATCTCTCAAACCAATTATCTTTTTGTTAGCTCTCTTGTAATGAGTTAAGCAAGCCTCTTTACTTTCAGCCATATTCTTCTGAAATCATTTGTACATTTAAAGATTTATATTGTAATTTCTAAATGTAGTATCCCGAAATTATTGCACCCCTATCTTGAACGTTATTTCTATGTAAT
>JBBSYC010000004.1:0-35807 GCA_038045445.1 Nanobdellota archaeon
ATTACATAGAAATAACGTTCAAGATAGGGGTGCAATAATTTCGGGATACTACATTGCAGAAAGAACTGAGCAAAGTTTAAATACTCTCAATTTTGATTTATCACGTAGAATTAAATCAGATGTTTACGCGGTTGCTAACGCTTAAACGTCATCGGAAGAGTTGCGCCATAAAAAATATGGAATATGAAAATATCAAGACCAAGATACGGAAGCCTGCAGTTTTGGCCGCGTAAGCGCGCTGAACGATTTTTACCTAGTGTTAACTGGAGTGCTGTACAGGGAGAGGGATTCTTAGGATTTATAGCTTATAAGGTAGGAATGGCTACTGCTATTGTAAAAGATTCTACTCCTAAATCAATGACTCTTGGAAAAAAACTTGCGGTACCCGTTACTTTCCTTGAAATCCCTCCTATGAAAATATATTCAGTAAGGTTCTACAAAAATGACAAAGTAATTACTGAAGTTGTTGTCTCTAAAGACAAAGAGCTTAAAAGAATAGTGAAGGTGACTAAAAATAATTTCAAAAATTTAGATGATATAAAAGATTTTGATGATATTAGAGTCATTATTTATTCTGTTGTTAAAGATTCCGGAATAAAAAAGACTCCTGACATGGCTGAAATTGGCGTTGGTGGAAAAGATAAACTAAACTTTGTTAAGAATTATGTTGGAAAAGAAATTTCCCTTGAATCTATGAAACTTGAGCTTTATGATGTCCGTGGACTGACTAAAGGAAAGGGTCTTTCTGGGCCTGTTGCTCGTTTTGGAATTAGTCTTAAACAACATAAGTCTGAAAAAGGAGTTCGCAAACCTGGAAGCCTTGGACCTTGGCATCCTGCAAGAGTAATATTTAGGGTTCCTTTGTCTGGACAGTTTGGAATGTTCTCGAGACCACATTATAATTTGAAAGTTTTGGGGTCAAGTAACACTCTTAAAGACAAGATTCAGTTAAAACCCTTTAAAAATTATGGAAATATTAAAACAAATTATCTTGTTTTACATGGGAGCGTTCAAGGTCCTGCTAAAAGACAGGTTCTGTTGACTGCTCCGTTGAGGCCCAGCTTGAAACAAACTAGAAAGAAATTTGAAATGCTGGAGGTTCAAATATGAAAGCTGTTGTTTATGATATAAATGGGCAGAAGAATTCCGAAATTAGCTTGCCAAATATTTTTGCAACAAGAATAAGAGAAGATATAGTCATGAAATATTTTGAATCTGAAAAGACTTTTCACCCTTATGCACCTTCTCGTTTAGCTGGAAGAAGACATTCTGCCTCTGGCACAATAAGTCATAGAAGACACGAATGGAAAGGACATTATGGTAAAGGAATTTCACGTGGTCCAAGGAAAGCTATGTGGAGACGAGGAGAACAATTTTATTGGGTTGGAGCGGAAGCCAACCAGACTAGAGGGGGAAGAGCGGTTCATACGCCTAAAGTATATTATAGGCCTACTAAGATAAATGAAAAGGAAATTATTATTGCAATGCATTCTGCGATTGCTTCGACTGCTAAAAAAGAATATGTGACAAAGAGATATGAAAGATTAAACGATTTCACTGGAAATGTTCCTATGATTATTTCAAATGCTAACAACATGAAGATGAAACAATTAATTGAGTTGTTGAAAAGAATGATTGGAGAGAATTATGCTGTTGCTCTTCAAAAGAAAGAAGTAAGAAAAGGAAAAGGAAAGATGAGAAACAGAAAATACAAGTCTAACGCAGGATTACTATTTGTTAAATCCAAAGATGAAAAAATATTGCTTAATGGGGTTGATGTGATAAACGCTAGTGAACTAGAAATTGCAGACTTATACCCTTTAGGAAGACTTACTTTATATACCGAACAAGCGCTCAAGGAGATAAAATAATATGTTAAAACCAATTACTTCGGAAAAGGCAGTAAAACTTATAGACTTGGAGAATACTCTTATTTTTGAGACAGATAGACGAGAGAGTAAAGAAACTATAGGAAAGGAAGTTTCTAAGTTGTTTAGTGTCAAGGTCGAAAAAGTAAGAACGCTGACTAGAGGGAATAAAAAATATGCTTATGTTAAATTATCTAAACAAAATCCGGCAATTGATGTCGCGACCAAGCTGGGAATGATATAATGGGTAAAAGAATAATCTCTCAAGCAAGAGGTAAGGGAAGCTTATCCTATCAAGCTAGAAAACAAGCATTCATCTATAGAGTAGGCTACCCTATAATCGAGGGAAAAGCTGAAATAATTAAACTTATTCACTCTGCAGCTCATTCTGCTCCTTTGATAAAATTAAAGATTAAAAATACTATATTCTACAATGTGGCATTTGAAGGAGCGATTCTTGGAAAAAGTGTTACCCTTGGAGGAATAGACTTTGCTTATGGTAATATTGTTCCTTTGAAAGATATTCCAGTTTCTTCAAAAATATATAATATTGAATTAAATCCAGGAGATGGTGGAAAAATGATAAGAGCTTCTGGAAGTAGCGCTCAAGTTTACAAAAGATATGATGGTGGAAAAATAGGCATATTGATGCCAAACAGAAAGGAACTCAAACTCGACAGTGAATGTCGTGCAACGTTAGGTGTCGTTGCAGGAGATGGAAGAAGACAGAAACCTATGATGAAGGCAGGAGTGCATCATTATAGAGCTAAGGCGAGAAATAAGTTGTGGCCTAGAGTTTCTGCGGTAAGCACAAACGCCATAGATCACCCATTTGGTTCCGGTCGTGGAAAGAGAATCAAATCAAAGACTGCCAAGAGAAATGCACCTCCTGGAAGAAGGGTTGGACATTTGAGCCCTAGAAGAACTGGGAGGTCTAAGAGGTAAAAATGGCTAAAGAAGTTGTAATAAAAATGCGTGAAAGGAAATTCTGCGGACTTGGTCTTGAAGATCTTAAGCAGATGTCTTTGAAAGACCTTTCAAATTATATTCCCTCTAGAAGCAGAAGGTCTGTTTTAAGACACCCAGAAATCATAGAGAAATTCATTAAATCTGCAGAAGATAAGTTGTCTAGGAAAAAGAAAATAAGAACTCACTTAAGAGATTTGATAATTGTTCCTAAAATGGTTGGAATGAATATTCAAGTTTACAGTGGAAAGAGCTTTGATGATGTGACAATAGAGGTTGAAATGATAGGCCATAGACTCGGAGAATTTGCATTAACTAGACAAAAAGTGAATCACTCTGCAGCTGGAATAGGAGCAACTAGAGGTTCAAAGGCGGCTAAGAAGTAAAATGGAAGAGAAAAAAAATAATGAGATAAAACAAGAGCATAATCATCCTCATAGTCATGACTCTAATCAAGAACATAAACATGAAGAGAAAAAAGAAATTAAAAAAGAAGAGATTAAGACTAAACCTAAGATTAAAAAAGATTTTGCGATTGCAAATGCTCCAGGAGTACATATCTCAAAGAGACATGGTATGTATCTATGTTCATTTATTAGGGGAAAGAAAATTGATTCTGCAATAGAAGATCTTGAAAGTGTAATCCTCTTAAAGAAAGCAGTTCCTTTTAAAGGAGAAATTCCTCATCGCAAAGGAGATATTATGTCTGGAAGATACCCTGTTGCTGCTGCGAAGATATTCATACCCTTACTTAAAAACCTAAAGGGAGCTGTGCTGTACAATGGAATGGATATTACTACAACTAGAATATTCTCTGCATATACCAATTTTGCTTCAAGACCTCAAAGAAGGGGCGGAATGAAAGGAAAGAGAGCTAGCGTTACTGTTGAGGCGAGGGAGGTAAAGAAATAAAATGGAAGAGAAAAAATTTGTTAAGTTTAAGCAGGATGAACTTGGAATAAAAGAGTATGTAAAAAATTCTTTAGGAAAGGGAAGAATAAGTGATGTTGCTATAGAATATACTCCTGTTGGAGAGAAGATAATTATTGCGACAAATAGGCCTGGATTAGTTATAGGCAAGAGAGGGGAAAAAATAGAAGAACTTACAACTGTGCTCAGAAAAAGATTTAATCTTGACAATCCCCATATAGATATAAAAGAAATTTCAAATGAAGCTCTTGATGCCCAGCTTGTTGCTGACTCAATAGCTATACAACTCGAACGCAAGGGTTCTCTAAAGTTTAAGATAATTGCTTACAAGGCTCTTGATAGCATAATGAAGGCAGGGGCCCTTGGAACTGAATTGGCTCTTTCGGGAAAGCTTCCTAGCGAAAGAGCTAAGACGTGGAGATTTGCTCAAGGATATTTAAAGAAAACTGGAGACCCTTCGAAAGTTGTAAATAAGGCCATCGCTCAGGCTAGAACTCAAATGGGAGTCATTGGAATAAAAGTAAAAATATTACCTCCAGATGCACATATACATGATCAGATTAAGATAAATGATTCTGTACTTCAGGCTATAAACAGAAATAAAATTGAAGAAGCTGAAAAACAACAAGTTAAGAAGAAACCTAAAAAGAAAGGAGACAACAATTAATGGCATTTCTGAAGGCTAAGGATGCTTCTAAAATGGATTCTAAATCAAGACTGGATAGACTTAAGGAGCTTGAAATGGAACTCATGAAGTCATATGCAGGAACTCAAAAATCCACTGGCAAAACCAAAGAGATTAAAAGGGCTATTGCTCGCATAAAAACATTCAATGCAGTTAAATCTGCGGAGAAAAGAAAATAAATATGGAAATAGACCCAAGAACAGGATTACCGGTAACAACGATTGCATGGGAAGACCTGGCCAAGGGTCAGCAGAAGATAAAGATAGCGACTGAGAAACGTCGTTATGGCAAGATAATCACTCTTGTCTCTGGCTTTGATAAAGGCATTGACCTTAAGGCAACCGCTAAGTCTTTAAAAGAAGGACTTGCATGTGGGGGCACAATAAAGGATCAAATAATAGAACTTCAAGGAGACCATAAAAGACAGGTCAGAGGAGTCTTGATAAAAATAGGATTCTCTGACGATTCGATAGAAGATTAAAATGAATGACACAAAAAATAATAACATGAAAAATGAAATAGCATCTGTAGTTGGAACTAGGGGTAGAACATTTGATGGAACGGTTATAAAGAAATTCGACAGAAGGGCAGTTGTCGAATTTGATAGAACGGTAAAGGTTCCAAAATATGAAAGATTTATGAGAAAGAGGACTAGAATACATTCGAGAATTCCAGATGGAATTCAGGTCAATGTTGGAGATTATGTAAAAGTTAGAGAGTGCAGACCCCTTAGCAAAATGATTCATTCTGTAATAGTCCAAATTATAAAAGAGTCCAAGGAGAAAACCAAATGAAAGCTCTGTCTGCAAGACCTACAAGAGGGTTGAATATTGGAAGCGTGGTTTTAGCGAGCGATAATAGTGGTGCTAGGCTTGTCAGGATAGTTGGAGTTAAGAAAGGAAAATCTTCTAAAGGTACTCAACAGTATGTAAAAATTGCAGATTATGTTAAGGTCTCTGTTAGGGCAGGAAAACCTGAAATGAAGGGTCAGGTTTTCGACGCAATAGTTATCCGTCAAAAAAAAGCATATAAAAGAAATACTGGGGAGAGAGTAACATTTGAAGATAATGCTGTTGCTTTGCTTAAAGATGAAAAGGGAAATCCAAAAGGAACTTTCATTAAGGGACCAATAGCAAAAGAAGTTTTTGAAAGGTGGAAAGCGGTTGCTAAAATTGCTCAATTTGTATTATGAAATCTAAATTCTCAACGAGCTGGAAGGCAAGTAAGCAGTCTAGAAAACAGCGCAAATATAGGCATGAAGCTCCTCTACATGTAAGGCATAAGTTTTTAAGTGCACCTTTATCAAAGGAACTACGCAAAAAATATGGAATGCGTAGTCTACCCGTAAGAACTGGAGATGAAGTGAATATAATGCGGGGAACATTCGCTTCAAGTAAGGCTAAGGTCCTTAAGGTCAATTCTAACAAGGGGAGAATAACTCTTGACGGAATCACAAGGAAAAAAGCCGATGGAACAAAATTAAATGTATATTTCGACCCAAGTAAATTACAAATAATTGCGTTGAAGCTCGATGATTCGAGGCGCATTTCAAAAAAGAGCGCTGTCGAGTCAAAGAAATCTGAGGAAAAAAACAATGCATCAGACAAGAAGTGAAATCATACGAAAATTACCACTACCAAGAAAGGGAACAAAATATGTAGCTGTAGCTTCAAGAAGCAATTCTAAAAGTATTCCCGTAGTTGTTGCAGTAAGGGACTTGCTCAAACTTGCATCTACTAGCAAAGAAGTAAAGTCAATGATTCATAATAAGTTGATTAAAATAAATGGCAAACCTGCAAAAGACATTAACGACCCAATAAATCTTTTCTCAATCATTGAAGCGGATAAAAACTATATTTTAACACTTATGAAGACTGGAAGATTTTCACTTGAAGAAACTAAGGACAAAGACAGAAAATTAAAAATTATTGGGAAGAGAAAAGTAAAGGGTGGAGTCTTGCAATATTCTTTGCATGATGGTACTAGCTTGGTATCTGAACAGATTTTTCCTGTAGGGGAGACATTAATTCTTAGTAAAGAAAATAAAATAGTGAAACATCTTGCTTTTGAAAAAGGGAAAGAGGTATTTATTTTATCAGGAAGCAATATTGGAAAAGTAGGAAAAATTAGGGAATTAATAGGGAATAGCTTAACTGTTAAATTTGATGAAGGTAATGTCATGCTCAACAAAGGACAGGTTATTTTAATATGAGTAACATCATGAGAATTCCAAAGATTTCTAGAGTAGTTTTAAGTGCTGGAGCTGTGGATAAAGATTTGGAGAAGGCTAAAAAATTAATTGAAACTATTTCTGAAAAAAAAGCTCAAATAACCCTTTCTGGTCCAAGAGCAAGAATTCCCGCATTTGGAGTTAAACCTAAAATGGAATTAGGAACAAATGTTACATTGAGAAATCAAGAGGCTATTGAAATGCTTAGAAAATTACTTGGAGCAATAGATAATAGGCTTAAAGTTAAACAGATAGATAAAAACAATTTCTCATTTGGAATACCTGAATATATTAACATCCCGGGAGTGAAGTATATGAGGGACATAGGAATCAGAGGGTTTAATGTTACAGTTGTTTTTGAAAGGCCTGGAATCAGAGTTAAAAAGAGAAAAATGAAGAAGGGGACAATTCCTAAAAAACAGCACGTCTCCCCTGAAGAAATAATTGAGTATATGAAGGAAACATTTAATACGGAGGTTGTAGAATGAAAATCTCTAATTTTCAATTATTAAATTTCCATTCAGATGGGGGAAATTTAACATGACTGCAAGTGATTGGAATAAAGTGTTGAGGCAGATTAGAAACAAGCCAGCCATAGCTAAAAAGTTTATTAAGTTCAACAAGCCGAAGGATAGGAAGTTTGGAATTGCGGCACAGAAATGTAAAAGATGCGGGAGGTTTGGAGCCCATTTAAATCAGTATGACTTGCATTTATGCAGGCACTGTTTCAGAGAAATTGCTCAGGAGATAGGGTTCAAAAAATTTAGTTAACATGAGTCAAGACATTATTTCAGACGGATTAAATCAGATAATGAACGCAAAGGTAGCTGGGCAAACAAGTGTTACATTAAGAAATCACTCTAAGTTTCTCCAGAATATTCTTGCTATTGGAAAACTTAAGGGGTATATCTTAGAGTATTCTACTACACCTAAAGGATTGCTTGTGGAGTTTAAAAATTTGCATAAGTGTAAGGCAGTTAAACCTAGATATATTGTAAAGGTAAATGATATTGATAAGTATGTAAGAAGATATCTCCCTGCTAGAGGAATGGGAATCTTAATAATCTCTACTAATGAAGGTCTGGTCACTCATCAGACTGCTATTGATAAGAACATCGGAGGAAGCATTGTGGCTTATATGTACTGATGAAAAAAGGTTATGAAAATTCCATTAAAATTCCTCAGGGAATAAAGTGTTCTGTTTTAGGAAAGGAATTACAATGTACTAAAGGAAACACTAAACTTTCTAAGACCTTGCTCAATGCTGAAATGGAAATTTCTCTTTCTGACGACACAATTTTTGTAAAGTGTCCAAAGTCTACTAGAAAAATTGTTGCTAATATTAATTCTTGTATTGCCCATATAAAGAATATGTTTCATGGATTAAATGAGAGATTTGTTTATGAAATGGAAGTTTCAAATGTACATTTCCCAATGACTGTCAAACTAGATAAGGGCTCTTTGATAATAAGTAATTTTCTTGGAGAGAAAGTTCCTAGAAGCGCTAAAATATTGGAAGATGTTGAAGTAAAAATTGAAGGAAGCAAAATAATAGTGTCTAGTGCTGATATCGAGAAGGCGGGACAAACTGCTGCAAATATAGAGAAAGCTGCATTGGTCACTAAAAAAGACAGAAGAGTTTTTCAGGATGGAATATTCATCACTAAAAAACCAGGAGCAGATATATGAGGAAATTCTTGAGAAGAAATAGTTTGAAACATTCAAGACTTGGGAAAGGAAGACGCAAACTCCAGAAATGGAGAAATGCTACGGGAAGACATAGCAAGATTCGTAGAAACAGATTTGGATATACCAAGTCTCCTCGTATAGGATTTAAGTCTCCTAGAAGCGAATCTGGAAAAATAAATGGTAAGATTCCTTTGATGATTAGAAATATGCTTGATGTATCAAAGGCAAATGAAAAAAACATCTTGATAATTGCTAGAACTCTTGGTGCAAAAAAGAGAATTGAGATTATTAAGAAAATAGATGAGAGAGGATTACAAATTTTAAATGTGAAAAAGACTGGAGGAAATAATGGACTTAAGTAAGAAGAAAGCTCTTGCAGCGAGAACCCTAGGAGTCGGAGAGGGAAGAATAAGATTTAATTCAAACAGTTTAAACGAGATAAAAGAAGCTATTACTAAACAAGATATCAGAGATTTAGTCTCCAGCAAGGCCATACTCATCAAGGAGACAAAAGGCAAGAAGGCTAAAAAGCCTAGAAAGAGGGCTAGAGCTGGAAGCATACGTATGCGTCCGAATAATCGCAAAAGAGAGTACATAATCCTCACTAGAAAACTTAGAGCTTATTTGTCAGAAATAAGAAAGCAAGGGAAAATAGATGATGGCGAATTCTTAAAACTAAGGAAAGGCATAAGAAGCAAAATATTCAAGAATAAATCACATCTTAAAGAAAATATTCAGTTGATGCAAAAGGAGAAAAAATAAATGGAAGGAATACAAAAAACAATCAGAAGAAGAAGACTTGAGGGAAAAACAGACTACAAGGCTAGAATTTCTCTACTTAAATCTGGCAAGCCAAGAGTTATATTTAGAAAAACAAATAGATACCTTCAGGCACAGATAGTTATCTCGGAAATTGCAAGGGATAAGGTTCTGGTTACTGTAAATACTAAAGACCTCCTCAAGTATGGGTGGCCTGAAAAACTTGTTGGAAGTCTTAAGAGTTTGCCCGCTGCTTATCTTATGGGTTACTTACTTGCTAAAAAAACAGACCTTACAGAAGGCATACTTGATACGGGGCTTATTAGTCATGTTCCAAAATCAAGAGTTTATTCTTTTGTTAAGGGATTGAAGGATGCTGGATTTAATATTCCATGCAATGAAAAAGTATTGCCTGAAGATAAGATGATAAGCAGAAAAGAAGAGACGGCAAAACTTATTAATCAACTTAAGGAGAAACTAAAATGAAACAAGAAATTCCCACTGAGAAGGAAGAGATAGGGATAATCTCTGAGATTCCTGCTACTGAGGAACAGCTCATAATGGAGAAAGATATTGAACAAACTCCAATTCAAGCCTGGTCTCCAAAGACTCAAATAGGAAAAGAAGTAAAAAGTGGAAAGATAAAGAATATAGATGAGATTCTTTTGAGTGGAAAAAAAATACTTGAGCCTGAAATAGTGGATAGCTTGATAACTGTCGAAAAGGACCTTTTACTTGTTGGTCAGTCTAAAGGGAAGTTTGGAGGAGGCAAGAGAAGGGCTTGGAGACAAACTCAGAAAAAAACAATGGAAGGAAATATTATAACTTTCTCCTCTTTAGCAGTTATAGGAGATAAGAATGGTCATGTGGGCATAGGTCTTGGAAAATCTAAAGAGACCCTTCCTTCGAGGGAAAAAGCAGTTAGATTGGCCAAGCTCAATGTAATAAAAGTTAATAGGGGTTGTGGTCATTTTGACTGTTCATGTTCTGAGCCTCATAGTATACCTTATGTTGTTGAAGGTAAGTGTGGTAGTGTAATCCTTAAATTAATTCCCGCACCCCAAGGAACTGGTCTTGTTGTCAGCGATGAATGTAAGAAAATATTGAAGCTTGCTGGGATAAAGGATATTTATTCGTATGCAAAAGGGCAGGGTAGAACTACAATAAATTCAGCCAACGCCTGTATTGAAGCACTCAAAAAAACGAGGTCTCTACAATGATTATAGTAATAAGAATATCTGGAATGGTTGATGTATCTGAAAATGTTCAATATATATTGCATAATATAAATCTCAGAAGAAAATATTCTGCAATTCTTATGCAGGAAAATCCTGAGAATATCAAACTCTTGAATAAAGTAAGAAGTTTTGTTGCGTATGGTAAGATAAGCGATGAAAATCTCATGAAATTAATATCATTAAGGGCTGAGAGCTTAAAGAGAAATGTAAAGATAAACGCTGAATCAATAGTAAAGAATCTTGAGAAAAAATCTCTTCGTGAGCTTGATGTTAAACCTTTCTTTAGGCTGCATCCCCCAAGAAAAGGAATTGAGAGCAAAAAACATTTTGGAGTTGGGAAGGGAGTTCTTGGAGATAATAAAGAGCACATAAATGCACTTTTGGAGAGAATGTTATGAGTAAGCTAAAAGCTACATGGGAATGTGAATGTGGATTTATAGCTTATGGAAAATTACCTCCAGAAGAATGTTCTCGTTGTGGAGATTCTAATTGTTTTGTTGAAGCTGATGAAGAGCAATTTGAAACTCTTGCGGATGAAAATCTTATTAGGGAGATAAGAGCTAAAGATTGGGGGGAAGAAGACTAAAATGAAGCTAAAAAGAAGAAAAAAATCTGGAAGATTTAGAGGAAGCCATACGCATGGAAGGGGTGGAAAGAAGAAAGCTAGAGGTAGCGGACATAGAGGGGGGTTTGGAATGGCTGGTTCTGGAAAACGAGGGGACCAGAAAAAAACTCTTATCTTAAAAAATACGTTTGCTGAAAAATACTTTGGCAAAAGACAAACTAGAATGCGTTTCTCTGGAAACAAATTAAAGACCTTGAATCTTGAGAGATTAAATAAAATAAAAGATGGAACAGACTACTCCGATTATAAGTTAGTTGGACAGCTTAATGAAAATATCAAGTTGAATATAATTGCAGGTGCTGCTTCTAAAGGTGCTATTAAATCTATAGAGAAACACGGCGGAAAGATTACAATAAAGACAAAGTAGTTTTTGGTTGAGAGTTTAATTACACAAATATTAAACATATTTTACATAAATTTCAAAGAATTTACTGTATGTTTCTTTAAAACGCTCCAAAATAAACCTTTCCAATGAGTCTTTATGATTGTTATCAAAATCGTCTAATGATTTAAGATAGTGGACTCTCTGTGATTTTCTAATAATTAATGGGGGATACTTGTTTTTTATAAGAATAATATTTATTAGAAATCTTCCAACTCTCCCATTTCCATCTTCAAATGGGTGAATTTGTTCAAACTTTCCATGAAATATTGAAGCAAGCTTAATTGGATGAATCTTTTCAATATTGTCATTGTACCATCTTATTAGATTATCCATTTCTTCATGTGTTTTTTCGGGCAGAGCTGTTTTTACTTTGCTACCTAATATAAAATTTGGTATTTTTTTATAACTTGTTTGAATATTAATGTCTTTTACAAGCATTTTGTGAATCTTAATGATATCTTTATGATTTATTGAAAATTTATTTTTGAAAATTAAATCTACTACTCTTCTTGAATTTCTGGTCTCGTATATCTCTCTTAAATCTTTTCCTTTTATAGAAGCATTTTCAAACATTACTATTGCTACATCCTTTAGAGTAAGGGAATTACCCTCTAATGCATTGCTTTCAAATGTGAAATTCGCTGTGAATCTATCAAGTAAATCTTTAACTGAACTCTTGGATAATTTCTTTATAATTATCCGATAATCAATTCTTATTTTTTCTATCTTTTCCAACTCTTTTTTATTAATAATATAATCCTCTCCAAACTTTTTTAAAACAAAATTTAAGTATGCCTGTTTTTCTTTTTCGATAAATATCTTATTTAACTCTTTTTTTGGCTCATTGTGATATATTTTCTGCAAAGAGACTACCTTTCCATCTGGAAGCCTAACTGATTTGAGGACATACTTGTATTCCTTACCATTAATTTCCTTAACTATAAAACTCATAAAGATATTTAACACTACATATTTATAAATCTTTCTTTTTTGTAGTGTTAAACTAATTTCTTAACCAACATTCCGAATAGGAAGCTTATTACTGAAACTGCTATTGTTATTGAAAGCATTTCAATAAACTTTGAGCCGAATCTTTCGTTGTGTAATTTAGAGTCATATTTTGTAAATCCTGCTATTATTAATACAACTAATGCAAACATTGTTGCTGTCGCATAATAAGTGTTTGATAAAATAAAATAAGGAATTACTAAAACAATTACTGCTAAAATATATGCCATTCCCGTATATGCTGATGCCTTGATTGGATTTTTCCTATTGTCCTCTTTTGCTGAAAGATATTCTGATGCTGCCATTGAAAGAGCTGCTGCAAAACCAGTTATGAGACCGACCGTTGCGATAACCTTTGATTGTGCCAAAGCAAAACTTAAACCTACTAATGCTCCTGAAAGTTCTACAAGAGCATCATTTAATCCGAGAACGACTGCTCCGTTATAATCTTTATTTTTTGCTATCTTTTTCATCATTTTATTTGATATTTTATTAATTACTAAATCCGTCAATGTTTAAAAACCTGCATTTTGTAGACAAGATATGGTATTGAAACAGATTATTCAAAATCTTCCTGAGGTTAGAAAACCTGCTGAAAAGAAAATATCTTTTAATGAGAAACTCAAGTGGACTCTCGTAGTGCTTGGTTTCTTCTTCGTAATGTATAACATTAAGTTGTATGGATTGAGTAGAAACGCCCTCGAGAGATTTGATTTTCTTTCTACCATTCTGGGAACGGATTTTGGGGCGATAATAAGCCTTGGTATAGGTCCTATTGTTACCTCTTCCATTATTTTACAGTTGCTTGTGGGTTCTGGTATATTGAGCATCAATACTAAATCTGAAGAAGGAAAGAAGATGTTCCAAGGAATACAAAAACTTGGGACTTTGTTTTTCATAATATTTGAAGCATGCATATTTGTATTGATGAAAGGTCTAGAAGCTTCTCCTGGATATGAATCAATAGTAATCTTTCAGCTTATTCTTGGAGGTCTTGCAATCATGTTTATGGATGAGGTTGTTGCTAAATGGGGTTTTGGTTCTGGAGTGTCTTTATTTATAGTTGCAGGAGTTGCTCTTCAATTATTCATAGGCCTTTTCCAGTTTATTGGTTCTGATGGCTCTAACTGTCTATCTGATTTTGCAAATACTCCTTGTTCTGGAAGAATTCTTGTTATCCTCCAGTCTATCATAAATGGAGACTCCATTGGAGCCTTACTTGCTGCCGCTGTGATTGCAACAACTGCAATAGTTTTCTTGGGAGTTGTTTGGGCACAAAGCCTTAAGGTTGAAATTCCATTGAGTTATGACAGACTTAGAGGTTATGGTGTTAAATGGCCATTACAATTCTTTTATGCTTCCACCTTGCCAGTAATACTGGTTGCCGCTTTATCTGCAAACCTACAATTATTCGGAAGTCTTATGGAAAATTGGTTGGGGCATCCTACATTCTTAGGAGGTTTTCAAAATGGTCAGCCAATATCTGGACTTGCTTTCTGGATTGGCGCCCCCAACTTGCTTCAGGCAGTAATAACTGGAAGTTTGCTTAGCTCTCAAATATTCCAAGCAATATTTCACATATTATTTTATGTCATATTCTCAATGATATTCTCTGTATTCTGGGTGAAGACTACTGGAATGGACCCTGCAGGACAGGCAAAGAATATTTTCTCTTCGGGATTGCAGATGGCTGGGTTTAGAAAAGACCCAAGGATAATAGAAAGCATATTAAGCAGATATATATTCCCTCTTACTGTCATGGGAGGATTTGCCATAGGCGCTTTAGCTGCTTTTGCAGACTTGTTAGGGGCATTGACTTCAGGGACTTCTATTTTACTAGCAGTAATGATATTGTATCAGCTTTATCAGAATATCGCGCAACAGCATTCTCTTGATATGCATCCTTCTTTAAGAAAGATGATGGGTGGGTAAATGAAAGGTATGGGAATGGTATTTTTAGTGATGCTTATTTCTTTAGCCGTGGCTGGATTGTGGGATAAAGTTCCAATGATTGGTGAAAGTGTTCATGCTGCATTTGATCCATCTCTTGGCGTTTTGCTTGACTGGAATGTTGTTATTGGACTATTGATAATCACAGGCATATTAAACTTTGGAACTACTCTTCTTCATAAATATGTGACTGACCAGAATCTTCTGAAGCAGATTAGAGAAGAACAAAAAATTGTCAATGAGGAGATGAAACTTTACAGAGCTGACCCTACAAAATCTGTCGAACTTTCTAAGAAATCTATGGAACTTGTGTTCAAGACAATGCCTATCACAATGAGACCAGTAGCATATACGGCGATACCTTTCATTTTGCTTATAAGATGGTTCGGAGATTATTTTAAAGAAAACCCTGTAAAAATATTTGGGTTTTTGTCAGGAATATGGGCATATATAATCTTCTTTATAGTATTCTCGATGATATTTAGAAAGCTATTGAAAGTACATTGACCTTAGCAATAGGTTTTTATAACCTCTTTTTAAAGTTATAACGTGGATAGTGAAAAAATCGAACTGTTGAACAGCTTAAACGCGAGATATGAAATGTTTACCGAGCAGTTTAAGTTAATAGAACAACAGATATCTGAACTTGTTTTGTTTGACGAGGAACTTAAAGTTATTGAAAGTAAAAAGGGAGAGAAGATGTTGGTTCAAATAGGAAAATCTGTATTTGCTCCGATCAAAATAGAAGGAGATGAAAAACTCCTTGTGGATGTTGGTGCAGGATATTTTGTCAATAAAAAACTTGATGAGGTTAAATTAGTAGTTTCTGAACAAAAGAACAGACTAGAATCTTTTAAGATACAAGTTTCTTCTGAAATTGGAAGAGTTACCGAAGAACTTCAGAGACTTGTAGTTTAATTGTTTCTTAAGGACTTTTTTGCCTGTTTCATAAAAGTTTTGTAAGATAAAATGCCTAATTCGGAGATTATAAAGGAGATATATTTCTTTGGAATTAACTCGAATGCTTTATTTTCTATAAAAACTTTTTTTGGAGAATGTTTCCACACTTCATATATTGGGCGTTTCTCAATTGGGATTTTCCTTAAAGAGAACTTCCAAGAATCAGTTATAACATATAGGGGTTTTTTATAATCACTTGCCAACTTTGCTATCAAACCACTACCAATCTTATTTAAGACTCCTTTTTTTGTAACTGCATCTGCACCCAACATTATTAAATCTGATTTTATTATCTCATTAAGCATTGCAGAGTCGATTGAAGTAGTTACTTTTATCGCTGCTTTTGACAATTGTTTTGAAGTAATATGCCCTTGATATAATGGTCTGGTTTCTGTGTTTATTATTGAGAACTTTTTTCCATTCTTATGAGCTTCGATAAGAGCATTAGCAAGAGTGTTTGAATGACAATGGGTAAATATTATCTGACCATCTGATATTAACTTTTTAACGTAGTGGTTAATAAATTCCTGAGCATTATCAAAATGATTTAATACCTTTTCAACAGATGATTTTTTTACAACATTTAGGGAATTTATTAACATTGGTTCTGTGGGTCTTAGATTTGAAAGAATTTTTATTGTCTTTTGGGTTGGTTTAATACAATATGCTTTTACTCCCGCTTTTGCAACATTAGTTGCGCCTTGTATTTTTATAGATTTTATATCCTTACATAACTTAGAGAACCTATCCATCTTAGTATGTGTGCCAACATATATAAAAAGGTAATTGGGTTTTTAAGAAAGTGATGAAACATGTTTGAGATGCTTATTAATCCTGCAAAAGCTGAGCGTAAGCCATGGGAGATGTTTTTTGTTGGAGCATTTTATGCTAGTCTTTCTATACTTCTAGTCGAATGGATATTCAAAAATGACCCTGTTCTTAGGTCTACTGCCGGAATATTAGTTGTAACATTTACCGTAATGTTCTCTATACCCTTTATGTTTTATATGTTTAGAATAGAAGAAACAAGGTCTTCTCAAGAAGGAGAAGGAACTTTTCAGTTGATTAAAGACCATAGGAAGGCTCTATGGGCGTTTATGTGGCTTTTTGTTGGATTTGTCATAGGGTTTTCATTTTGGTATATCCTCTTACCCACTACAGAAACACTTCAACAACAACTTGAGACTTACTGTACGATTAATAAGCCCAACGATGAGAAATGCGCTGAAGCAATAGTTTCCAAAGTTCAGACGAGCCCTACAGCTTTTGCTACAAATAAAGAAAGAATGTTTCTTATCTTTGCAAACAACACTTATGTTTTAATATTTACTCTTATATTCTCCCTTCTTTTTGGGGCAGGGGTTGTGTTCATACTTGCATGGAATGCAAGCGTCATAGCTGCAGCAATAGCAATATTTACTAGGTCTGACTTAAACTATTTACCTCTGGCAATTTTGAGGTATTTTGTTCATGGCCTACCTGAAATAGGGTCTTACTTTATAGCAGCGTTGGCTGGCGGAATGATTTCTTTTGCAGTGATAAGAAGAGAAATAGGGACTGAAAAATTCTGGAAGGTTTTGCAGGATTCTCTTAATTTGATAATTCTTGCAGTCATATTGCTTTTTGTTTCTGCGCTTATTGAGGTATTTATCACTCCTTTGTTTTTTGCTTAACATCCTTTATTGCGAAGCAATTAAGTTTTAATAATAAGGATATAATTAAGGTTATGAAAAGAGGAGATATTGACAGGGTTACTGGCAGAAGCAAAAAAATTCAAAGGATTATAAATATGATACCTAAAGGTTTAAGGCTGAGATTTAATCCTCGTAGATATGCAATAGAAAGATTTGTTGAAAAATCTTCAAAATATCTTAAAAATGGAATAAAAATTCTTGATGCTGGTGCAGGACCATGCCCTTACAAATATTTTTTCAAACATTGTAAATATGAATCCACTGATTTTGTAGATACTCATAAAAACCTTGATTTTGTCTCTGATTTGTCAGAGATTCCTCGTCCAGACTTAAATTATGATGCAATCTTGAATACAGAGGTTTTAGAACATTTAGAAAATCCTGAAAAAGTACTTTCTGAATTTAATAGGATTCTAAAGAAAGGTGGAAAACTCATTCTGACTGTTCCTCAAGGATGGATGGTACACCAAGCCCCTCATAACTATTTTTATTTTACCTCTTACGGACTTAAGAGTCTTCTTAAAAAAGCAGGATTTTCAAAATATAAAATAGCTCCAATGGGGGGCTACTTTTGGTTTTTAGCAGATGCGATTAGATTTAACAATTTGCTTGAACCAATTAAGAAGAACAAATTATTGTATTATCCTCTTTCAATTATTGGTGGATTATTCACGCAGATATTACTCCCGTTTGTATTTTTTCATCTTGATTCTTTAGATAAAAAAAGGGACTGGACAATGGGCTATACCGTTGAAGCTATAAAATAACTTTTCAAGCAAACTTTAAATAAGACATTTTGCCAATTAATGAATGGTTGATTCAATAATTATACAAAGACAAAAAAATGTTGTTGATTTTATAAAAAATAAATCTGATTGGATAGTTTGTGTCCTGCTTGCAATAGTTGTTTATATTGCAGTCTTTATCAGAACACGCAACTTGAAAGGATTAAGAGATATAACTACTGGAAGCTGGACTCTTGGACCTGATCTTGACCCTTTTCTTTTTTTAAGATGGGCTAAATATATAGTAGAAAATGGGAGCTTATATGCGATAGATTCTATGAGATATGTGCCTCTGGGCCTGAAAACTGGCTTGGAATATCCCTTAACGCATTATCCAATCGCATGGTTTCATAAGATAGGGGTTCTATTTGGAAGCACTTCTGTTGAACATACTGCTGTAATTTACCCGGTTATTATGTTTGCCCTTACTATTGGAGCTTTCTTTTTAATGACTCGGGAAACATTTTTAGCCATTACTGATAAAAAAAGAGCCGGATTTATTGCATTGGTGGCTTGTTTCTTTCTCTCGGTAATTCCTGTTTTTATTCCTCGCACTATAGCGGGAATTCCTGAAAAAGAGTCGGGAGCCTTTTTCTACATGTTTCTTAGTTTTTATTTTTTCCTTTTGGGTTGGAAACAAAAATCTAGAATTCAACAATATGCCTATTCTTCAATAGGGGGTTTATTTGCAGGACTAATGGCTCTGACGTGGGGAGGTTACGGATACATCTTACTCACTATGAGTATCGTAATGTTTGTACTTTTTATGTTTGGTCAGATAAATGATAAAAAACTTACTTCTTATGGACTATTCATATTTTTCCTATATCTCTTAGGATTTATATTTTTGCCTGATAGGTTCAATATAAGCATATTATTTAGAAGTGTAGAGGGTTTTGCTACATTAGTCACTCTTGCTATCTTATTTGCAGACTTTGTAATTCACAAATACTTTAGTAAATATATATTCAACAAAATACGCCCATATCCAAGAATTGCATCTTTAGTTTATGGAGGATTATTTTTCATTTTAATCGGAACTTTGTTTCTTGGACCTTCTTTTATTATGAGCAAGGTTTCTACTGCTTATTCTTTACTGGGTCAATCTGCTGATTCAAGGTTAATATTGACTGTTGCTGAAAATAGGCAACCATTTTTTGTAGAATGGTCCCAAAATTTTGGTCCAATGTTAAAAAATATTCCTCTGCTCATACCATTAATATTCTTTGCATCAATATTATTAACTTATAGAACTCTATGTAGTGTACCCCTATCTTCAAAATATAGATGGCTTCTTACAGTAGCATGGGTTGCTTTGATTAGTGCAATTGCATTCACAAGATACAGTCCAGAAAGCATCTTTAATGGATCCAATATTCTTAGCAAAACTGTTTATCTGCTTGGAGTTTTACTTATTACTGCACTATTTGTTTTTGTAAGAAACAAAAAGGTAAAAGACGGTATGGAGAATCCTTACTTAAATATTTCTCTAAATGTCGTATTTATCCAAATATTCTTTATCATGGGCCTTCTTTCATCGCGCACGTTCATAAGACTCGTGCTTATGCTCGTACCTATGGCTTCCATGCTTATAGGCTACTTATTTGTCATTTCGTTTAGCAAAGTAGCAGATTCTATAAGGCAAAAAAACATTTTCAATCTTAAAACAATTGTTTGTATTTCGATAATTGTCTTAATTGTCTTTGCAGGATACAGCCACTATAGGGGAAGCGTTTCTCTAGCCAAGGGTTATGTTCCTTCTGCCTATACACAACAATGGCAGAAAGCAATGAGTTGGGTGAGGGATAACACTGCTCAAAATGCAGTGTTTGGGCACTGGTGGGATTATGGATATTGGATACAATCAATTGGTGAAAGAGCCACCGTATTAGATGGAGGAAATTTATTAGGATACTGGAATCATATGATGGGCAGGTATGCTTTAACTGAGACAGATATGACTAAAACCCTTGAGTTTCTTTATGCACATAATGTAACTCATTTTTTGATAGACTCAACAGATATTGGAAAATATTCTGCATTCTCGACCATCGGCTCTGATTCAAATTATGATAGAAGAAGCTGGATTCCTACATTTTTAAGAGATAATTCTCAAAGCACAGAGCGAAAGAATGCTACTGTCTTTTTCTATAATGGGGGAACCCCAATTGATGAAGACATCCTATATAAAGAAAATAACAGTGAAATATTCCTGCCTGAAGGAAAGGCATATTTGGCGGCTGTTGCGGTTGTAGTCGATAAGTCTGATTCTGTAAATGAAGTCCTAGGTATTTACTTTTTCCAAGATAAAACTTATCAGATACCTCTTAGAAAATATTGGGATAAAAAAACAGGTTTGGTTGATACAGGTAAGGGAATAAATGCAGGAATATTTATTTATCCAAGAGTTGCTATTAATGCTCAAGGCGGAGCAGATTTAGAACCAAGAGGAGCTTTGCTTTATTTGAGCCCTAGAACTGCAAGTAGCAATCTTGCAAGATTTTATTTATACGGCGAATCAAATGACAATTTTAGGCTTGTTCATAGCGAAGAGGACTCAATAGCAGGAATTCTGAAAGCTCAAGGAGCAGAATTAGGAGATTTTGTTTATTTCAATGAGTTTAGAGGACCTATAAAGATATGGGAACTAAATTATCCTTCGGGAACAAAACTTAAACCCGAATATCTTCAAACAGAATATCCTGAAAATATTTTATATGCATAAACACTAATTTAAAAAGAAGTTTAATTTTAATAAGATTATGAGACCTATTGTAAGAGGGAGCATTATTTTGCTTGTAGGATTTGGGTTATTTAATTTTTTGAATTTTATTTACCAGTCAGTTATGGCTAGATTTTTATCTATTGCAGATTATGGTATACTTGCGGCGCTTGGTGCAATAATTTACATATTCACTATATTCTCTGAATCTATACAAACAGTAATTGCTAAATATACGGTATCAAGCCCAGAGGACGGACAGTTAAAGAGTTTACTTATTAAATCCTTAAAAAAAAGCAGTTATTTTGCAACAATTGCATTTATAATTTATTTACTTATTTCAATTGTTCTTTCAAGCATTCTTAAAATACCTTATCTTCTACTTGCATTAAATGGAATTTTATTATACACCATGTTTATGCTTCCAGTTACTCGCGGAGCATTGCAAGGTCGTAAGAAATTTACAGCTTTGAGCTCTAATCTTGTTATTGAATCTGCTTCTAAATTAATACTTGGAATTGTATTCGTTCTTATTGGTTGGAAGGTTTATGGGGCAATCGGAGGATTCCTAATAGGAGCTTTTGTTGGAGTTATAGTTTCTTTTATACCTTTAAAGAGCGTATTTCAATCTAAAGAGAAACCCCCTACCGCAGTTAATATCTACTCTTATGCTCTTCCTACAATGTATGTTACTGCTGTAATTGTAATATTTTCCAGTATAGATGTATTAGTTGCTCAGTTTTTATTTGATTTTCAAACAGCCGGGGCATACTCAATAGCCTCAATACTTGGAAAAATAGTTCTATGGATTTCTGTTCCAATTGGAAAAGCAATGTTTCCTCTTTCTGTTGAGTCTGGAGAGCAACCTTTAAAAAATAAAAAAATATTTAAGACAGCATTTGGACTCATTAGCTTAATTATAATTGGAGTTATCTTATTTTTTGCTTTATTCACTAGTGAAATAATATACATTTTTTCTGGAAATATAATTCCTCAAGCCATAGAGATTTTGCCTTACTTAACTATTGCTTTTGGATTGATTGCCCTAACAAATGTAATCTTGCTCTATAAACTTTCATTAGGAAAAGTTAAAGGGTATTCTTGGCTCATAATATTTAATATAATTGAAATTGCACTCTTCTTTCTTCCAAATACTATAATGGAATTCACTCTTGTTTTCCTCATAAGCTCCATAATATTCTTTATTGGATCTATATTTGCAATGAACAATAAAAGCCGCTAAAAACTCGCTTACCGACATCTTTAAAAGAACATCTCCTAAAGAGAAATATGTTATCTTTGGCGATTGTTATCCCTGCACACAACGAAGAAAAAAGAATAGAAAACACATTAAAGTCTTACTTTTCACATTTTAATAATCTGGTTAAGACTGAAAAACTGGATAATTTTAAGATAATTGTTGTGGTGAATGCCTGTACTGATAGGACAATTGATATTGTAAGTAAATATAGAAAGAAAAATCTTGAGATTCTTGAATTTATAAAGGGGGGAAAGGGTTTTGCAGTCATAGAGGGATTTAAACATGCATTAAACGGAGATTATACCCATATCGGGTTTGTAGATGCTGATCTGGCAACCACGCCCTTGGAATATTATAGGTTATTCACTAAAATAAAAGGATATGATGGCATAATCGCTAGCAGGTATCTTCATGGAGCTAATTTAACCCCTAGAAACACTCTGCCGAGAATTATTGCTTCAAGAATATACAACTCATTCATAAGAGCCATTCTTCTTCTTCCTTATAGAGATACACAGTGCGGTGCTAAAATATTCAGAAGAGGAGCGATTACAAAAATTCTAAACAAAGTAGGAATGACTTCATGGGCATTTGACATAGAGATGCTTTACTTACTAAATAAGAAAGGGTTTAGAATAAAAGAGGAATCAACTGTTTGGTCAAACAAAGATTATTCAAAAATAAATTTTTGGAAGTCTGGACCTTGGATGGCTCTAGCAGTGTTACGTTTAAGAATATTAAACTCTCCATTAAGAAGAATGATTCGCATTTATGATAAATTTATTAAATACTTCAGGGCTGCAAGATAAAATGAAAAACATTGCTATCATAACTTCTCAAGGGGGGCATTTGGGACAGATGAAATTATTATTTTCCCAAGAAGTAATAAGACTAGATAATTGCATATTAATAACTGAAGACCTAAATCCTAAAGTAAAAACAAAATCTTTTTTAGGAAAGTATACTACATACTACTTCAAAAAAGATATTTTACTTAAGCCAAATCCTTTTACTTACTTAAAAACACTTTTTAATTTAATAAATATACTAAGAAAAGAAAAAATAGATATTATTTTTACAAATGGTGCTCAAATTTCTATTCCAGCCGTTATTGCCTGTAAAATTCTTGGGATAAAAAGTATATTTATTGATACAGTCATAAGAGTTAAAACTCCTAACTGGTCTGCACGCGCATCTTACCCCTTTGCTAATGAATTTTGGGTTCAACATCAAAATATGGCTAAAAAATATGGCAGGAAAGCAAAATACGTAGGGGGAATAGTATGATTTTTGTAACAATTGGAACCCACCCTGACCAATTTGACAGATTAATAAGAAGAATAGATAAAATCGCACCAAAAATTAAAGAAGAAATAATTGTGCAGAGAGGATTCACAAAATATACTCCTAAAAATATAGAGTATTTTGATTTCACGGATAAAATTGATGAATATTATAAAAAATCCCGAATTGTCATAGCTCAGTCTGCTACATCTTTGATTGAATTTATATTAAAATATGGCAAACCTGTTATTACTGTTCCGCGAGAGGCAAAATACAAAGAGCATATTAATGACCACCAGGTTGAATTTGCGGAATATTTTGCTAAAAAAGCAAATGTCTTAATGATAAGAAATATGAAAGAACTAACTCCAAAACTCCTTATCAACTATAGGAAAAAGCCAAAAATAGATTTGGATGGACTTTATAATTTACAAGATAAAATTAGAAAGGTAATTGATTCTCTATGAAATCTGACAATAGAACGGATTTTATCATTAACTTGGCAGACATAAAAAAGTCTGATTCTATCTTAACTGTGGGTGTTGCACATATCCCTGAAATTGAGAGAATAATTGAGACAAAAACAAAAAGCTCTAATTGTATTGATTTTGACTTAAAAAAAATAAATCATGCAAAAAGATATACTAAAAAAACAAATTTTATATGTGGAGACATCACTAATCCAGACAAAAAAATGTTCAATGGGTTTGACACCATAATTATGCTTGAAGTGCTTGAACACATTAAAGGGGATAGTGAAGTGTTAGAGAATATTCATAAAATGCTAAAGAATGAGGGGAAACTGATAATAACTGTGCCAAATAAACACCCATTACACATTATAAATCCCCTGTTATACACTCAGCATTATAGACATTATAAAATGGATGAGATAACTACGCTCCTCAAAAAGGTTGGCTTTTCTATCCAATACAAAAATACTGTTGAGTCACCTAAACTGATATTTGACTTGTATGTACATTTGTTTTGTAAATATTTATTGAGGAAGAGTATTCCTTTTGGAATACTTACGGGAAAAAATGACAAGACTTATTTAAATAATAATAATAAAGAAAATAAAGGAATGGATTGCTTGGTTGTTGCAACTAAAAACTAGACATACTTAAAAAAATTCTTTATTTTTGATAAGGTAATTATTCCATAAAGTAAGGTTAAGTAAAATACGTAAAATGGGTGTAAAAGCCAAAATAACTTTTTTGTTTTGAATAATTGTGGAAGAACATCAATTAGTGGAACTACAAGTGTTAAATTGGTCAAAACCATTAAGAAGAATTTAATGGTGCTTGGAGGTTGTCCAAGCTGAGTCCATTTAAAAGATTTTGTCCCATACTCCTTATTCATAAATCTATAAAAATAGGTTGCTTTTTTCTTCATAAATGAGAGCATGTTGTTTGAGGTTTTATGATATATTCTTGGTTTTGAATGTATTGCAACCCTCATGTTGTGATGGGCCATGTTTGCCGAGACATCAACATCTCTTGTATATCCGTTTATTGCCTTAAACACTGATTTGCGAAAAGCGCAACCGTTTGCTCCAAAAAACAATATTTTTTTTGGAGATAAATCAAAAATGAAGTAATCTTTTTGTTTATTAAATTTATTTTGATTTAATACAACTTGTGCTACTAATGAATAGGGGGTTGCAAATGGGTCTTCTACTCCAAGGGCATTAATATACTTAAGAAAATTGGTGTCTTTGGGTATAGGGGAAGTCAATGATTGAGAGGCCATTACTCTCTTGTCTTTGAAAGGTTCTAATATGTGCTTAATCCAGTCTTTGTTTAGAAGGATATTGTCGTGGTCAAGAAACACTATAAACTCTCCTTTTGATAGGTTTACCCCTTGGTCTTTTGCCATACCCTTGCCTTCTGAAAGCTTATAGGGATTATGAAATAACTTGATGTTCTTTTCTTTTTTTATATAACTCTTTACTATCTTAAGAGTATTGTCTGTCGAACCGCCATCTCCTATTATTACCTCATAATCTTTCCTTGAAAATTTTTGCATTAATATTGAATCTATACATTCTTTTAGTGTTCTTTCTGCGTTAAGAATACCTAAAACATAACTTACTTTTACCATTAAACTTCCACCTTTTCTAAAGTAATATTATCGATGTAGAGTTTGTGCCATAATTCAACATTTAGAAGAGTCCATAATTTGTGATCATTTCTATAGGTTGTTGGTTTTGATATTAGGCTGTCTAATTTTGATTTATTAAAAATATCTCTCTCTTTTAAGTCTTCTATATGCGGATTTACTCTGTTAAAGAAGTCCTTGTTTGTAAACCACGTCGAGATAGGAAGGCTAAAACCTTGTTTTTTTCTATTTAAAATTACTTTAGGCAATTGCTTGGAAATTGTTTTTCTAAACAAAAATTTGTTTGTTTTATATTTCAGGGGTATCTCAAAAAAATATTTTATTAAATCTTTATCTAAGAATGGAGCCCTTACTTCTAGACCATGTGCCATGCTCATCTTGTCTACTTTCATCAATAAATCATTTGGAAGCCATTCTTTAAAATAAAAATTAATAGAAGTTTTGTAAAGATTTTTTTCTAAATATTTATCAAGCAAATCTGGTCTTTGCACGCCTACAAAATATTTGATTTCATTGCTATTAAAAGGAAAATAATATAACTTTTTATAGGCTTTTTCTATTTCTTTACTATTCAGCAAATCTGCTCCAAAATTATATATTTGTTTTTTTGGATATTTGTAAAAAGTAGACATTCCTTTAAGAATGTGTGAGCTGATATTCTTTAGAGGTCTTGGGATTTTATTTACTTTTTCAACGAAAGATAGCCTGTTTACAGTATCATATCCTCCAAATACTTCATCGCCCCCTTCTCCAGACAAAGCAACTTTTACGTGTTTTGACACCTCTCTTGCTAATAGATAAGTAGGAAGTGAAGCAGGGTCTGATAGGGGCTCATCCATGTGCCAGACTACTTTTGGCAAATAAGATAATATTTCACCATCTAAGATTATTTCTTTATGGTCTGTCTGAAAATGCTCTGAAACAACCCGTGCATATTTTGATTCATCTATTCCTTCTTTGAATCCTACTGAAAATGTTTTTATTTTATCTGTGACTCTTGACATGTAAGAGACTATTGCGCTTGAGTCCAAACCCCCGGACAGAAGAACTCCGACAGGAACGTCTGACACAAGTCTTTTTTGTACAGCTCCATCTATTAAATTGTCTACTTCTTCTATTTTAGGATTTATTTTTTCGGATATATTAGGTAAACTATAATAAGAAGATATTTTAATTTTGCCTTGTGAAAACACTGCAAAAGATGAAGGCGGTAGTTTTTTTATTTCTGAAAATACTGTATCTTTTCCGGGAGAAAACCTACACATAATTGTATCTAAAAGCATATTCTTATCTACTTTATTTTGAACTCCCGCTTTTAGCAATGCCTTAATTTCTGAAGCAAAAATAATATTCTCTTTTTGAATTGAATAATAAAGAGGTTTTTTACCAAATTTGTCTCTGGCTAAAAATAAATCTTTATTTTTTTTATCCCATATAACAAAGGCAAACATTCCGTCAAGTTTTGAACAGATATTTTCTCCATATTCTTCATATCCCTTGATTATCACTTCTGTATCGCTTTCGCTGTTAAACTTGTGTCCTTTTTTTATTAAATCTTTCTTTAACCCTTTGAAATTATATATCTCTCCGTTGAAAGTAATTACTAAATTATTATCTGAACTTGACATTGGCTGATTTCCTTTTGGAGATAAATCAATAATTGCAAGCCTTCTATGGCCTAAAGAGATTCCTTTATCTGTAAAATAACCTTCTGCATCTGGTCCCCTATGGGAGATACATTGAGTCATTTTCTTGATTAACTCTTTGTCTTCCCATGTAAATCCCGTTATACCACACATTAATCTTTATAGTCTATCTTATAAGCGACTAGGCCTCCGAAGTTATTGTCATAGGGGTAAATTAAAGTAAATGTTGCGTCATCATTGGATGTTTGTTTTTTTATGTCGAACTGCACTACTTGATTCTGTGGAGATATTATGATGCTTGAATTGAAATATGGAAACAAAATTCCACGATATCCCTGTTCGTTCTGGACTTGCTGAACCATCCAATCTGGGTGATGGGGCTCTAATATAGAAGCAATTATGAATTTTGGCTTCTCTTCTTTTAATATCTTTGTGAAATTCTCTATTGACAATTTTGCATACGTAATGACTTCCCTTTCTGCATATGCTGTGGTTTGAGTATAAGAAACACTTAAAATTTTATCAATAATTTCAGAATTTTGCCTTATTAAAACAGAAGACTCTTTAACAGGGGAATAGCTTTCCTTTTTATTATTTATTATAGCTGTTGCATAATTTACTTGATAGAATAAAAATATTAAAAACATTATTGAAATGATTAAGATAGCTATATTTTTTGAATGCTTGTGTAGGTAAATATATAGATTCTCAATTGTTTTTGCCGAAAATAATAAAATAAAGGGTATTACCAAGAAAACCCATCTGTCCTCTATTGTTCCTTTTATATAAAAAATATAAAATAGAGCAACTATTAATAAAACTATAAATGAGAACATGGAAGAGTCTTTTCTTAAAGATTTGTCTTTTACTATTAAGTCTGCACTAAGTAAAGTTTTACCAATAAATGCAACTAGGCTTATTAGAAAAAATACAAACATTAACGCTTGTGGAAAAGAATAATAGAAATCAAGGACCATCCAGCCTAATTCCCTTCCTTCATTAAAATCTCCTGAATATGATGGGGCAAAAGCAAGAGGGTTGCCAAACATTACCAACTGCCAAATCATAAATGGAATCATTCCCATTATGAAGGAGCCAAGTATCAACCAATAATTCTTTTTCTTTATTAAACCAAATCCTTCGTAGTAAATCGCAAAGACAACCATAGATAATGGAACAAGAAGAGCTGATATTTTAAAGTAAAAACCTGCTGCTACAAATAGTCCTGTGTATAATGCATATTTATTTTTTTCAAATTTAATGAATTTCCAAAAGAAGCTACATGAAATAACCTGTAGGGTGACTGAAAAGAAATCCGGCTGGAACCTTACGCTCCAAAACAATAAAGACCAAATAAAAGATGTAAGGGCTGCGCTAATAAATCCTATTTTCTTGCCGTATAGTTCTTTTCCTAAATAATAAACTGCAATCACCAAAGCCACTGAGGGTAATACTACAAGTAAAAACTTAAGTGCGACTTCTCCAAAGCCCACTTTAATAAATAGTGCTGCTAACAACTGAAATAGAGGTGGTCTTTGAGGGTTTATATCATAAGGCACTCCTAATGCCCAGCTTTTTGCTGTTGACATATATTCTGCTTCATCCCACCACATCGTTTGATCTGCTGTTATAAAAAGATAGTATATTCTTACTATAAGTGCTACCAAAATAAGCAAAACAATTCCAACTCTACTATTTAATAGATTTTTGTATTTACCAAAGGAAAAACCCATAGAATCAACTGCAAAACTCTGTTTAAATCTCTTTTGTTAATCAATTTTTAGAAGAGATTCTAATTTTTTAATGATTTCAATCCACCTAAATTGCTCTGCTGTTTTTCTTGAGTTTTTCTGTAAATAGCCAATTTCTTTTTGACTCAATCCTTTTATTTTTTCTAATACTTTTGCTAAATGTTTGTAATCTCCGTTATTAAACAAGAAACCATTTTTTCCATCTTTGATTAACTCTTTGTTTCCGTCATTGTCGCTTCCTATAACTATTCTCCCCCTACTCATAGCTTCTACCAATGTCTGGGGCATGCCTTCGCTTATTGATGGAAGAATGAATATTCCTGCTCTATCTAACTCGTTAATTTGCTCTATTGAATTATAAGATTCTGGAATAAAGATTTCTCTTTTTTCTAAGCGATTTTCTTTAGCAATTCTTTTTATTTTTTTAAGATATTCTTTGTCAGCTGGACCTTTTATTTTAACTAAAAAACCGTTTTCATTAAGGAATGCTAGCGCATGGCTTATAATCTGAAGATTCTTTATAGGACTTATTCTTCCAGTATAAATTATTTCATCTACTTTATTCTTATCTATCTTTTTTATTGGCTTAAAGAACTCGTCGCTTATTCCATTAGGGATATATTCTATATTTCTACTGCCTATGCCTAGTTTTCTTAAATAAGGCAATTCCCATTTGGTTATAGTAATTATTTTATCAAATTCTTTTAATCTTTTTCTCCCTATGAATCTGTCATAAAATCTTACTAAAACATTAGCAATAAAACTTCTTGAGTTTTCTCTTCCAAATGGAGCGTGAGTTACCAGAAAAACCTTGCAACCTATCTTTTTTGCTACATTTAGGGCCTTTGTTGTATGCAGATGTCTGTATACGTGAACTATTATTATGTCCGGTTTAAAATTGATAGCTTCTTTCTCGAAGGACCAATGCATATAACTCTCTCCTCCTAATTTCCTTGCTGGAAAACGCTTGATTTTTAATTTACCTTGACTTTCTTCAAAGAGACATAACTCTTCGGATCCTTTCACTTTATTTGTAGAGAAGATTGTTACTTTGTGACCTCTATCTGCAAGCAATTGCGATTCTTTAAGTACCCTCATACCCACACCGCAACCACCTTTGGTATAATTGGTAATTTCTAATATTTTCATGAAATTATGTGTTTTATAGATTTAATAAGCATATTGGGTTTTAGGTCTAAACTAATTGTATTTCTTAAGAAATAGATCTAAAGTATTTATCATATGATTCATATGTTCTTCATTTAGTCCATGATGGCAACCAATTAAGAATCCTCTCCTCATAACTTCATCAGCTACGGGGAAATCAGAGGGTTTCTGACCCGTTGTTTCAACTAAATGTTCAAATGCTGGCTGTCGCAGTATATCTCCGGTGAATACTGGTCTAGTTTGAATATTCTTGCTCTCTAGAAATGTGGTTATGTCCTGTCTACTAAAGGGTGCATTCGATTTTATTGTCAGGGGAAAGCCAAGCCAGTTTGTTTGAGAGTCAGGTAATTGTTTGGGTAAAATGAAGAATTTTTCATAATCTTTGAAGAAACCATATAACCTGTCAAAGTTTTTCCGTCTTATCTCTGAAAACATAGAGAGTTTCTTTAATTGCGCTAAACCAAAAGCTGCGCTAATTTCTAGTGGCAAAAAATTATAACCTACATTTTCAAAAATAAATTTAGAATCATATTGAATTCCCGCTAAAGTAACTCCAAATCTTTTATTTATGTCTTCGCCCTCGTCTCTAGCAGAAGACCTTCCCCATCCGCGAATGATTTTTGCTTTGTCCATCCAATAAGAATTATTTACACAAATCATTCCACCCCCTCCTGCAGCAGTTATTATGTGTGACCCATAGAAACTAGTCGTAGAAATATGTGAATAACTTCCAGTTGGGACCCCTTTATATCTTGCCCCTAAGGTGTCGCATGAATCTTCTATAAATATAAGATTATAATCCCAAGCAATATTCTTTAATTCTTCAAGGTTAGAAAAATTTCCTATCAAAGAGGGAATCATAAGAACTTTTGTTTTGTTTGTAATTTTTTCTCTTATCTTACTCACGTCTATATTGTAAGTTCCCGGTTCAACATCTACAAAAATAGGTTTTAATCCCTTCTGTAAAAGAGGGGCTACGGTTGTTGAAAAAGTTAGGGCTGGTGTAATGACCTCACTTCCTTTAGGGAGGTCTAAAATTTCAAAAGCAAGTAAATTTGCAGAAGAGCCCGAATTAACCATCACCCCATGGTTCTTTCCGAATAAAATCGCAATTTCTTCTTCAAATTTCTTTGTTCGTGGACCAATAATTGTCTGATTTTTTCTTAAAACATCTAGAACTGCTTCTTCCTCTTCTATTCCATGAACTGCTTGTGCATATGAAACTCTTATTCCTTCAGGAGACATGATGATTCAAGCTTTTGGAGAGTTTATAATCATTTCTGCATTCAAGAATAATTTTAAATTGTCACTACTTTTTTTTAAATATTTAGCAAGTAAGATTTAAATAACTAAATTTACTGAAATTTTTATGAGATTACATGTTGCTAAGAGGACTTACATCGGGCCCAATGAAATTGACTCTGTCGAGCGGAGTGTAAATTCTTTGGCTCAAGATGCTGAATTAAGTAGGAGGTACGAGGGTGTTGATCTTACATTTATTCCAACTGTATCCGGGGCTCTTTCTGAGGATCCGGAGCGCATAACTAGACTTTTTGAAAGTATCAGAAAAACTGGTTGGAAAATCCCTTCTGGACCTTATAATCAAACAGCTGGACAAAAGTTTTCAAGTCACTTATTTGGTACTAGGTCTGATGATAATGCAGATATAACTGCTTTAATGTGCCTTGACCAATTTCCTCTTGAGCGAGAAGAACATTGGGAAGCACTGATGGGTCTAGCCTCAAAATTACATAAAGATAATAAAACTTATGCAACCGGTTCTAGAAATGTTGAAGTTGCTCTTGGAGTTCACCCTTCTAACTCTGGTAGGCGCATAATCCATGAAATGATTCATACATTCGCCGGTGGAACAGATGAGTTTAGAACTTCTTTGCCCCTAATGTTTGAGGCAAATCCCCATCCTGCGTATGCAAGATTTGGAGAATCAACATCAGGATTATATTTGATTAATAGAAATGGAGGAATTTATCCAGATTTGAAGAAAGAAGTAGACTTGAATGAAGATATTGCCGCAATGAATGGTTTTGCAATAGAATATGTTGCTGCTATTTTTGCAGCTAACAAAGGGCAAGTATCTAATGGTTATGTTTATGCAGTTAGAAATCCATTTTATCATACCCCCACAGAAGATGAAGAAAGAGCAAAAATATTGACGTGGATTGGTAATCAAACTGCAATTGTGGGAAGAACGTCTGTAAGACCATTAATGATTGCTGCTCTCTCTAAAGGTGAAAACTTAGAACAACTCTCATCTTTTTTTGACAAAGAATTGGTTGATGAAACCTCTAGAGTTATGATGGACGCGTTGAGATAACTACTGTTTTAGAACTATATAATTTATATACTCTTTTTTTTATGAATTTGTTATGGGTGTTGAGGATAAATCCAATATAAAGGTGGTTATCTTATGTGGAGGAAAAGGAACAAGACTTCGCGAGGTGAATGAGCTTATACCTAAACCTCTGGTTCCTGTTGGAGATATGCCGATATTGTGGCATATAATGAAGGGTTATGCTATTCAAGGGTATAATAATTTTATTCTATGTTTGGGATACAAGGGAGATACCATACGAGACTTCTTTCTCAACTACGTAAATAATAATCATAATATCACTGTGAACTTGAAAAGTGGACAAATAACAAAGCATAGTGGTGAAACGGAAGATTGGAATGTAACTCTAGTAAATACGGGCTTGGAAAGCAATACTGGAAAAAGAATTCATGCTATTAAAAAGTATCTTGAAAATGATCCTTATTTCTTGCTTACTTATGGTGATGGAGTCTCAGATGTTAATATTGATGAAGTGGTGAAGTTTCACGAGTCGAGAAATGTTATTGGAACAATCACTGGAATACGTGCTTCATCAAAATATGGGCAAGTTAAAACTAATGAAGAAGGCATAGCCACTCAATTTGTCCAGTATCCCTTGCTTGATGATAGAATTAATGGGGGGTTCATGGTTTTATCTAAGGAGTTTCTAAATCACCCTAAACTAGCTGAAAATGTGCCTGTAGAAGACCCAATTGTTGAATTAACTAAAGAAAGAAAGATAGCTGTTTACCACCATGATGGTGCATGGCATTGTATGGATACCCCGCAACATTTTGAAGAGTTAAATAAACTATGGAGTTCTGGGAAAGCAGGTTGGAAAACATGGTGAATAAATAAAATGACAAGTTTACTGAATAAAACGTTTAATAATAAGAAAGTTTTGATTACAGGACACACAGGGTTCAAAGGGTCATGGTTAGCAATCTGGCTTAGAGAATTAGGTGCTGAGGTAATAGGATATAGTTTAGATCCCCCCACTAAACCAAATAACTTTGAACTAACAAATTTGAAAGAGAAAATTATCGACATAAGGGCGGATGTAAGAGATTATCCAAAACTTGAAGAGGTTTTTTTTAAGTATCAGCCAGAAATAGTTTTTCATTTGGCTGCCCAAGCCATTGTATTAACAGGTTTTGAAAATCCAAGGGAAACATTTGATACAAATGTCCAGGGAACAGTTAACTTACTTGAAGTTGCAAGAAAAACTTCCAGTGTAAAAACCATGATTATGATAACAAGCGATAAATGTTATAAAGATCAAAACGTCCCTTGGGGCTATCGTGAGAATGATACTCTTGGTGGAAGCGACCCTTATAGTGCTAGTAAGGGGATGGCCGAACTTGCAATATCTTCCTACCAAAAATCATTTTACGATTCTTCAAGAGACATAGTTGTTGCGTCTGTAAGAGCTGGAAATGTTATTGGTGGAGGGGATTTTGCGAACTATAGGATTGTTCCGGATTCGATGAAAGCACTCATGCTTGGGAGTCAGGTCACTATAAGAAATCCCTCTAGTATTAGGCCATGGCAACATGTCCTCGTACCATTAAGTGGTTATCTAAACCTTGCTGCAATGATACAGGAAAAAAGACACGAATATGAAGGAGCTTGGAATTTTGGACCCCTTGAAAAGACTGGAATAACAACTGCAGAATTAGCGGATAAACTAATTGAACTTTGGGGTAATGGATCATGGAATCATACAAAACAGGAAGGTGCAAAAAAAGAAACAATGGTCTTAAAACTAAATTGGGATAAGGCCGCACATTTCCTTAAATGGTCTCCAGCTTACAATTATGAAGAAGCACTTAAATCTACCGTAAGCTGGTTTAGTGAATATAATAAAGAAAGTATGGGTAAAGGAGATTTATATCAGTTGTGCGCAGATCAAATAAAAAGTTATACTCAAAAAGCGCGTGATGAAGAAATTCAGTGGGCTTTAGATACCTGATTTTTAATGTTAATTAAAGATTCCTCTATTGTTGGAGATTTGTAGCTTAAGATGGACCTTAGTCTTGAAGAATTGGTGCCATTATTTAAGGGACGTTTAGCCACCTGGTTAAGAGAGACAGTGGAGGTTTTTTCCAATAATCTTTTGTCAATTTCAAATATCTTTGCTATGAGCAAGGCAAATTCATACCTATTTATTGTTTCTGGACCAGTTGCTACATAAATTCCACTAAGGTTTATGTCTATTGCCTTAGAAACATATTCACAAAAAACTTTAATGTCTATTGGATTACTTATCTGATCACAGGGGATTTTTCTTTTTTCCTTTAAAGCAAGCATTTGCATCAGAAAGTTATTTCCCCCTATATCATATCCATAAATAACTGTGGGTCTTAGTATGCACCAATCCTTTAAATTTTGGACTAATAGTTCAGCTTCTAATTTTGTCTTGCCATATAAATTGACTGGCTCAGTAGAAGATTCTTCATCGTAATTATTTAATAAACCCGCATAAACATAATCTGTCGAAATATAAATTAGTTTTTTATTATTCTTTTTACACCAATTCACCATATTTTCTGTTGCGGATACGTTTGATTTTCTAGCCTCGCTCTGGTGAGTTTCACAATAATCCACACTTGTTAAAGCAGCTGCATGAATAATAATATCTGGATTAATTGAATCTAAAACTTTTTCTATGTCTTTCATATTGAGATCATATGGATGGGTTGTAGTTTCAGACAATCTTCTGGATATTCCATATGATTTATGTTTATTTTTAAGGAAGTTGAAAATATTCTTTCCTACAAATCCTGCAGAACCTGTAACTAAAATTTTAGCCATTATCCGTGCTTAATATTCCAATCATAATTTATTTCTTTTGAAAAGGGGTCTATACGAATCATTTCTCCCGGAGTATAGGGGTGTGTCGGTATATTAATTACTAAAGAATCCTCTGTCCCTATTCCTTTGAACCCATTTGCAACTCCAGGTGGAACGCTGACTCTGATATAATTATCCTTGCTCATAAAAAATTCCATTATTTTTCCCTTTGTGGGTGAACCTTCCCTAAGGTCACAAACCACAAGTTTTATTTTTCCAACAGGAACTACATAATTAAGAGTCATTTCTTTGTGAACATGCCATGCCTTAATAGCTCCTGGATGAACCCATGAGCCATATGTTTCTCCAAATTGCTTAAAATAGGGATCGTCATTGCGCATCATGTGATAAATAACTCCTCTTTCATCAGAAATGCGATTCATCGGAGTAACAATTACTCCTTCAATGTGATTTGTTGCATTTGTCATAATTTTTTAGAACTTTACCCCTATAAAAAACTTTCTAGACTTATTGTCTTTGCGCATAATTAATAGTAAGATGGTATAATTGATTATGATCTCTATCTTCAATTTTACAAAATTCTATTGAGTCATCACCATATTTTACACTTTTGCCTACCAAATTTTCTGCTAGAGCTCTTGCTTCTTCTCCGGAGTAAGCAATACCAACTTCAACTAATAATTTTATCATTTCTTGTTCAGTCTTACGGACTTCACTTTTGCAAAAACCAAAAGCTCTTCTTTTGAAATTGACCACCCCTCTTTCAAAATTTCTATTTACCCACTCTTTTGCAGTGAACCTAGAATTACTACGGGGTTTAAGAGTTGAAGCTCTTGCAAATAAATCTTCTATGGAATCCATTATGGCATACAACACTGCATAATATTTAAGAGAGTGACCCTATTTAGAGAGGTTTTATAAACTATAAATATCTCTA
>JBBSYC010000005.1:0-2150 GCA_038045445.1 Nanobdellota archaeon
CTATTATTACTAAACGTTATTAGCCTCCTTAAGAGAGGTCACTCTCATATTTAAATCTATGTATTGTAGTGTCTTAAAAGTAGTTACAAAAAAGTAAGGTTTAAATAGTAATTAACCCTTAATAAAATATGGCTAACAAAGCAGGTGAAGCATATGCATTTTTTCAATGTAGTGCTTCAAAACAGGAAATTGAAAGAGAAATTCCTCTTATTAGAAAAGTAGTAGGAACTCCTTCTGCTCTTGAATTATCTTTAACCGAAGGAATGGATGGGGTTAGTGGCAATGTTGGGCTTAGAAGTCTGGCTCAAGAAGCTAAGCAATCTGGAATAAATTATATGCTTAAAGCAGTTATGCCTGAAAAAACTAACAGAGAAACGGCTGATGAAGTTGCATCAGTAATTAATCAAGCCTATCAATCCCCTTTATATGGCGCAAGCGGACCATTTAATGGAGCAATAGCTTACGAACAAAACGGAAGTTATGTTTTCAGAGAATAGTAAAATTATATGTCACCAAACCGTAGTCGGCTATACTTATAAATCCTAAGCGTCTTTAAGAATTAACAAAATCCAGAGCACACCTAATGCTCATCGGATTAGACAAAACTTCCTACTGCCCGGCCCGCGCATCAAACTATCTTGCGACTTTTCAGGGCATAGAGTTTATTTTATATTTCTGATATATCAGTTATCTTTCTAAAAGCCACTTCCAAACAGGTTTTATTGATATTTTCTTTTCTTTCTCCGTTATTTCTTCTTCTTGATCATTTGTTAAGATCATTCCTTCTTTGAGTTTGAATTTCTCTAATGCTTCTATGAGGCCATTTACTTCTCTTTCTTTATTTTCTCCTGTCAGACTGTAGCATACTTGTATTGCTTGAGTTATCTTATTTCCTTCTCTTATAACAAAGTCGCACTCATTCTTTTCAGTATGATAAAATATCTCTTTTTCTCTTCTTTTCAGCTCTATAGCTACGAGGTTTTCCAGTAGCTTTCCTTGGTCTTCAGACAGTCTAAATCCTAAAGTTACTAAAAAGCCGTTATCTATACAATAAGCTTTTCTTGGGTTTTGTACCTGTTTTTTTATAGATGAATCAAATTTATTGACAAAGAAGAATAAGAATGCACTTTCAAAGGCATCAAGTATTGTCTTGACTGTTCCTAAGTTCTTTATATTAGCCATTAGAGACATTTGCCTTATACTTACTAAACTAGAAGGGTTTGAGAGCAAGTTAAGAGATATTTCTTTTATTGACTTGCTTGAACTCTTCCCAAATCTGCTTGCAATATCTCGATAGAGTATTTGTTCATAAAGCTCTTTAAGTATAATATTCTGCCCTGTAAGAAACCTCTTGGGAAATCCTCCTTGTTTTAAGTACTCATTAAATTCAGCTCTTATGGTTGACTGTTTTTTTGAGTCAACATTAAAATCTTTTAAATCAATCTTTTTTGCTTCTATAAACTCTTTAAAGCTTAAGGGAGTTAACCAAAGACTAAGAGACCTTCCAGTAAGTATGGTTGAGAGTTCGCTACTGAGCAATCTTGAGTTAGAGCCAGTTATAATTAATAGGTGGTTTTCTTTCATCCTATCAATCCACTTCTCCCATTTTTGTACTTCTTGCACTTCATCAACCAATAATAAACATTTTTCATCATATTTTTGTTCATGAATAAAATCAGTTATCTTTTGAAAGTCTTCCACATTGAAGTTTGTCAATCTTTCATCGTTAAAGTTTATGTAAAGACATTCTTTATCCTTAAGGTTGAGTTCATTCTTTATTATCTTTAAAAGATAGGACTTTCCGCATCTTCTTACCCCAGTTATAATTAAAGGAAGTTTAATCTTGAGAAGATTAATTGCTTTCTTGGCTGCTTCTCTTCTAAGTGTTGGCTGTTCTTCTTTGAATTGCTTTTGTTGGTCAAATAACACAAAGAAGAGGTCTTCTTTTTTCATGATTTCTTTAATTAAGCCTTATATTTAAACCTTCCTAAAGTGATACAATATTTGTGACACTTTGATAAGAATGTGATACAACTTCTGTAACACTTTAAAAGTATATCTTTTTCAATAGATTGAATGGTAATATGTCACATCAAGGTGGTCGACAACTATTATAAACCTAATTCTGTACTAAATAGAATACCTATAAT
>JBBSYC010000006.1:0-47408 GCA_038045445.1 Nanobdellota archaeon
GTTCAAGAACCTGTTCAAACAGCTGTTCAAACAGGCAATTTTCATGATATTTTGAGCGGATTAAGTAGTAATGAACGTCTGATTGTTTTTACATTGATGAACACTGAATTAAAGTTAAGTTATGAGGATATTGCACGTCTTTTAGGAAAAGAGAGAGCCACGGTTAGAGGCCAAATAAATGCAATAAAACAGAAAAGTGAGGGTTTAATACAAGAGTTAACCGAACCCAATGGTAAAAAAAGGATATTTGTGAGTGAAGAAGTTCGTAACAAACTAGAGAAATATGCAAAAGTGAGAGTTAAAGAGAATAAAAAATATAAGAAATTACCTAAAGAGAGCATTATTTGATGAATAAATTGACAAAAAGTGAAGATTATGATAAAAAAGACAAAAGTGAGGACTTTTTGCCTGTTGTGAGCACAGAGTCTGATTTGGTAAAAGAGAGTGTGAGATTCCGAAAGAGCCATTAAACCTTAAAAGCTGTGATTTTGAGGGTTTTAAGGCTTTTAGACACATTTAGTGAGAACAGTAAGTTTATTCGGTGGAACGATTTTAATCTTTAGAGACTTCTTAACTGGTTTATCGTCGATATCGACGCTATTCTCTTCAAATCTTGAGGTATTGAGAGGATTACTTTCTTGTTTGACTCTTTTGATTTCAAAAGGGGGATATCTTTTTGAAGAATCTTTCTTATATAATCTCTAATCGAGATTTCAGTAAGGCTGGTTTTTTGGGCTAAAATTGAGTAATCCACCATAAAACCTTGATCTTCTAATTGATATATGGTGCTATAAATTAGCATCTCTTGCTCTGTTAGTTTCTTAAATTTAATGCGAACCTCTTTCTTTAAGTCGTCGAGGGTTCCTAGAATTTCTGAGACTCTCTGAAGGTTACTTATTCTGTCATTAACCGAACTTGGAGTGGAAATAAGGGGGTGTTGGTTTGTTGGTTGGTTTGTTGGTTGGTTTGTTGGAACCCCTTCATTTCCTGTGGAGATGCTTGTTTTTGTGCTTATTGGGTCTTTATTTGACTGTTGGAGTGTTGGAATGTTTGTTTTATATGTCGGATTTATCTGTTGGTTTGTTGGTTGGTTTGATTGTTGTTGAAGTTCGTATAATAACTGTTTTATTTCGGAAATCTCTGAATAAAGATATTCTATATCTTGCCTAACTTTTATGAATGCTTCTTTTATCGCGTCAGACATTTAATTTTAACTAATTGGGATAATATAAAGATTTATGTTATAAATAAAGGTTTAAATATTAAATATCTGGTCTTGAATTATGGATAGAGAAGAAGAAACTCAAAGAAATAGAGAGGCTGAACATAGAGGATTGGAATCTAGGATTACTGCTGGACCAATTTCTGACATCATCGCCCCTAGTCTTGTTCATAGAGAAGGTTTTGCAATTATACTTGGTATGTCTAAGCGAATTGATGACAGAAAATGGATTAAATCTTTTGAATTACATTTGGAATGTGGAGATTATTATGATGAAATTGGAGCGCATGAGGCTATAAATCCCGAACCCCTTGAAATTAGACGATTGAACGAAGGATTAAGAGGGGATAATTTATATCTTTCAAATTTTCAAGCTACTCTCCCTCCAGATAAAAATCCGCAAGGCTTATGGGTATTGGGCCAAGGAGAGGTTTATTCAGATAGGGAGATTTCTGTAGATGAAAGTGGAAGTTTCGAAATTATTAGTAAACCTGCAAGCCGATAGAGTTTATTTTTGATAGAACTATAAGCTTGAATTTGTTAGACGTAAAGACCATTCATTAATTGATTTGAGCGGAAGAAAGTCAAAAAAAATGGTAGAAATATTATTCAAGAGTAAAACCTTCAAAGATTCCAAGGAAGTAGAGGAATTTCCCATGATGATATGTGCGTTTGGAGTAAAAGAATTCTATATTATTCTAACCGAACAAAGTTTAATTAATAGAAATTCTTAGCTCAATTTCTTATAAGCTTCAAAGGCTGCATTTGATAGGCGCCAGCGACTCCATCTTGAATAATCCTTTCCTTGTGGACTTTTGTTTATTCTCACCACTAACTTGTTCTTTTCCAATTCTTCCAAAAGAGATTTTGTAAATTCTTCATCTCTAACTATCTGTTCGGATATTCTTGAAGTGAAATCAGCTTCTGGAGAGATGCTGTAAAGATAGGACAATATTTGTTCGGATATTTTTGATTTTTTCTTTTTGGAGATTGAGGGCATTAATTTATTTATTTGACAATGTTTTTATAGTTTAAGTAGGGGCTTGATATACTGGTTTTGTGATTATGGATAAGAATAAAATAGAGCTTATTGAAGCAAGAGAAAGTGTAGATGTAAAGGGAATACTACATCCTATCGTGGCAGAATGGTTTTTTGGGAAGTTTAAAGATTTTTCATTGACTCAGTTGTATGGAGTTGCTCCGATTCATGAGCGCAGGAATATTTTGATTTCTGCACCTACTGGAGGAACTAAGACGCTTACTGCTTTTCTTAGTGTTTTAAATTATTTAGTAGGGCTTGCTTTGAAAAATGAGCTTGAGGATAAGATTTATGCAGTTTATTGTTCTCCCTTAAAGGCGTTATCCAATGATATTTATATAAATCTTGAGAAACCCCTTGCTGAAATTAGCGAATTGATGGAAAGGAAGGGTTTGAAGATGCAGTCTATTCGAGTCGGATTGCGTACTGGAGATACTACTGTTTCTGAAAGAGCTAAAATGGTTAGAAAGGTTCCTCATATTTTTGTGACTACTCCTGAAAGTCTTGCAATTGTTTTAACTGCACCAAAGTTTTCTGAAAATTTGAGAGCTCTTGAGTTTGTAGTTGTAGATGAAATTCATGCTCTTGCAAACAAAAGAGGAGTTTTTCTTAGCTTGATGCTAGAAAGATTGGAACATTTTAGTATTATAACTCCCGTAAGAATAGGATTGAGTGCCACTATTGCTCCTATTGAAGAAATTGCTAAATTTTTAATTGGTACTAACAAAGAATGCTTGATTGCTCAAGTTCCATTAATAAAGGAGGTGGATATTGGGTTGATAAGTCCCGGTGTAGATTTGCTTACAATGGATGGTGCTGAAGATCAAAAGAGACTTTATCATATTTTAGATGAGCTGATTAGACAACATAAGACTACTTTGATATTTACTAACACAAGAAATGCTACGGAGAGAATTATCCATTATCTAGATATTCATTTTCCAGGGCATTACACTGGAAACATAGGGGCACACCACAGTTCTATGAGTAAAGACCAGAGATTTATGATTGAGGAGAGACTTCGTAAAGGAGACCTTAAAGTTGTGGTTTCTAGTACAAGCTTGGAATTGGGAATAGATATTGGAAGCATTGATTTAGTTATTTTACTTAGATCTCCTAAAAGTGTTTCTAGAGCATTACAGAGAATTGGAAGAGCCGGGCATCAATTACACTCAAACCCTAAGGGAAGATTTGTTGTAACCGATAGAGATGATTTGGTTGAATGTGCTATTTTGATGAAACATATGAAAGAAAAGATAATCGATAAAGTTGATATTCCAATAAATGCCTTAGATGTACTTGCACAACATATTTATGGAATGGCTATTTCTCAAATATGGAATATTGAAGATGTTCTAAAGTTGATTAGAAAAAGTTATTGTTACTCTAATCTTACTAGGGAGGACTTTATGAGTGTTATTTCTTATTTGTCAGGAGATTACGATTTAGAGCATAGAAATGTTTATGCTAAAATATGGTACGATAAAGACACTAAACAAGTGGGTAAAAGGGGCAAACTTGCAAGACTTATTTATCTTACGAATATAGGCACTATTCCAGAAGAGGGTTTTGTTTCTGTTGTTGTTTCTTCTGGAGAATCTAAAGGGGTTGCTGTTGGAAGTATTGACGAAGCTTTTCTTGAGAAACTTAAGAAAGGGGATGTCTTTGTATTGGGAGGTACAAAATATCAGTTTATACATAGCAAAGGTATGAAGGCTTATGTTATTGCAAATGTAAGCAAATCTCCAACTATTCCAAGTTGGTTTTCTGAACAATTACCCTTAAATTTTGATGTCGCTTCAGCCATCTGCAAATTTAGAGGACTTGTTAAGGAAAGAGTAAAAAATTCGTTAGAGTGTGTCAAATTTATTCAGAGTTACACTTATTGCACTCCTGAAGCTGCTGGACAAATTTATAGATATTGTCTTGAACAAGAGGATTTTTCTGCAATGCCTACAGATAAGAAATTGGTTGTTGAACAGTTTAAGCAGGAAAAAGAATATTTACTTTTCCATTCAATGTATGGTCGTAGAGTTAATGATGCTCTTTCCAGAGCGTATGCTTATATTGCTTCTCAATTAAAGCATCGAGATATTGAAGTAGGAATAAATGACAATGGATTCTTTATTGCGGGAGAGGCGCTTGATGCTAACAAAATAATAAGGGGGATTACTAGCTCAAATGCTAGAAAAATATTGGAGGAAGCTATTGAAAAAACAGACGTTTTAAAAAGGAGATTTAGACATTGTGCTGCCAGAAGTTTAATGATTTTAAGAAATTATAAGGGTAGGAGTAAGAGCGTTGGAAAACAGCAAGTAAACTCCCATTTTCTTTATAGTGCTGTCAATGAGATAAGCAGAGATTTTCCTATAATGAGGGAAGCCAGACGTGAAGTTCTTAATGACCTAATGGATATTGCTAAAGCTGAAGATATTCTTAAAAAAATTGAAAGAAAGGAGATTAACTTTGAAATTATTAAAACTCCTTTGGTTTCTCCATTTGGTCTCAATTTATTAACACAGGGTCATGCGGATTTTATAAAAGTAGAAGATAGAGTTAACTTTTTGAAGAGAATGCATGAACTGCAAATGAAGGTTATTGAAAAAAAATGAAATTTGAATTTGTTGGAAAATGCTTGCTTTTGACTGAAAAAAATGAGAGAACGCTTGTAATTGGAGATTTACATTTAGGATATGAGGGAGCCATGAGATCTTCTGGTGTGATGATTCCAGTTAAATTATATGATAAATGTGTTGCTGATTTTGATCTAATTATAAATAAAATTAGGGGATTTGTTGATAATATAGTTATGCTTGGGGATATTAAGCATGAATTTGGTTTTATTCTTGAGGATGAGTGGAAATACATTGTTAAATTTATAAAGCATGTTAAGGGTAAATGTAAAAGATTGATAATTACTGAGGGAAATCATGATGTGATTTTATTTCCAATATTGAGAAAACTTGGAATTGAAAGTGTTGATTATTTTATTTGGAAAAATATTGCATTTATGCATGGAGATAAAAAATTTGAGAAAATTTATTCAAATAAAATTGATTATTGGGTAGTTGGACATGGGCATCCTGCAATTAATATTTATGAAAATTTTAAGAGAGAAAAATATAAATGCTTTCTATTAGGAGATTATATTGAAAAGGATAAAGGTAAACGGAAGGTAATCATTGTACCAAGTTTTTTTCCACTTGTTGAAGGTACGGATGCTAGAGATTTTGATATGAACCTTGCTTGGAATTTTAATTTAGATAAATTTAGAGTTTATGTTGTTTCTGATAATATGGAAGTATTTGGCTTTGGAAAGCTTAAAGATATATGAGGGATTTTATTTTTGATTTTGTGGCTTTACTTGAGGAAATGGGATGTGTGGTTGAAGATTTAGGTCCTCTTCAAGCTGAAGAGCTCTTACAGAACACTTCTTTAATATAAAATTATATAATGGGATCATTTTATCTTTGGGAATTTGCTTGTCTTTCCAGGATTTCAAGAACTCTTTTGATACTTCCTTGTCTACCATTAAGACCAGAGACCCTAAAATAGATATTTCATTTTTATTTTCATTTGATTTATTGTCTGCATCTAAATAGGTTACTGCAAACTTAAAACCCAATTTTAGAGCTTCCTCTTCTTTCAAAATATCTAACTTAGACTTTTCTACGCTGTTGAAAGTTACATCTGTGTTTATATTATATCTTTTTAGTTCTGCTGATTTTTTTCCACTTATGTGTTCTAGATTAAATCCAATGATCTTCATGTTTTCTTGTATGGAAAGTGGTTTTTAAACATTTGTGAGTTGAGATTAATAGGTTTTAATTAGAGACAATAGTTTAAACTAAATCTTCTTCTGAAACTACTATAAAGTCTGCAACTGCTATTATTGAATTGTAAGGAATTATAGATTCTTTGTTTGTGTTTGTTTCTACATTAAGACTTTTTAAAAAGGGGGTTTGATCTTTGATTAATAACTGAATCAACTCCCCTGTTCTTGTTTCGAAGGTTATGTCCTTAACTAAACCTAATCTTTTTCCTTCTTTTGTAACTATTGGCTTTCCTATAAATTCTCTTAGTGGTTTTTTGTTTATATTCATGTGAGTTTTTGCATTTGTAAGTATATAAAGATTATTATGACAAAGTTGCAGATTCATCGATTTTTTTATGTTAAAAATAGATATTTTACTAAATTAAAGTTCTTTTAATTAAGATAAATGAGTGTCCCCTTGGTTTCTTGTGGAAGTATGTATTAAGGTTTAAAAAGAGATTATAATATTTTTCTTTTTATTTTTCTTTTTTAAATATTTATATTATATATTATATATATTATTATATATATCTTAAAATATGTATATCTTAACAATATCTTTTAATAATATGCTTTATAGTTATATATATTATATTATTATAATAATAAATCTTGTTAAATTATAGATAGAAGATTATGTTTGCATAAGAAACGATGGTGTCTGTGTATTGCTTGTTCGTTTAATAAATAAATGATTTTATCGACGTTATTAAATATTAATTTCAGTGGAAATGGAGGTTTGCGTGCCTATATGTTTAAATAAATAGGTTTTTAGAATTTGTTGAGGTGAAAATGGTTTCGAAGTTAGATAATATTTTTAGTTCGTATTCTAATTCAAGTGGTAGTATATTTAAGGATAGGAGTGTTTTACAGATAAATTATACTCCTGAAACAATACCTCATCGAGATAAACAGATAGAAGAAGTTGCTTCTATACTTGCTCCTGCAATTAGAGGAGAAAGAGTCAGTAACTTGTTTGTTTTTGGAAAAACGGGAAGTGGAAAGACATTATGTGTCCAATATGTGACTAAAGAGATTTTGAAGAGAGTTACTGATTCAGGAGTTAATAATTTGAAAGTTATTTATATTAATTGTAAACTCAAGAAAGTTGCTGACACAGAGTATAGAATTCTTGCTGAAATTATTTCTTCACTTGGAGAAACGGTTCCTTCAACGGGTTTGCCTACAGATGCGGTTTATTCTAAATTTATAGAAATAATTGAAAGAAAAAAACAGCTTATACTTATAGTGATGGATGAAATAGATCAGGCGGTTAAGAAAATTTCAGATGGTTTTTTATATAATTTAACTAGACTTAACTCTGAATTAAAAAATGCTCAGATAAGTTTGGTTGGAATAAGTAATAGTCTGACTTTTATGGATCACATAGACCCAAGAGTCAGGAGTTCTCTTGGTGAAGAAGAGCTTGTTTTTCCTCCATACAATGCATTACAATTGCAGGATATTTTAAGAGAGAGAGCTGAACAAGCCTTTGGAGATAATGTTCTTGATGAAGGGGTTTTCTCTAAATGTGCTGCTTTTGCTGCCAGGGAACATGGAGACGCAAGGAGGGCTCTTGCTTTACTAAGGGTTGCTGGTGAGCTTGCAGAAAGAGAGGGCTCAAAAAAACTTACTATGGAATTTATTGATAAAGCAAATGCAAAAATTGAGAAGGATAAGATGTTGGATATAATAGAAAATGAACCTAAGCAACATCAACTTATTCTTTACAGCATATTAAATTTAACAAATAATTTAAATAAAGAGGGAGGGGGGATATTTACAGGAAATGTTTTTAATAAATATGAGGAATTATGCCAGAAAACTAAAGTGGAAGTTTTGACACAAAGGAGGGTTTCAGATATAATTGCAGAATTTGATATGCTTGGGCTAATCAATGTTGATGTAATAAGTAGGGGGAGAATGGGAAGAACAAGAGAAATAAAGTTGATGATTCCTGAAAATTTAAAATTAAAGGCAAAAGAAATACTTGAAAACGCTTTAACGATATGACTAATTATGGACTCTTACAGGCAATAAAGGAAAAAGGCATATTGCTTGAAAAAGAAATTTTTGAAGCATTAAGTAAAATAGATGATTCTTTAACTGTTCGAAAGTTACTTGATAATTTTGAAATTATTTCGGGTCAAAAAATGATTACTCGTTCTTCTCTTGTTAAAAATTGGGTCATCTCCAAAGATATAAATCAAGAGCTTGTGCAGGGAATGCAACCTAAATTTCTTAATATCTTCGTTCAACTTGGAATACAAATCAATGTTGATAGTTCTTTTGTTAATGAACCTAAGCGTCTGAGCTTAGAAAAAATGGAAAAGCCTGAATACACAATTCATTATACTAATACAACCTCTGATAAAAAAATAGAGGTTGCTGATTTTGTGGGACATTTTCGCGCACGTTATAAAGAGATTCAAAACATGATTTTGAGAAGAAGTGATTTGGATAATTTAATTTCTATAAATAAAATATCTGGTACTAGACAGCAGTTTGCTATAATAGGAATGGTAACTGAAAAGAGGTTAACAAAGAATAGGAACTTGATGGTTGTGTTTGAAGATTTGACTGGCAGAACTAATGTTGTTTTTAAACTTGGAAGTAATTCTTTCAAATCTGCAGATGAACTTCAGCTCGATGAAGTTGTTGCGATACGTTGCTCTGGAAATAATGAGTTAATAATGGGTAATGAAATATTTTTTCCAGATTCTTTTGTTTTGCAAAAAACGAAGTTTGATGAAGATTGTGGTCTTGCATTCATATCAGATATTCATGTAGGAAGTAAGAAATTTTTAAGACCAGAATTTGAGAATTTTATTCAATGGCTTGGAAGCGATGACGAACTTGCTAAAAAAATAAGGTATCTTTTTGTTGTTGGAGACTCCGTTGACGGTGTGGGAGTTTTTCCAGGTCAAGAAAGATTGTTAGAAATTAAAACATTGAAAGGACAATATGATTCTTTTGCAGAATGTTTAAAAAAAGTTCCGGAGAGAATCACAGTTTTTATGTGTCCTGGACAACATGATGCTTCAAGAGTTTTGGAACCTCAGCCCGTTCTTGATAGGACTTATGCCGAATCTTTGTATGGCATTCAAAATATCATTTTGGTTCCGAATCCTTGTCTTGTTAAATTGCATGAAAAGGGGAAGGAATTTAGAATTCAAATGTATCATGGAGCAAGCATACATGCTTTCATAAATAATATTGAAGAATTAAGATTAATAAAAGCTCATCGTTCTCCTGCGAAAGCAGTTAAACATATGCTTAAAAGAAGGCACCTTGCTCCAAGTCACGGTATTTCTTCTTCAGTAGTTTATGTTCCTAATCCTGAAAAAGATCCTCTTGTAATCTCTGAAGTGCCAGATATTGTTTGTACAGGAGAAGTTCATAGATTAGATATAGAAAGATATAATGGCACTTTAATAATGACTGGAAGTTGTTGGCAGGCAAGAACGGAGTTTGAAGAAAAAGTAGGAAATATTCCGGATCCGTGTAAGGTTCCTGTTTTTAACGTTAAGACTCATGAACTAAGAATACTTGATTTTAGCATTTCTGAAGAGAGGAATTTGGGGAGGGTTGAGGGTACTTCAAAATGAAAATAAATGATTGTGTTTATGGAGAATTTGAAATAACTGAAAATATTTTAATTGAATTAATTAATTGTAAAACTCTTCAAAGGTTAAAAAATATTTCTCAAATGGGAATGCCTGATGAATATTACCATAAAAAAGGATTTTCGAGATTTGAACATTCTGTTGGAGTAATGCTTCTTTTGAAGAAACTTGGAGCTTCTTTAGATGAGCAAATAGCCGGGCTTTTACATGATGTCTCACATACTGCCTTTTCTCATGTAATAGATTGGGTTTTAGGAGACCCTACAAAAGAAGATTATCAAGATAATTCTTTTTTAGATTTCATTGAAAAATCTGAAATACCTAAAATCTTAGAAAAATATGGTTTTGATTATAGATCTCTTTGTGAACTTGAAAGGTTTTCTCTTCTTGAGAATGCTGCTCCTAACATTTGTGCCGATAGAGTTGATTATCTTTTAAGAGAAATTGTTCGTTTTGAAGAACCTAAAATATTTAGATTTATTCTAGATAGCTTAACTAGTTATAAGGGTACAATTGTCTTTAATTCAATAGATGCAGCTGAAATATTTGCATCAAATTATGCAAGATGTCAAAAAGAGCATTGGGCAGGAGAAGAAGCTAGAACGAGATACTACCTCCTTGCACAAATACTTAAACAAGCTTTAGGTATCAAATTAATTAATATTTCTGATTTTTGGAAAACAGATTATGAGGTAATAGATATTTTACAAAACAGTAATGACTCTAAAATTTTAGATGGTTTATCTCTCTTGAAAAATGGATTTAAGATTATTAAATCTAAAAGCAATAATTCTATAATCTTGCATAAAAAATTTAGATGTGTAAACCCTTATGTTTTGAATAACAATTCCATTATTTTACTTAGTAATCTATCTAAAAATTATAAAGAATCCTTGGAAAAACAAAAAAGGGAATCTCTTGAACCTTTATGTGTGGAGGTGGTAACAAGATGAATATTGATCAATACTTTAAGCATATAAGTGATGAGGTAAAAAGAGCTTATGATGTTGCTGAACTTGCCAAGGCAAAGGGTTTGGACCCAATATCAAAGGTTGAAACTCCAATTGCAATATCTCTCGCTGAAAAGACTGTTGGATTGATATCTGGGGTTTATCCTCAGTTACAAGATGTGAGAATAATAAACAGAATTATTGAACTTGAAAAGCAATATGGACAGCTTACAATGTCTGTTTGTTTAGGTATTGCGGAAGACATTGCGAAGGAAAAATATTGTAAATTTGAAAGTTTATTACAAGCAATAGATGCGGGAATACGTGTTGCTTTCTCTTACTTTACTTTGGGAGTTGTTTCTTCCCCTATTGAGGGATATACAGATCTTAAACTAAATAAAACAAGGGACGGAAAGGATTACTTTGTAGCTTACTTTTCTGGGCCTATTAGAAGTGCCGGAACAACTGCAGGTTGTGTAGCTTTAATGGTTATAGATTATCTAAGGGAACTTTTTGGTTTTGCAAAATATGATCCTACAGAAGACGAAGTTAAGAGATATGTTACTGAAAATTATGATTATCATGAGAGGGTAACTAATTTGCAGTATCTTCCTTCTGAAGAGGAGATTACCTTTTTGGCTAAAAATATCCCCATACAGATAGCAGGGGAGCCTACAGAACAAAGAGAAGTGTATAACTATAAGGATTTACCAAGAGTTGAAACAAATCTTATTAGAGGAGGTATGTGCCTCATTTTTTCCGAGTGTCTTGCACAAAAGGCTTCTAAGGGTTATCGTCTCCTTAAAATTGCCAAAGAAAAGGGTTTTAAGTCCACGGGGTTTGATTTTCTTCAAGAGTATGTAGATGTAATTCAAAAAAAGAAGATTAAGGGTTCTGGAGAAGGAGACGGGGTTCCAACGTATATGAAAGATATTGTTGCTGGAAGACCAATTTATTCACATCCAGGAAGGTCTGGAGGATTTCGATTTAGGTATGGGAGGGCAAGGAATGCGGGGTTTTCTGCTACTTCGGTTAGCCCTGCGACAATGGCTATTTCAAGATCTTTCCTTGCAATAGGCACTCAATTAAAAATTGAAAAACCTACAAAGGGTTGTGCGATTTCCATGGTTGAAAATATAGATGGACCAATAGTCAAGCTAAAGGATGGTTCTGTGGTCAAACCTGGGACTTTGGAGGATGCTCATAAGATTAAAAATCATGTGGAAGAGATAATTTATCTTGGAGATATTCTTTTTCCTTTAGATGATGTAATCAACAGAAATTCTCCTTTGTTAAAACCTGGGTATGTAGAAGAATGGTGGTCTTTGCAGTTGAAAAATGCGGGAGGTTCTGTTAGAGATTTATACGAGGTCTCTTTTGATGAAGCCATAGCTCTTTCTAAAAAATATTCTATTCCTTTATATCCAAAATATATCTATTATTGGTCTCAGATAACATACTCTCAGTTTTTGGGTCTTATAGATTGGCTTGCTCATGGTAAACAAGGAGAAAAATTTGTTCTGCCTTATTCAAGGTCGGATAGAGAAAGATTTGCTGTTGGAAAAAGAGCTCTTGAAATTATTGGTTGTTCCCACTCTGTTTTTTTAGACAATATAATCTTTAATGATTTGGATTCTAATGCTTTGCTGTATAATTTAGGAATATCTTCTTTAGATAATTTAGAAAATTCTTTTGATTTAATTATAAAAAAACTTCCTGCAGATGGGCAGGTTTTGGATGTTTTGAATAATTTATCTTCTGTGACTATTAAAGATAAGGCTGGAGATTTTATTGGTGCAAGAATGGGCAGACCTGAAAAATCAAAACTTCGTAAACTCACTGGGAGCCCACACGTTATTTTTCCGGTAAGTGAAGAGGGAGGAAGATTGAGAAGTGTCCAGGCTGCTGTTGAATATGGGAGTGTTAATGCTGATTTTCCTAACTATTTCTGCGGAATATGTGGGGGAGATAGTCCTTATCCGAGATGCCCTGTTTGTCAGACTTTGTGTAAGAAGAGAAGTTATTGTGTTGTTTGCAAAAAATATTCTGACTCTTCTTGTTTGGAACATCCGGGAAAAAGTCAGCTTTTTTCAACTAGAAGAGTGGATATAAAACAACAGTTTGAACTGGCAAAGAAATTGATAGGTGCCAGAATTGACGATCTTCCGGTTGTTGTTAAGGGGGTTAGGGGTACATCAAGCGAAGAACATAATTGTGAGCATCTGGCAAAAGGATTATTGAGAGCTAAGTATAACTTGCATGTCAATAAGGACGGGACTATAAGATATGATATGACCGAAATGCCCATAAGTTATTTTAAACCAAAAGAGATAGGTACTAGTGTAACTAAATTAATAGAACTTGGATATGAAAAGGATATTAATGGAGATATCCTTAAAAATGAAAATCAGATTTTGGAAATATTCCCCCATGATATAATTTTGCCCTCATGTCCAGAAACTCTTGATGAGAAAGCAGATGATGTTTTTTTTAATTTATCTAAGTTTATTGATGATGAACTTGAGAAACTTTATGGTCTTGATAGATTTTTTAAGTCAGTTAACAAGGATTCTTTACTTGGAACTTTGTTTGCATGCATCGCCCCCCATATATGTACAGCCACTGTTGGAAGATTAATAGGCTTTTCTAAAACTCAGGTATTCTTTGCTTCTCCTTTTATGCATGCTGCAATGAGGAGAGACTGCGATGGCGACGAGGCTGCAGTTATCTTGCTGATGGATATGCTTTTGAATTTTTCAAGAAAGTTTTTACCGTCGCATAGAGGGGGAACTCAGGATGCTCCATTAGTATTGAATGTAAAGATAAATGCTGGCGAGGTCGATGATCAAATATTAGATTTTGTATGTGGGAATTACCCTTTGGAACTTTATGAGCTTGCAGAACAGAGAAAACATTCTTCTGAAGTAAAAGTTGAAAAGATTTCACATAGGCTAAAGAACAAGCAAGATACATTTACTAAACTCGGATTTACACATGATTGCGACGATATAAACAGAGCGGTGCTTAATTCTGCCTATAAAACTCTTCCAACAATGCATGATAAGGTTTCTGAACAGATGGATTTGTGCTCCAAAATAAGGGCTGTAGATACAAGCGATGTTGCTAGATTAATAATTGAAAGACATTTCATTAGAGACATTAGGGGAAATCTTAGGAAATTTTCACAGCAGGTTTTTAGGTGTGTTGGTTGCAATGATAAATACAGAAGACCTCCTCTTGCAGGGAAATGCACTTCTTGCGGGGGAAAAATAATATTTACAATATCTGAAGGTAGCATAATAAAATATATGGCTGCTGCATTGGATTTAGCTAGAACCTATAATGTGAGTCCTTACTTGCTTGAAAATTTGGAGATTGTTCAAAGCGATATCCATAGTATTTTTGGGAAAGAAAAAGAAAAACAGATGAAATTGAGCTTTTAGTTAGGTTTAAATTTAACTCAGTTTTTATGTTTTTATGAAGTTATGGTTTATTGTGGGAATTATCTTACTGGTTTTAGTAATAGGAGTCTGCGGATTATATTTTGTTAATCTTAATAAAATTGAATATTTCTATAATTTAGGGTATAATAATTGTATTGACGGAGCTAATTCTCAAAGAATAGAATCTGTTACAAAAGATAATGTAAACAATCTAAAAGTTAACAACTTAAAGGAACTTTATGGAGAAGAAACAATTAATCTTTGTATTAATAAGGGTGGTTGTTTTAGTACCTGTGGGAACTCTTGTAGTTATATAAATCCAAAAGGCCTTAGTTTTATAGAAATTCTTAATTATAAATCTAAGAATTGTCTTGCTGTGTGTGAACAACAATGCTTTTACAAATTAGCTTAAAGGTTATTTGTCAGATATAAAATTATTGTAGGTAATAAAAGAACTCCCATCATGTTTATTCTTCTTACATTTGATAATATTGCAAATATTCCCCATGCCGTAGAGGTTATGAAAACTAAAAATCCTAGCCAATTTGATAAGATAATTACTGCTAGGGAAAGAATTGCAAGCATACAAATTGAAACTATTCTATAGTTTAATTTTTCCATTAATTTTAAAAAAGTGTTTGTGACAATAATAGATAAGATTGATGCAATGATTATAGTAATTATTATTACAAAAATGATATTCCACAAGTCTTTTGTTGAAATTTCTTCAATTATATTTTTTATAGCAGCTGCTGCGCCGGTTCTTGTTTTGTTTAAAGCATAAAGTGTTGCGAAACTAAGAGACATTACAAGGATATTTATTGTTCCGAACATTATTAAGAATCCTTTTCTTGTTTGAGGAACTATTTCTGACGAGATGGTTGCTGCATGTCCAGAGCCTATTGCAGGAAGAAACGAGCAAAGGGGTGATGAAATTAGTGAACCAATAATCGATTTAAAATAATCTTTTTTAATAGAGATTATTCCTTTTATTTTTAGAGGGTCCTGTTTAGGTATTTTTATTTTTTGGGAGATGCTTATTAAGATACTAGAACCTCCGAAGAGCCCTCCTAACAATGGCAAAAGTGGATCTTTTACAGGAGAATTTAAGGCTGTAAAACCCAATATTCCTGTCGATAAAAATACTATTAAAGCGGTCCAAATCTTATCTTCTCTAAGTATTGTATATGATGAAATGAAAATTAATAAAAATGGAATTAGGGGGATTATTTTTTCATATATTGGTGGGATGAATTTTGTGAATAAAGGAGTAATTAAAATTATAAGGGGTATTGAGGTTATTACTCCTATTAACACCATAAGAATTGCTTCCTTTCCTTTTCCTTGTTTTAGCATTTCATGTCCTGGTAGGACTGATAGGAAAGATTCTGCATCTGTAGCTCCTGTTAATATTGAAGGGATGAAATCTAGTATGGTATGTGTTATTGCAAGTGAGACTACAAACATTATTAGAGATGTTGCTTGGATGTTTGAAAAAACTCCGAGATTTGCTACGAGAAGAGCAGTTACAGTATTTATGTGGATTCCAGGGGTTATGCCTGTGAATGTTCCAATAACAATTCCGACTATTATTGCAAGGATTAAATCCCAAGGCATACTATCTTAAGAGTTTATAGTTTTTATTTTTATTTAGGACAAACAATTGCAACACTGTACTCTTTAATCAATTCTCTCGCTATTAATTTGACCTCACTTAATTTTACTGCATTTATCTTATTATCATATTTGTAATAATCTTCTGCTTTCCCCGTTGAAACCTCTTCAAATATTAAATTGTTCATTACATTGAGGCTTTCCTCTGAGGAGATTCTTCTTATTCCTATGAGTCTTTGTTTTGATTCTTGCAACTCTTTTTCAGTCATTTTTTCAATTTCTTTAAGACCTTGAATAATCATTGATTCTACTTTTTCTAAGGCCTCTTTTGTTGTTCCGACATAAATGCTATAATAGCTGTAATTTTTTTCTCTCTCTATTCTGCCTCTTATAGTGTATGCTAAGCCATATTTTTCTCTTATCTCTAAAAATAGCTTTGAAGACATTCCGCCTGCAAGATAGGCATTTAAAACTTCAAGTGCTTTTTGTTTTTTATCTTCAGTTGAAACGTGCATTCCCACTACAAGTTGTGCCTGGTCTATACCTTCTCTTTTTTCTACAATTCTTTGATTTTTATGCTTGATTGGAATATGAGCATAACCTTTGTTTAATGGCTTGAATTCTTTTTCAAGTCTATCACCTATTTTTTTGAAGTCTGCATTTCCCACAATAGTTACTATAAAATTTTCAGGGGCATAATTTTTATTAAAAATCCCTATTATTTTTTCTCTGGATAGTGCATTTACTGTTTCCGCTGAACCTATTATACCTTCTCCAAAAGGTTTTTCATACAATGCAGATTCTAAAATTTCATAGACTCTGCGTTCTGGGTCATCATGAAAAATCTTTATTTCCTCTAAGACTACTTTTTTTTCTTTTTCTAATTTCTCTTTGTCAAATATTGGATTTTTTAGAATATCATGAATTATATCTATTCCCGCATTTATGTGTTCTGATGGGAGCTTAAAGAAATAAGTAGTAACATCTTGTGCAGTAAACGCATTCAACACTCCTCCTTTTTTTTCTATCTCTCCCGAAATATCTTCATGGGTTCTTGTTTTTGTTCCTGTGAATAAAAGATGTTCAAATAAGTGTGCAACTCCTTTTACTTCTGAAGTTTCGTAGGACCCCCCAAATAAATTTGATATGCTGTAACAAACTAAAGGCAAATCTCTTTTTTCGAATAAGACCGTTATTCCGTTTTTTAATTTTATTTTTTGAAAATTCATTTTATTTAAAACTTAGGAAGATTAATAAATCTTGTTGCTTAAGTTGGCTTGTAGCATGGAGAGAACGCAAATTACAGTTAAAATCTCAGACGAAGCACTTCAAAGAGCAATTTCCCTTTTAGAATTCTCCGGGGCTCGGACAGAGTTATTGGGGGGAGAAATAAAGGGGGACATTTACGAGGAGGTTTTAGATAGAACTCGTCTTTTAATACGTGCTTGTGAAAAGTCCACTAGAAACATAGACTATTCTATAATTGTTCATTAGAAATATTCTTAAGGCTTTAAATTTATTAGAATATATGCCTATAAATGCGGGATATGAGTATTTCAATGCAGAGAAGAAGTATTTAGCTGCGCAGACTCTCGAGGAAAAGATTATTGCATTAAAAGAGCTTATTAAGGCTGCTCCAAAGCATAAGAGTTCAGAGAATTTACTTGCAGAACTTAAGACTAGATTAAAGAAGCTTACCGAAAAAGCTGAAAAAAATGCTTCTGTAGGAAAAGGAAAAAAAGGCATTCGGAAGGAGGGTTTTCAAGTAATCCTTGTTGGTTTGACCAATTCTGGAAAATCTACTCTTCTTAGTAGACTTACAAATGCTTCTCCATTTATTTCTTCTTCTCCGTTTAGTACAAAAGAACCAAATGTAGGCACAATGAACTACCATGGAGTCTATGCTCAAGTGGTTGATTTGCCCCCCGTTTTAGGAAGGGATTTTGATATGAGCCTGTTACATACGGCAAATCTTGTATTAATTGTTCTTGAAAATTATGATGATTTTAAGTCATTTGAAAAGGTTTTAGAGCATTCCATAGGCAAGAAGATTATCTTAATTAACAAAATTGATTTGTTGAACTTTGAAGAGGTTAGAAAGCTTGATGCTAAAATGAAATCTAAGAAAATTGACTTTGTTTTAGTTTCGGCTTTGAGAAATGTTGGAATGGATGAGCTAAAACAAAGAATTTTTGAGTCTATGAATGTAATTAGGGTTTTTACAAAAGAGCCTGGAAAAGAACCTTCTAAGCAGCCAATTGTTTTGTTAGAGAAGAGTACGGTAAAAGATGCTGCCGAATCTATTTACAAGGGTTTCTCAAAAATTATTGTTGAGACTAAACTTACTGGACCAAGTGGAAAGTTTGCAAATCAACGTGTTGGTTTAAACCACTCTCTTAAGGATAGAGATGTTTTAGAGTTTAAGACAAGATAAATTATCTATTTCTTTTTTTTGCAATCATTACAACAATGATTACTGCGATAAACAATCCAACAAGAGCTATAATCCATTTTGAGCTTTTACTCCCTTCATTTTCTGCTCCGCTACCTTGAGCAGATTGACCTTCGCCTGCGCTGTTCTCTTGAGATCCTTCACTTGTTTCAGGGCTTAATCCTGCTCCTCCAGAACCTCCGCTAGAACCTCCGCTAGAACCTCCAGATGAGCTTCCACTGCTTCCTCCAGAAGAAGAACCTCCGCTAGAGCCTGATCCTCCACCTATTACTGAATATGTTGTCGTTGCTGTAGCTAGGTTTCCCGCACTGTCTTGAGCCGTACAACTTACTTCAAATGAAGGTCCTGTCTGCGCTGTCGAAGGATTTACAGTAGTACTTATTCCAGACGAGCCATATGAACCGTTCAATCCTGCAGTAGCATCTGTTGCACTACAGCTACATGTAATTGTATCATCTTTTTCTACAGGATTAGGGCTACAACTTAAACTTACTGATGGTGCAGTATTATCAATGATGATTCTTTGAATAATCACACTGTTGTTTAGATTTCCAAGACTATCGTTTGCTTGGAGTGTAATATTATAATAGCCATCTGCGAGTAGAGTGATATTTATTGATGAAATATACCTATTGGTGGTTCCTTCAAGTACTAAAGTCAAATTTCTTACCATGTCATTGCTTGCATTTGTGATATTTATTGTTGCTGCTTGAACTCCCAAAACTGCGTCTCCTATGCTGACATTAAATGTGAAGTTTCCTCCAGTTGCTCCGGAAATATTTGACCATGAGGAAAATGGTGCGGATACATTTGAAGCTCCAACTATCGGTGCGCTATGGTCTATTACTATTGATTGGCTAAGATTTCCTGTAAAGTTTATCATTGCAGATGTAGAACCACTTCCGTTGGTTATGTTAAACGTTAAAGTGTAGTTTCCTTCTGCAACAGTTAGATTAGTTACATTGGATGTGCATGCGAATGTTCCAGTAGTACCTATTTGTGTGCAACCATTTGTAACATTAGCTACTTGTAATAATATCCCACTAATATTAAATAAGAAAGATCCATTAAACAAAGGAGTTGCTGAAAGACCTCCGCTGATATCTGTTCCGTTTATGAAAGTCGCATTGAAGATTATTGTACCATTTAACCACTGAACTCTTGTTCCTCCCGCCGGAGAGACTATTCTCATACCATCTCCTGCGGATGCTGCTATTACTAGCCATGTAAATAAAATAGATAGAAGAATAAATCCAATAATCACCAAATTCTTTTTCTGCATGCTTAGAGATTGTACTGTTTAGTATTTAAACTTTTTTATTACAACAACTAATGCTCTATTTTATTTTTTCTCGTATGGGTTTTATAATTTCTTCTACCGCGTAATTAACAAATTGTCCATATCTTCTTTCATTTTTTTTATTTTTGGTTGGGCAAAATGCTTTCTTGCAGGTTCTAGAATTTCGTTTATTTTTTCAACCATTGCAGATTTTAAATCCATTGGGTGAAGTTTTCCTTCAATGAAGTCTTTTTCTAATTCTTTAAAAGATTCGTAAATTCTGTTTCCTCCAAATTTTTCTGGCCTCTTTATTTCTAGTTTAGATTTATCGCTCACAAATATGATATATTTTGCCCAGTCTATAAGGGGATTAAACTCAATTTCTCCTTCTGGACAAAAGGCTTCGTTAATTCTTTTCTTTACTTCATCTTCAGAATCGGTCATATAAATTGCAGAGGTTGGAATGGATTTAGACATTTTCATTTGACTCCATAAATCTTGCAATTTTTCTTTTTGAACGGGCCAAATAGGAGGTTTTTGCAATCCTAGAATAAGGTGTCCATGCACTGCTATTGGTTTTATAGGGTTATTTTTTTTGTCTTTAAATGGCTCTTTTAAATGTAGTGCGACCTCTCGAGCTATGACTTGCGCTTTTCTTTGATCATTTCCCGCATGAGCTATATTTATTTTTTGGGAAAATATATCTGCTACTTGCATAACTGGATAGAGCATTAGCGCAAAGTTAACCGCTTCTCCCTCTTTTCTTCCTGCAATGGTTATGCTTCTTTGGATTCTTGAGAGATTTGTATTTTTCGAGATGTCTACAACTGTTTCCCAATATTTATCATTGTTGTGGTATAATTCACTTCCGAGGACAAAATTTAGGTCTTTTGGATTCCCCCCCACACATTTATACGCCGCGATTAAGGCTTCTTTAAAAAATGGAACTCCTACTTTTTGGATGGTATCCATATTCCCCCCTAACTTATTATTTATCCATGAATGCCAATCTGCTAAAAATATTGAAACATCTATGCCTGCGTCATAGAAATCCTTTACTTTAGACATACAGACTAATCCATGACCAAGATGAGGTTTTCCAGAGATTTCAAATCCAATATAATGTTTTAGTTTTTCTCCGGATTCAAGCAATTTTCTTAACTCATCTTCTCCTAGTATCTCTTCAGTATTTCTTTTAATTAATTCTAGTTTTTTTTCTACATTCATATTCTTGAATATAGAAAGGTTAATTTAAAGATTTGGATGGATTAATTTATGAGAAAATACGCATTTATTATAGGGATTTTAGGTTTGGGATTTTTAGTTGGTTTTTTGTTTAGGGGTCCTGTGAGTGTTGATAAATTAGATGGTATGGAAATTGGAAGTATGGTTTATATCTCAGGAATTGTTGATTCAGAGAGAAAATTCGGCAATGGAAAATTATTAATTATAGAAGAAAATGATATTCTTGTTTATTGTGAATGCACTAAAGATTATGCTGGTTTAAATGTCCTTGTTTCAGGTATTGTTGAGCGTTTTCCGGATGATTTGAGAATAAGAGCTTTTAAGGTTGAAGTTCTTGATTAAACAAGTGGTATATCTCTTCAGAGTTTTTTCCAATTACTTCATTTAGTTCTTCTCTTGAGGCATTTGCAATATTTTTTATTGTCTTGAATTTTTCTATGAGCAATTTTGCTTTTACTGGACCTATGTTTGGGAATCCTTCTAAAATAAATTGAATCTGCTCATCTTTTGAAATTTTGTTTTTTAAGGACCTTATAGAGTTTTCTTTTTTCTTTTTTTTGTTTGCGAGCAATCGGATATACTCTGCAGTGTCTTTTTCGTTGCTAGAATAAATTATAGGGGTCTTAAATTTTAGTGCAACGCTTAGAATAAAACCTCTTATTGCGTTTTCAGACATATTTGTTTTTTTATTATCTTCTTCTAGTAAGATGATATGATTCTCATACTGTTTCAAATTATCTAATTGAGAGAATATTCTTTTGTCTATTATTGAGTTAACAAGGTCGGATTTAGTTTTTCTTTCTATTGCAATATTGTTAACTATATAGTCTCCTATTTCAAGTTGCTTGAATTCTATTTTTATGCCTTGTTCCATCAGATAACTGGCTACAAGAGCATTTTTTTCTCGATTATCTGCAATTATTCTTATCTCTTTTTCTTTTATTTTTTCTTTTGAGAATATGTTAAAGAATGGCATTTTATTTAAAATTATTAAGAGTTTTGTTTTTGTCTTTCAAATCTTCTTTTACCGACTCTATTGTTCTTCTCATTTTTTTCTCTTTTGCTATAGATGCATAATGATAAATTTCGTCTCTTGTTCCCTTTGTAATTAAGATTACTAATTTTCCTTTGCTTAGCCTTGCAGTTCTGCCCGCACGCTGAATTTTTCTTATTTCAGAGGGTATTGGTTCGTAAAAATAAACTGCATTCACTTCAGGGATGTCAAGACCTTCTTCACCTATAGATGTTGCGCATAGCACGTTGATATTTCCAGACTTAAATTTTTCAATTACCTCTCTTTGCTCTTTTTGAGATAAGCCTGAACTTCCAGATGAGCTTTGCTTTTTGGCTTGTCCTACAAAAGTCTTTGCATTTATTTTTTCTATTTCATTTAATCTATTAACTATCGTATTAGCAGTTTCTCTGAATTGGGTGAATATAATTATTTTAGCTTTTTCATTATTCTTTATTTCATCTTCAATTAAAACTTTTAATTCTTCTACTTTTGGGTGTTCTACCTTTTTTTCAATTAGCCTGCTTAAAGATAAAGTTGTAGCTTTGAATTCTGGAGAGTTTACTAACGTTTGAACCCCTTTGCTTTTTTTCTCCTTTGCTTGTTTTTCTAAATTTTTGAGATATTCGTTTAGTCCAGAGAGTGTCTGTGTTTCTAATAATTCAATCGCATGAGAAATTTTTATTGCCTGTGCACACAGAGACATTCCAACCATTATATTAAAATTTCCTGGAGATACTTGTGAGGACAACTTTGATTGTAGTTTTAATAATGTTATTTTATTTGCTGGTTCAAAGAGAAGATTTCTGTTTTTTAGTTGTTCTATTTTAGAATCATAAATCCTTTTAAGCAATACTCTAATCTCTATGAATTCTTTTGGAAATGGTACTTCTTGTTTTTTAAACTCTAATTCTTGAAGGTAGGGTTTCACGTCTTCAGAGTCCCTTGTTCTAACTTCTAGTTTATCTATGTCTAAATTTTTGCAGATTTCATGAACTTTGTTTTTTTCAGAACCCGGAGATGCAGTTAACCCGAGTATTCTTTGATTTGTTGCCTGATTTTTATATGTGTTGGCGATGAAAGTATAATCATAATTTTTTAAACATCTATGTGCTTCGTCTATGACTAAGAGGGATACATCTTCAAGTCCATAAAGATTGTTTTTTATATCATTAGCGACGCATTGGGGTGTTGAAAATATAATTTCTGCTGATCTCCAGATGCGTTTTCGATTATGGGGGTTCACAGCTCCTGTAAATATATTTGTTTCCGCAAATAACTCCGGTAACTGTTTGTTAAATGATTCTAAGTGTTGTTCTACTAATGGCTTTGTTGGAGCTAAAATCAAGACTTTTTTGCCTGGAAATTTTTTTATCCTTTCTATGGAGAGCATTAGTGCAATAAGGGTCTTACCTATTCCTGTTGGAAGAATTACTAATGTGTTATAGTCTCTAGCAGTTTTTACTATAGATTTTTGATATTCTCTAGGAGAGATATCTCTTAATTCATCCATTATTATATTAAAAGAAGAGCATATATTGTGAAGATTAGAGTGATTATTGCCAGAACTGACCAAAGGACTCTTGATCCAAAATATATTTGTGACCCATCGAGTTTAGAAAATGGAATTAAATTGAAGAATGCATAGAATGTAGCCATTTTTGCCATTATGCTAAAAAGCTCCCCTGGGAACCAATAGGTTACGAAAGTTATTAGCAGTGCCGAAATTATTCCTGCTGCTCCAACGAGGGCATTGTGATAATCCGTCATTTCTGTAAAACTATAGGGTCCAAACTTTTTTGTAGCTCTTCTTTTTAGTGCTCTTGTTTCGTAAGTCATTATAGTCATTAGTTTTATTGAGCCTAAGGTTATTATGGCTACAAAAATCGGAATTATTACTCCAGCCATCAAATCTTTTTTGAAATGATCTTTAGGTCTTAATCCAAACCTGTTGATTTTCCAAATTTCATGTTCTACATCTGCGTCTAATCTTGATGCCATCATTTTCTTTGCAACAATGTTTATTCCAATAATTATTGCGGAAAAACCCACGATTATTGAAAATCCTTCGAATTCTCCTCTTACAAGATTTACAAAGCCAGAGACAAAGCCAAGTGCAATTATGGCAATCACTATTTGAGCTATCTCTTTTTCTTTTATCACGTTTTTAGGAAATTCTCTTGAAATATAAACTTATTTGTTCTAACTGTGTTCTCGGATATGTCTTTTTATTTATCGTAAAGTATAAATAGGCTTTTAATTATTTTCTTCCATGCTTAAAATAAAGAAAGTTTCAGAGGTTTTGAACAAACATGTATACACTGCAGAAGGTGAGTATTTTGGTCAAGTGGAAGACGTTAATTTGATGGATAATAAAGTAGATGGTTGGAAGATTCGTGTGAGTGGTAGTTTTATAAATTCTCTTGGGGGCGCTAGAGGAGTTATAATCCCTCATCAGTTTGTTAAGGCAATAGGAGATGTTTTTGTGATAACAGGTAGTTCAATTCCTTCTAAATCTGAGGGTGTTGATATTGGTTCTTCCGCAACTTCTGCTCCTTCAGGCAATGTTCAGGGTTCTGGTGGCAGTTCCATGATGTCTTCTGGCTTTGATAGTTTTTGAATAAAGTTTAAATAAAGGGAGGTTTTTTAGTGGTTATGGCTGAAACAATATTATCTAGTCCGATTATCTCTGAAGCTGTGCTTCCTTTTATTTTAATTTTTACTGTTGTTTTTGCTATTCTTCAGAAATCTTCAATTCTTGGAAAAGATAAAAAGCAGATTGACGCAATGGTTGCGCTTGTTTTTGGGTTGATAACAATTACGTTTGCGAGGGCTGTTGGAATTATAAATCAGTTGCTTCCATTTCTTGCAGTTGCAGTAGTGATGATTCTCGTTTTCTTGATATTAGTTGCTTTGTTTCACAAAGGAGATGAGGAGTTTAAACTGGATAAGAACTTCAAGACCATAATAATTGTTCTTTCTTTTGTTGCAGTGGTTATTGCAGGAATTGTCTTTACAGGCGCATGGGATTATCTTGCTTACAAACTTAATGAGGGGGGATCTAGTCTACTTACTAATGTTGTGTTCATCGCGATAATTATTGGTGGATTCTTGATAGTTTGGTTTGGTGGTTCTAAATCCACAGAGAAATCTGAACAAAAATAGTGGACTTTTGTTTGCGAAACATATTTAAATAAAGTTGTTATTTTTAGATGATGATTAGCGGAGTTGGAATGTTTATGCAGTTCTTTTCTCTTTATGATTTGTATGCTCAATGGGAGACTTCTGGAGTTTTTGATTTTCTTTTGCCCATCTTACTTATTTTTTCAATAATTTTTGGGATATTGACTACTACTAAAGTTCTTGGAGATAATAGAGGCATTAGTTTTGTAATTGCTGCTACTGCAGCATTGATGGCGATGAGGCTTCAGATTGTTTCTGACTTTTTTGCTTTGCTGTTGCCTGGATTGGGGATAGGCATTGCAGTAATAGTCGTTGTTCTTGTTATGGCTGGACTTTTTATGAGTAATGGAAATATAAGTGATTGGATGCCCACATTCTTTTGGGGAGGTCTTGTTATAGGGCTTATAGTTGTAATCGTAACACTTAATAGTTTTGCTTGGTTAGGTTCGGTATGGTGGCAACAGAATTGGGTTTCTATCGTTTGGATTGTTGTAATAATTGCAGTCATTGCTCCGTTCTTTACTGAAAGAAAGAAGCCTGAAGAAATTGGACAGAGAAATGCTCTTTATAAACTTCCTGTGGATGCATTAAGAGGTCCATGATGGCTACTGCAGATTTGTCTTTTTTTGTTTACTTTGCTCCCATTTTAGCTTTTTTAGCCGTTTTTGGGATAATGGTTGCGTTGCTTCATAAGCTTAAATTCTTAGGGGATAGTCTATCGCTTAATATCTTTCTTTCATTGGTGATTGCTTCTATTTTTGTTTCGGTTTCTAGTGTTGGTCAGCTTGTTGTTAATATTATTCCATGGTTTGCTGTTTTGTTAATTGCTTTATTTATGATTCTGGCTCTTGTTGGTTTTATGGGGAAGAATGAGGCGGTTGTCGGTAAAGGTCTTGCATGGGTTTTTGTTGTTCTTTTAATTATCGTTTTTTTGGTTTCTGGAATAAAAGTTTTTTCTAATACTCTTGCACCTTATTTACCTTCTGCAACTTATTCTCAAGTATCTGAAGGGGACCCTAATTTAGTTAATTTTTTCAGTTGGCTTTATTCTCCTTCTGTTAAAGGATTCTTCTTGCTTGTGGGTGTTGCTGCATTAGTTACATGGATTTTGGTGAGAAAAGGTGGACTTGTAGATAAAAAATAAGGTTATTTATTTTCGTGGTGTTTGTGTTTTGAACCAAGAACCTTTGCAAATGTTTTTTGTGTTTCTATCAACTCATGCTTAATATCTTCTACATTTGTTACATAGTCTCCAACTTTTCTAAGCACTGAAGACTGCAATGAATCTATTATTTTTTCTATTCTTTTCAGCCTTTCTTCTATTGCTTCCGTTTTTGTTTCAATATCTGATTTGAATGAAGATATTTTTTCTATTTTCTTTCTTACATCTGATAATTTTTCAGAGACTATTTGTTCAGAGATTTCCATTATTGTATCGCTACTTAATGGACTTTGATTGTATTCGTATCCTTGCTGATAGTTTTCAGGAGCTTGATTTTGAGGATTATATCCTGAAAAATATTCTTGTGGGGGAGATGTTTCCTGTTGAGGAGGTTGCATTACTGATTGTTGCATTTCTTGTTGCTGATTTTCTTGCATTTCTTGTTCAGGAGAAAATTGTTCTGGGTCGGGGTCTTCGACTGCTTGCTTTATTCTGCTTTGAGATATCGCTTCTGAAATCAATCTATAAGAGTTTCCTTCCTCTTGTAGTTTAGAAATTATTTCATTATCTTGCATACCTATCATTCTCATTCTTTGGATTTCTTCTAAAAGCCCCATTAGTTCTTACCTCTTGCAGTCATGAAAAGTTCTATTTGTCTTTGCAAAGTCATTAGCTCCTCTTTTCTTGCAGAATCTGATAACTGTTCCACCACTTTACTTAGAATCTCTTGTATTTTAAGATTTTCTTCTTTTGTCTTGAAAAGTCCTTTTTTTATTTCTTGAATTTCGTTCATCATTGATTCTCTGTCCTCTACTAGGTTCTTCCCTATTAAGAGTATGCGATCCCTTAATAGTCTCTGTTTTTCTTCTAGGTCTTTCAACCTTCCTGCTAATGTATTATAGCCCTGTTCTTCTGATTGAATATATTCCTGATCCACTATAATTTATAGATTAAGGTGTTTAAAACTGTTTGGTAGTATTGAACATTAAATTATTTAAAGGGGTTAATCATCTTTTTTATATGGAATTTTTAAAGTATTTTATTATTGTAGCAACTGTCTTGAGTCTTTTTGCATCTGTGATGTTTTCACTTAGAAGTTTTACGGGTTATTTGGTTTCAGATATTGTTAATGGAGACTCAAACCTTGCTTCCTTTTTGTTCCTTATTTTGGGTATTTCAGGAACTTTGATTTACCTTTCAAAATATAGAAAACCTTACAAAAAGGCTCAAAGTTCTCTATAGAAGATAGGAATGAGGTTTAATCCTATTTCTGCAACAATAACTATTTAACAAGGGCCAATTTTTATCTTGTATGGTGTTTAAGCTTAACTCTCCCGTTTATTCTACAGAACTTCAGAGAAAAGAGGGGGAAAATATTCTTTATATTAATTATTTAGGAGTTCCCATTGTGCCTTCAATATCCGATTCCGGAGAAGTAATGGCTCGTGTTGTTGATGCATTGGTTGACAATCCAGAGGTTTCTAGAGTGATTTTAGTACAGCAGAGAAATTATAATTATCCTTTTGAGCAAGTTTCAATTCTTCTTGAAGTAGCTCAATTGTATACTTATCTCCTAAAACAGGAGAGGATTCTTGCTCCAGATAAATTGAGCTTATTTGGAAATCTTGATTTTGCTACTTCTGAATTGAGTTATTTACTTGCATTACTCAGACAGGATCCTGCTTCATGTTATCTCGAGATTTCTAGAAAAATGTCTATTCATGGAAAAAACTTAAAAGAAGGACATTTGGAGAATTACATAGGAGTTCTTGAAAGATTTAAAACTCTTCTTGCTAAGACTAAACTGATTTCTTCGTTGATTGAGGTTATTGATACTTATGCTATAGGAGATAGGAAAATTTATTCTTCATTGTTTAGACCAGATATTCTTCCAAATTTTACCTTTACTCGTTTAGTTGCACAAGTTCCAGAGAACGCAGAACTTATAGACCAGTATGATATTCATTCTGGATTTGAAGATATTTCGGTTACCATATTAAAAATAGAAGGAGATGCCAAATATCTTTATCATATAACTCCTCCAGAATATTCTCTTAGCGAGGAACACCACTATCTATTGAATCTTGGAAAGAATGTTCTTCTAGAATATCAACCCAAATCTGAAGAATTTGTTGATTCTGAAAAAGTGCGCTCTTTGTTTTTCAATGTTGCGAGAGACTTGATTTTGGAATTGTCTCAAAGTAAAAAAATATCTTTAAATTATAGAGAAGTTAATTCTCTTGCCAAGATTCTTGTAAGGCAAACTATTGGTTTTGGTTTAATAGAAGTTCTTTTGTTTGACCAAGGATTACAGGACATTTTTCTTAATTCTCCTATAGGACAGAACTACATTTTTGTAAGGCATGAAAAATATGGTGACTGCATAACAAATATTCTTCCCTCTTATGAAGATGCTGATTCTTGGGCTTCAAAACTCCGTCTGCAGAGTGGAAGACCTTTAGACGAGGCTAATCCTATATTAGATACGGATTTATTTTTCGGAACTATAAGAGCAAGGGTTGCTGCAATACAAAGGCCTTTGTCTCCTAACGGGGTTGCATATGCATTAAGGAGACACAGAGAGAATCCTTGGACTCTTTCTTTATTTGTTAATAACAAAATGATTAATTCTTTTACTGCTGGACTTATGAGTTTTTTGATTGATGGGAATAGAACGGTACTTGTAGCTGGAACAAGGTCTTCTGGAAAGACTTCGCTTCTTGGAAGCATTATGCTCGAAGTAATTCCATCTATTAGGACAATAGTAATAGAAGATACTCTTGAACTCCCTGTTGATTCTCTGCGTAGACTTGGATATAATATCCAAAGGATGAAAGTAAGAAGCGCATTGCTTGAGTCTACTACTGAAGTGGAGGCTGCAGAGGGTATTCGTGCAAGTTTGCGTTTAGGAGATTCTGCACTAATTGTTGGGGAGGTTAGAAGTTCAGAGGCTAGAGCTCTTTATGAGGCTATGAGAGTTGGAGCTCTTGCTAATTTAGTTGCGGGAACTATTCACGGTGCTTCCCCGTATGGAGTTTTTGATAGAGTTGTTAATGACTTAGGGGTTCCTATTACAAGTTTTAAGGCTACAGATGTTATTGCCGTTGCTAATCCTATAAGAACTCCAGATGGATTACACTACAAGAAAAGAGTTCTTCAGATTACAGAGGTTAGGAAACATTGGACTCGTGATCCTCAGGAAGAGAAAGGTTTTGTTGATTTGGTAAAATATAACGTTGAGAAAGACGAACTTGAACCTACGGAAGACTTAATGAATGGAGACTCAGAGGTTATAAAAGAAATTGCTGGAAATGTCAAGGGATGGGCTGGAAATTGGGATGCAGTATGGGATAATATTTTGCTTAGGGGGAAAATAAAACAGGAAATAGTAGATGTTTCTAAGAAGATGAACTCCCCTGATTTAATGGAGAGCAAATTTAATTCTTTGAGTAATGATATGTTTCATAGAATAAGCGAAAAAGTTACTAGAGAAGTTGGTTTGCCTGTTTCAGAAAGAGTTTTTCCAGAGTGGAGAAGCTGGTTGATGAATACGGTTAAGAAGGCTTAGGGAAGATTTAACTTTAGAAAGAATTCTGGCTATCAAAGACAAATAATGCTTTTTTGTTTATTCCAGATTTATTTATGTTGTGTAAATGTTGTTTTATTGATTTTTTATAAGTAAATGATTTATCTGTCAGAAGTTTAATTCCATTAATTATATCTTTCATTCTTTCTTTGATTCCGTTAGAATCCATTTTTGAAACTCTTCTTTTTTCATCAATACTTAATTCATTAAATTTAATTTTAGAAGCATAGAAAGGGTATTCTTTTGTTTTAGGTAAAACAGAATAAAATGCAACATCGTTGAAAATATATTCTGGCCAGTTTCCACCAGATAAAGTTAACCAAGGAGTGCCAACACACATTGCTAGAAATGCAAACCCTGTATGTGGGGATAAGAATATATCGCTTTCTTTAATTAAAACGATTTGATTCCATAAACCTATGTTGTAACAATTAATTGCTTCTACCTCTCTAAATAATTTATCAATGTCTTCTTTTGAGTAGGCGTTAGTGGATGTCCTACCATTTTGAGGTTTATTGTATCCTGTTATGTAAAAACTAACTTCTGGGTATTTTTTCTTAATTTCTTTTAAGATGTAAATCCAAGATTCTATTGAAGGGTATTCCCCTGCATTTGCAGAACCTGCTAAAAGAACCGCTATTCTAAACTTATCTTTTCTAAGTAATTTTTTAATGTAATTTTCTGCCTTCTTTGGAACTTTTAATTCTATTTTAGAATTTGGTTTATAGTTTAGCTCTCTAGGTAAATCTTTATTGAACCAACTTTTAGTATGGTCTATCCAAGATGCTGATAAATATTGATTGGTTAAACCATAATATTTTCTCATTTTTCGCTCATAACCTGAATTACTCAAATTTTTGGAACGCTTATCTGAAACAATATAATCCCATTTTTTAGGTATTTTTTTGAATGAATTAGCTTTTTTTCCTTTTTTCCATATATCTTCAACATCTACAGAGTAAACTTTCTTTATCCAAGAACAAGATTTTGCTAATTCAGTAGTTGTAGAAGAATTGAGGGCTAGATAGATATCTAAGCTTTTATTTGAATCTGCAAATCCTTTTGTGTACTTCAAGGCTTCAACAATATGACCTACAGGCATCCAGTAAACAAAGTTCAATAATAGTTTCTTTTTCATCTTATCCTAAACCTGACAATGCTATAGAGGCTAGTCCTGCAAGCATTATTGTTCCTATAACTGTTGCCACGATATAAAGAGTTAACCCCCTCTTTAAGTTTTTTGAAAGTTCATATTTTTCTTGTAGCTCATCTTTTCCAGAATCTATCGTTACAAGAGTTCCAGTAAGTATGAAAACTATTTCTATAAGATATAATCCTATGGATACTTGAACAAAGTATGGAGGTATTATGCTAGTTATATCGAATAGATTTACTATGTTTCCTATACTTCCTATTCCAGCTATTTCTGCTCCACCCGAGGTTAAATCCGATAAGCTTTTTAGCTTGTTCAAAATAATTGCAATCATAGAAGAAAGACTTACAATTATTCCTGCTAACAATGGGGCTAGGAAGACCATGTTTGAACGCATGTCTGATATGACTTCTGCAAGTAAATCTCTTAGACGATCGTTTATTTTTTGAATATTTTTTACATAATCTGATATTGACATCATTGCTCTTGCTGCAATCTTTAATCCTTTCTTTACAGATTCTATGAGGATTTTCATGCTTATTGAAATCAAGGCAGAAGGGTAGTAAATTATGGCTCCTCTTTGATTGTTGAAAACTGCTTCTTCAACAGACATCCCCATTCTTTGGATGTTTTGGTTTACAAGTGAAAAAAAGCTTTGAGTTTTTTGTCCTTGAGATGACTCTGCGACTTTTTGAAAGACTATCTCTGCTGGAATTCCATCTCCCAACCTATTTCCTAATTGAAACAACGTACTTGTGAACTCATTTTCTAATTGCTTTGTTTCTTTTCTGGCTTTTATTATCTCTTTTGTTTTTAATTTGTAAGCTATGCTAAAATAGCTTGCTATTGAAAGGGGGATGAATAGGCTTAGCATTATGCCTCCAATTCCGAATGGTCCTACTAAATCGCCTGCAACTTCTTTGAAATCAAATAAGAACTGGTCTTGAAAAAAAGGAATTCCTATTTGACTGAAAGTGTAATCATTTTTTATGTTTAATATGTTTGTGATTAAATCACTCTGAAACAGGAATGGAATCAATCCGAGTATGAAAAGAGGTACGCATATTAATCCAGAGATTATCCATGGTTTTGAAGATTTGAATTTATAATAATTTGGATTTTTCTCTATGTTTGAGTTTTCCCCATAACCTCCCGGACGTTTCAGCATTATTTCAGAAGTCATAAAATAGACTCCTAGAGGAATTATTAAATTGAAGATTACAAACAAATGATACCATTTTAGGCCTCCTGCAATAACTACGCTTGCTAAGGGAAGAAGTGCCAGAGCGAGAGTTGGAAGTATTATTCCAAGCATATAGATATTTGTTAACGGAGCCCTTATCTCTCGAGAGTACGAGAGCATTTTATCATAAACTCCTTCTAACATGATTTGAAGCGCCCTCTCTAAAGTATTTACTCTTTGAGAATCTGATGGTTCGTAAAGGCTGGATTCTATTAGATGAAAAGATTCTATAAATTCTGGAGAATAATCTCTCCAAGTTTCTAAATATGAATCAAGAGATTGTTTTACGGTAGGATATTTTGAGGTTTCTACATCATAAAGTATTTTTTTAAAATCTAATGATAATGGGATGTCAAGATGCTCTGAAGCAAATTGTACTGCTCTTTCTAAATTAGAGGTGTGTTTCATATAGATTACTATATAGAGTATTGCAGGAATCATCTGAGAAGATGCTTTTAGTCTCCAAATGTTTGAAAGACGGTGAGGCATTGAATAGACATAATAGTAAACAAATCCGCTTAAAATGAATCCCAAGAATGTAAGCATTAAGGGAAAGGAATTTCCAAATAGACTTATTCCAGTTATAGTTGTTAGAACTATAAAGAGAGTTAAAAGCATTGCAACAAGCGCCAAACCTGCTGATTGAGGGGCTTTTATATCTAAATGAGATATATCAAGTTGGTGCTGGATTTTAGATTCTTCTTTTTGAGATAATTTTATTTTTATTAATTTTCCTAATGAATCGCTTAATTTTTTATATCTGGACAAATCTGGTAGCATGTCTTCTTTGAATTGAAGGTAGTCTCTGGAATAATTTTTATAATTGGAATTTTCTGAATTTATTTCAGATTCTATTTTTTTTGAATATTTCTTTAAGATTTCGTCTGTTGTCGGCATCATCCCTCTGAATGTAATATTAAATCATATTATTAAAATGTGTGTTTGTTTGATTAATAGGCAGGTTTAAAATGGATTTGGGTTTTTTAGATTTGTGATCATTCGCCAATTCAAGACTTCGGAAGCTTCTGAAGTTTCGGAACTTATAAAAAATTCTGTTTTGAACAGAGATAATAGTGAATATAATGTTAAACAAATTAACTCTTTGGCAAATCATTATTCTCCTCAAGAAATAGGCTCTGATTTTAGAAATAAGTCCATTTATGTTTGTGTTATTAATGAAAAAATAGTTGGAACAGCCACTCTTCGTATTGATGAGGTTATGGCTGTTTTTGTGCACCCTGATTATCGCATGAGGGGAATAGGTAGTAGTCTGATGGAAGTTGTTGAAAAAAAAGCTCTTGAAAATGGAATTTTTCGTGTTTGGCTTGTCTCGGGATTATCTTCTGTTCTATTTTATAAAAAGAGGAGATATATTGTTTTTTCAGATAAAATACATCCAGAATGGGGTAGAGGAGTTATTATGGAAAAAGTGTTTCAGTGAGTTAGGTTTATATTATGGGTTTTACTTTGTTTTTTATGAAGAAAAAAGGTGAATTGACTTTTGATACTCTTATACCTTGGATTATTGCTTTAGGGGCTCTTTTTTTGATAATCTTGCTGATTGTTGCTTCTAAGGGAAAAGGGGAAGGAATAATTAATTATCTTAAGGATTTGTGGAGGTTTGGGGGATGAGAAAGATTGGGGAAGCAGATGTAAGAATACTTATTGTGGTTGTTATTGCATTTTTTGTTTTATTTATGGTTTTTAATGGTTTTGGAGATAAAATTAAGCAGGTTAGTCTTCCCATTAAACTTATTCCAGATTTTAACTTTACTTCTTCAGGGGGGAATGCAATGATAGCAATAGATTTGACAAAAAATGAAGACTTGCAATATTATAATGGGGAAAAGATGATAAAAATAGATTCTGGCGATGGGGCATTTACTTTGGGAAGTTACGAGTTTAATCCTGATGAAGTTAAACAAGCTCTTGGGGATTTTTATTTTAATACTAAAAGGAAGCCAGAACAATTTAATTTAGAAATTAATGGGTGGAGATATTGGAGAGTTTATCAAGACACTTCTTTTATTATTGTTGACCCCCATACTAAAAATGGTTTCATTGGATCCAAATCTACTTACGATGGAAACTTTGCCGTCTTTGATGCAAACATCCCATATAACAGTTTAGATAATTCTAAGAGGGGTGGGGGGTCTTATATTTTATGGTTTGAATCTTTTGATTCTTACAAATCTTCTCCTATATTTTCTAAACTAATTACTTGGAGAGATAGCATACTTGAAGGGGGAAAATGCGAGAAATTTATCCCTTTGAGTCTTATGAAAGACGGGGTTCAGGAAACTAAAAACTATAATGTAAGAAAAGTTGACCGTTATCTGCTTGTTGATTTAAACGACCCTGTTTATGAAGGTAAGAAAGAAGACTACAATGACGGCTGTTCTGGAATTGAAAATTATGAAGATAATGAAAAAATTGTAGACGATAAGATTCCCATTACATTATCTTATACTAAAAATAGATGGGAGAATGAAGATGAGAAAGCTTCTTTAATTTATTCTGAATCTCCTATTCCAAGATTTGAATGGAGCTACAGCAGACTAAAAAGAGGAGAATATGTGGTTTATTTCAACCATTTTGAATATTCTAATTTTTATGATGAATTTATTAAATATTTGACTAATAGTAATGGTTATTTTGATAAAAAAATGATTTCGTTTAATTATGGTGGGCGCGAAGATCAAGGCATTTTTATAGGAGGTTCGAGCAAATCTATTAATTTAGATTTTATCAAAGGAAAGGAGTTTCAAAACCTTGATGCTAATGAACGGAACAAGTTTATCTACACAGTTCTAACTGAATATTATTCTAAATATAAGGTTACCCAAGGAACTCCATGAACAATAAAGGATTTGCTTTTGATGAGCTGACAAAGATTATCTTATGGGTAATTTTATTGATTCTTGCTGGTTTTTCTATTTATTCAATTTTGAATAAATACGGCTTGCGCTAAAGTTATAAAGTTCATTTTGGTTGTTTGATTATGAATAAAAAAGGAGAACTTACTTCTACGCAACTGGCTACTTTAGTTATTGTGATTGTTGGTTTTGCTATAGCGGTTATTTTTCTTTGGAGTGTTTTTGGTAATAAAGATTTGACTGAAAGAGACGTTTGCAGATTATCAATATTGTCAAGGGCTACTGTGCCAGGAGTTGTTCAACAAGAAGTTCCTCTTAGTTGTTTTACTGAAAAGATATGCATTACAAAGAAAAAGTCCTTTATTGAAAAAGCTAAGGCTACTTTTTCGCTTTCTGGTTCTGCCGTAAACTCTAAGAATGGTGATTGTGAACAGTTTTCTGGGGAGAACAATGTTAGAGATGTGAAGATAGATTTGACAAACACTCTTAAGGCTTCAGAAGAAATACAAAGAGAAGTTGCAAATGCCATGTATGATTGTTGGATAATGGCAGGGCAAGGAAAGTTAGACATATTTTCAGGAAAAGAATCTTACTCGGATAATGTTGCCAATGCTCTTATTGGAGAAGGCTTAGAGTGGGCTTCTTTAAAGCTTCCTGAAATTAAACCTGCTTGTCTTGTATGTTCAAGAGTTGCTTTTTCAAACGAGATTGTTTCTGATGAAAAATGGGTAAATGTTGCAGAGAGGATAAATTATAATGAATTTATATCTACTTCTAAGGTTCCTAGAAGTGAAAAGACTTATGTGCAGGCATTTACTGATGAGGGTGTTGGAGGTTATGGAGTCATAGAAAGAGGAGAAAGTGAGCTTGCAAAATATTTTGGAAAAGAAAAATTAAGTGAGGAGGAGGTTAAGGAAGTTAGAAATATTCTTTTAACTCAAGTTAAAGGAAATCAAGAAGAAATTAGTAAAATAAAGGAACTTTCTCCTGAATCTATTGAGGCTCAATTGAAAGGGCTTTCTGCTTCAAGCAATTCTAACCATATTTCTATTGTCTTTACGCAGATAAAGGTGCCTTCTACAGATGGCTCTGAACAGTTTTGGGATACTTTCCAAAATGGTGCTATTTTGGGGGGAGCTGCAGCCATTAGCGGACCAGGGAAAGTGGCAAGTTTCTTTCTTCCTGGGCCTGGATGGGTGAAGCTAATTTCAAAGATTGCTACAATAGGGGCTGTTTCGTTTTCTCTTGCTTATGATTCTGAATCTACCACTGTGGAAAATCAAGCTCTTTCTACTGCTACTTGTAGAAAATTTGAGAGCACTATCGAAGGAGAGCAAAGAGGTTGTTCTCTTGTTAAGCTTATCAACTGGGATATTTCAACAGTTAATGGATTATGTACTGGCGGAATAGAGGGCAACTTATGAGATTTTTTAGAAAAGGTTTGGCTATTGTTTCCATTGCTCTAGCGGTGATTGCTGTTGTTGGATTGATATTCTTTGGAGTGAAGCTTAGTTCTATATTTTTAAGCAATGAAATGAAGAATGCGAGGTCTTTTGTAGACAGTCTAAGTGGAAAAATAGAAAATCTTGAAGATGGAGAGAATAATACTTTTGCATTGAGGGGGATAAATGAGTGGGTTTTAGTTGCATGGAATAAAGATACGCCTATTGCAAGAGATAATGAGGTCATTGATGTTTTTAAAAAACCTCAGAAATGTTTAGACAAGAATTGTTTGTGTGTTTGCAAGGAGTCTCCTTCTAAATGTCAAGAAGTTGGGTATTGCAGGGAAATAGATAGAAATGTTGCTGTGATTACAAATACTTCTATTTTTGCTTCTTCAAATTATAATGTTAAAGACTTTTTAGGAAATGAATTGAGAAACTGCTATTTAATGGATGATAAATTGATTCCTTTTACTGTAAATAAAGAGGAAAAAATTGTATCTATAATTGTTTATGAGAAGAACACTACACTTGGGAAACCTATTCCTGAATGTCCTTATTCATATGAAGGTGTATTGAAGATGTTAATCGAACAAAAGAGATTGCCAGATATAAAGAAGTGAGGGGCAGTTAGTTTTATATTCTTCGTTTGTTTTTTTGTTTTATGAATAAAAGGGGAGATACTTCCATGGCAATGGATAGTTTGATGTATCTAGTAATAAGTTTGGCTATTTTTGCAGGGCTGTTTATTTTTATTAATTCTTACAACAGAGGAAGTGCTTTTTATGAGGATTTTTATGTCAAGGAGATTGTAAACTTGATAAATAATGCAGGGCCCGGAATGGAATTTAAATTGGATGTAACTAAACTTGCTTCAATAGCTTTCAAGAATGGAAAACCTGTAAAAGAGATTATAGATGTTGATAATGTTCTAAATAAAGTTGTTGTAAGTTCTAGAATTGGTGCTGGCACGAGTTTTGGTTTTTTTAATGATGTAGATATTGTTTATTTGCCTGTTGAAAATCCTTCTGGAAATATTGGAACTACACAATTTATTTTCAAGATAGTGGAGAAGCAGAAATGATTTACAGAAGAGGTGATGCCACGGCAAGTTCCATCCTTTATATGGGTTCTTTTTTTATTATAATTTTGATGATTGTCGTGGGAATTTATGGAGGATTTGTCTCGTTTTTTAGAGAAGGTTATGATTCGAGATATACAGAATCAAGAGTTTTGCTTAATAAGGTGAAGGATTGTTTTGACTCTGGGAAGATTACTTTTGAAGGTTTGAATGAAGAATCTCTTGTTGAAAAATGTGTCTTGAACAAGGATATTTTGAATGATGGGGAGCATATTATTTATTTAAAGGATTCTTCTGGAAGTGAGTTTTCTTTTGGGGTTGATAATTTTAGAGTTGGATGTGGCTTGAATGCCAGATTTGACCATCTTGAACTCCCATTATGCGCAAGTTTTGAATATGGTTCTGGAAATTATATTTTAGTTGGAAGCAGTCAGAATTCAAGGAGGGTATCTGCATGAGAAAGGGAGAAACTATTTTAGGGCAGACATTAACGACTCCGTTTGCAATGATTATTGTTTTTATACTAATGATTCTTTTTGTTTCGATATCTGCCTCAATTTCAGTAAATAATTCTAAGGATAATTTCGCATATGACTTTCATAGCAGTTATATGGCTCTTGATGGCAAATTGGTTTCCGTTGGACAAGTAATATCTATGGGTTGCTCAGATGGCAAATTTTATGTTTTGGATTATAAATTAAAAGATGCTTTGTCTAATCATTTTATGAAGGAATATCCGGGTTATTCTTTTGTTTTAGTTAATGGCTATGGTGCTTTTTCAATAGGAGAAGGTTATAAGATACATGCCAAATATAATGCCTTTGATAGACTCATTATTGAAAAAGAAGGTACTAAAGTAAGTGTTTCTGACTTTAATATTGAATTTCCAGAGGGAGATTATGATTCTTATGACTCTTACAGATGCGACCTTAAAAAAATACAGATTCTTGTGAGGAGAGATTTATGAATCGAAAAGGACATATAGGGACTGCTTTGATGCCGTTTCTATTTTTGGTTTTGATTGTCAATGCTTTGATAGTGATGTATGGTTTTAGTTCCGAAGTAGATAAAACAAAGGCACAAATAAGAGCTTTGATTGGAGAATCTTATGCAGGGCATGAAAATATATTAAATTGGGTTAATAAGTCTGTCACCGAATCTTTGTTGGTCGCTGATAAGAATGACTTTGAAGATTCTTTTAACTTAAGTTTTAAAAAACTTGCAGATGAAAAAAGGGGTTCTGAATTGAATACTAATATGTATGCAAAAATAGCTCTTGGAGAATATTCTCTGTTTAAGGATGGAGATAAATATATTATTAATGTTAAAGATGTTTTTGAAAGCAGTAATGTTGAGTATAATGGGGTGAAATATTCTTATTCTTTAACTGTGTTGTTTGATGATTCTAAAGTTTTAGATATTAAGGTAGATTAGTTTTTTACTTTTTCTCAGTTGGTTTCATTATTTCTTCACGTCTTTTATTCCAGTTTTCTCTTTCTTTATTTTGTGTTTCTCCACTTTGTCTTTCTATTTCTTTGAGATTTTCGTTTCTTTCATTATCAAATTTGATAAAAAGGCCTTCTCTCTCAATGTAAGGTATTTCTTCTCTTCCGAGAGTTATTACAACTCCTCTGTCATTTTCTGTTTGAAATTGTCTTACGGCTTCTATTTCAGTGTCTGGCTTGAGGTAACTTCCTGCGAGCATGGCGGAATATGTTAGTAATGCTGCCCCTAAATATTCAGTGGTTCTATTTCTGTAACTAACTTCGTCCTTACTCCCAACACTAACTCCGGCAGTAGCTCCGGCAAAAACGGCACCCGTAGTAAGGCCAACAAGGCTGGCAAGGGGACCAGTAAAGGCACTAGTAGAAACAAAACTAGCACTTATGCCAGTAACGACGCCTCCAATGCCACCAAGAAAAGTTGCAATAAAAACACCCGCAACATCCTCCTTAGTAGCATCAGTACTGTAAATTCTAACACGTCTAACACGTTCAAGAGTATTAGAATTAACAACAGCACCAAGAACAGTACCAACCACGGCACCAGGAGTCACATAAGGTACGATTTCAGGAGCTGTTAGAGTTAAACTTGCTAATCCTGTTCCCATGGTTATTCCCACTGCTGTGGGTACCATCTTCAAGAGTTTACTTTTGTAAGGTCTTTGGGCTTGTTCGTCTATGGTTTCTTCGCTCATGATTTTTTGTTAATCTCTATGTATTTAAAGTTTTTGTCTCTTTATAATGGTGTCTCTTTTTTTAGATTAGGGGTAATGCTAATTCTTATTTTGTTTTTGTCTTGTTTGCTGGAAGATTTATACAAAGTTGATTGACATCAACATGCATAAACTTTCTTTATGAAGGAAAGTTTATAAAGAACTTTTATTATTATTTGTGATGGTGATTGGTCTGAAAAGAAAGGGAGATGTTACTATATCTACAATAATATTGATAGTTTTGGGACTTGTTGTTTTGGTTATGCTTATTATTGGATTTACTAAGGGTTTTGATTTCTTTTTTGGACTTTTTGATAGGGGGCCAAGTGAATTACAGACTCTTGCAGAGGCTTGTGTTTTATATGCTCGAGGTGATTTAAGTATTGACTTTTGTAAATATAATCTTGTAGAATTTGATGGTGACGATGAGTTGGTTAATTGTGTAGATGGTAGAATTTCAAGTGTTCTTACTGAAAAGGGTGTTAAGTCATTGAATTGTCCTGACTTGAGGGATGCTGAAAGTAATGCTTGTAAAAATCTTGTTTCTAAGTCTAAGTGGTCTAATGTAAAAATTAGTGATAGAACTTGCGAGGATATAATTAAGGGAACAACAGATTCGAGTAATCAGCCACAGGGCCCTCCTATTGCGCCCAAATAATTAAATGGTTTGGAATCAGAAGTTAGTTTTTAGAATTTTTTTGATATTTTTAATTGTTGTTTTTGCTTTGATTATATATCTTGCTTTTTTTGGAGATTCTTATAATTCTGGATTGGAGAACTTGCTTGAGAATGCCGGTTTCAAATCTTCAGAGGATTCTGATGGAGGTTTAGCAGTGCCTTTAGGGAATGGTTCTTTTTTTGAGGTAGGCTCTTCGACTTCTGGAGGGAGTTCTGGAGGTGGTTCTAGTGGCGGGGGTGCTGGAGCTTCTGGTTCAGGGGTAAGTGGAGGAGAGGCTGGACAGACATTAAGATTCTGTACCTTTGATGCTTATCACATTGTAAATGGAGAGGTTCCTTGTAGATGTGGGTTTAGTGCTGTTTGTTACGAATTAGGAAATAATTGTGACGCTACCTTTAATAACGGAGGAGGCTTTTGTTCTTAAGATGAATAGCAAGGGTTTTGATATTGCGATAACTACAGTTATTTTGATAATAATTGGTGTTGCTGTTTTAATAGGGCTTATATTTTTTGTGAAAAATGGGTTTGGTTTTTTTAAGGAAGGTACGGATCCCATTTTGAGAACACAATCTTTGGAAGCAACGAGACAGGCTTGCGAACTTGTTTGTAGGTCTGGAAATGAAATTGCTTTCTGTTGTGATAATATAGAATTGAATAAGAATGCTATCTTATGCAATAATGCTACTTTGAATGTTGGTTGCGAAATTGATTGCACAAAAGTTTCTTGCAATTAGATTTTTATATTGTATTTGTTTTGTTTTTACATGTCTGATGATTATGGTTTTGCTGGCAAACGTAAGAGCAAGAATGATAAACGCAAGCAACGCGGGTATAATAAATACAAACGTGGCGGACAATTTAGGACAAGAGGCGATAAGGTTAGTGTTCCTTGAGGATTTCTTCAAGTATCTCAAGAGTATAGCTTAACAATAAGGGACCTACAATGATTCCAGCTAATCCTAGAAGGGGTGTTCCGCCCATTACTCCCAAAAGCATTATTGCGGGGTGTATTCTGGATTCCTTTCCCGCTATTTTTGTTCTTAGTATTGTGTCTAAATATACAGATATGAAAAGACCAAATATAAGAATGATTATCGAAGAAAGATAATCTCCTTGAATCATTTTTATTATTAATGTTGGAACCCATACTATTGCAGGACCTCCTGGTATAAATGCGAACAAACCTATGAGTACTGCCAAAATTAGGTAAGAATCTATCCCTGCAAGTCTGAATCCTATTCCCGCTACTAAAGATTCAATTAATGCAAGAAGTAGTGTTCCCCTAACTATTTTTTTAGTAATATCTGCTATATCTCTAATTATTTTTTCTTTGTTATTGAAAGGTATGTAATTCTTTACTTTAATTTTTAGTGTTGGCCAATTTAGAATAAGATAATAGGATACAAATATCATTACAAAAAATGAAACTAACGAAGCTGTTACTGAAAGGGTTATTCCTGAAAGGGTTTTAACTCCTATACTTAAGAAGTTGTTTGTTAAATCAGATAAATTGAGATTGTAACTTGCTATTGGACCAAAGCTTTCTATTTTTTCAATTACCCATAAAACTTTTCCGCTTTGTATTGCTCCATATATCTGAGATACAATTTCCTTAATTACAAGGGTGAGTGGCAATAGGATTATAATAACTATGCTTGCAAGAGTTATTCCTGCAGCCACATTTGAGGGCATTTTCTTTTCTAACTTTTTGTGAATTGGATATATGAGATAGGTTATAATAAATGCACTAATTATTGCAACAACATAACTTTTTATTATAAGAAGGGATATTGTAACCAGAACAGATAAAATAATTATTGGAAGATAGCGGTGTATTCCCTCTTTTCTCATTTTAATTGTTGGAGACTAATATTAATAAAGATGTCTCTTTTTCTATTATATGCAAGAGTATCTTTTTTTATATGGTATTGCCCTTACGTGGGTAATTTTTGCAGTAATACAAGATGTAAAAACAAGAGAGATAGCTAACTGGCTTACTTTTTCGCTTATTGCTTTCGTTCTTTTTTATAGGGCTTTTTTTTCTTTACAATCTAATAATTTCATGTTTTTTATTTACGGATTAACCGGGGTGCTTTTTTTTACGGGTTTGGGGTATCTTTTTTATTACCTAAGGGTTTTTGCAGGTGGAGATGCTAAACTTCTTTTTGGATTAGGGGGAATATTTCCTTACGAATCTGTTTTTGATTACGCATATTATGGATTTGGATTTATAATATTTCTCTTTACTTCTGGAGTAATATATACTTTAATTTACAGTTTTTTTACAATACCTAAAAATCTTAGAAGCTTTAAGAAATCTTTTTTTAATAACATTCTTAAAAGAAAAAGCTATTTTGTAGCCTCTTTTATTTTAGGGCTTTTGATATACTTGAAATCTGAAGAATTAGTTTTATTTTCTTTGGCAGTTTTTATATTTTTATCTCCATTGCTTTTTGCCTACGTAAGAGCTATTGAATCTTCATGCATGGTGAGGCTGGTGCATCCGATTAAACTTACAGAGGGAGACTGGCTTGAAAAAAATGTTAAGGTTGGAAAGGTTATAATTAAGAATAATTTTCAGGGTTTGTCATTTAAGGAGATATTATTACTGAGGAAGTCTGGAAAGAAGGTTCTTATAAAATATGGTGTTCCATTTGCCCCGGCTTTTGCTTTTGCTTTAATTTTATTTTTTATTGCTTTAAGGTATTCTTTTTGGGAATTTTTTTAATTCTTTTTTTTCTTCTTTAATTTCTTTTACTTCTGGTTCGTCTTTTTTGTTTATTTTTTCAAGAATTTGTTGAAGGTCTTGTTCGGAGGGGTTTGACCTTGCGCTTTCAAGAGAGAGGTCTTCGTCATATAAAGGAATTAGATTTATTATTGCTTCACCAAACTTTAATTCTGGAATCATTTTTATTTTTTTAGAGTCAAGTTTTTTTGATATTTTGCTTCCTATTATTTCTGCAAACTTTAATATTGTTTCGGGAATTTTGTTTTCATCTTCTATTTTATTTTTTGGAATTATTATTGTATGGCCTTTAGAGATGGGTTTTATTTCTAAGACCGCTACTGCTTCTGAACTTTCATCTATTTTTTTACTTGGAATTTTTCCAGATACTATCTCTCTAAATATTTTTACATGAGCTTCCTTTTGATTTTGGAGCATTTGTTCTATTGCTTCATCAGATAAGTTTTCTATCTGTGCTTCTGCTTCTGCTTTTTGGTCATTTGGTAAGCTCTTTACTTGTTCTAATAGCTGTTTCTTTAATTGAGAAATTTGTTCTTTTGTCAATGCCATTTTAGCCAAAAGCTCTTCTATAATCCTCTATTGATATTGATGAGACTTCAGGGATTTTTGAGATTATTTCTTCTATAAAATCTGTTCCTTTTTCTTCTGGGAAAGCCATTTTTAAGATTATTGCTTTTAGACCAAACGCCAAGGGCTTCTCTTCAAAAGTTATGCTTTTTCCACCCTCTTTTTCCATTTTTTCTCTTATGCTTTCTTTTATTTTTTCAAGATTTGATTCGGGAGATTGGGGCATAATTCTTACGATTGCTATTGCGGTGTTTGCCATGTTTTTTTACGTGAAAGACCTTTTTTAAATATGTGCTTTGATAAGGATTTATCTTATTATAAGGGGAATAGGATTACATTGACAAGTATCACTGCAGATTCCTACACTTAATGATATTAGGCTTAGACACCCCGTACCTGGAGGAGAGCATTCCATTATATCTTTAAGCATCCATCTTGAGCCACACATTAATTCAGTTTTACACTGTGCCGAACATCCATCGTTATCATTTCTGTTTCCATCGTCACATTGTTCTCCTGGATCTTTTATCCTGTCTCCACAGATAGAAGCTTTGCAAGTGCATGCTGTCTCAAAACTACAATATTGATTTTGAGGACAGGCTCTGTTAACGTTACACGTGTTTGTTATCAAGTCTCTTGTTCCGCATGATGTTGGTGTTGTGGGACCTGTTATTGGAGCTGGAGCAGGTGATTGTTGAGGAGGAGGGAGAATTCTGGAACCTGTTGAAGGTCTTGGGATAGATGAGCCTCCCGAACCTCCAGAGCGATTTCCCGTCCAATTTAATGAAGGACTATATCTTCCAAGTTTTTCTACGTAAAGAAATTCTTCTAAATGGAACCACATTTTGGTTCCACCAACATAATCCCAGAAATTTGAGTACCACCTTCCGATAGAGTCTTTGCCAATTTCTTTGTCCATCGTTAATGCAAGATAAGGGTCGTATTCTTGAAAATAATATCTTCTACTTCCTTCAAATAAATGACCTGCAGATTCTATTCCTATTGGTTGAACCATGTGTGCTGATAAATCTACATTGCTTTCATTGTAATGTACTCCACCTAAAACTATTCCTCCAGATGCAACATTGACTTTTCTCATTCCTTCGACTATGTCTGAAGGTTTGAAGTTATATGGTCGATATAACTTTATTCTAACATTATCTCCTCTATAACTTGTTTGTGGTTCTGGTCGAATTATTATTGGAGCATCTGTGAAATTATTAGATCTCATAATAGTTATTTGATAATAATTTATGAGGTCTTTGTTTAATTCTGTTATGAGCATTGCAAGATATTCATCGAATGTTCCTGCTCCACCTGTTGATATATGTCCTGCGTTTGAACACATGTTTATTATTTCGGCTCTTGTTAATGGCTGGCCGTTTAAGCCTAAAATTGAACTTCTAACCATTGCACCACTAAATACTGCAGCTCCACAAGCATTATCAGGATTGCCTGCTTCTCGAGAACTTATTAAAATTGGACTATTCACTCTAACATCATAAGTGCCCTGCTGATTGTTTCCACTAGATATTAAAGGGATTATTTTACATACTTCTCCGCTGTTTGCAGAAACTTGAGTTAAAATTAAGAAGAAATTTATTAAGAAAATAAAGAGTAGTTTCTTATTCATTTTATTATTCAAATATCCTTTCTAGTTTTTGACTTTTATTTGGGTTAAATTTAAAGATTGGAGGTTTTACTCTATGAATTGATTCGTAAGTGTTTCTTACATCTATGACTTGTGAAATATTTACACTAGATAAACAATAAACTATTGCACTTGCTGGAGCTAAACGATATGTTCTATCATCGCGCGTAAGAGGTTGTTCCATTTGAAGTGCGCCAGATTCCATTCTTCTAGTTAGTCCTCCTATGCGATAATCTACCTGACCGTCACATATACCTGCAAGAATTATTGCAGAACTTATTGAGTTTGCTTGTTCATATCTTCCATTATTTTTTGCATCTTGGAGTTCTCTTGCAAGAACTTCTAGAGTTGGTTTGTCTGGTCTTTCAGAAGGTCCTGGAGCTCCATAGGGCCAACGGTCATATAAAATTAGAATTTCTTCTTTTTCTGGATCTGAAACTCTTGCTTGTTGTAATTGATCTCTAATTCTTTCTCCAGGAGTTTTTGGATGATGATAGGTACAGCTTCCGAATGCTAAAGAAGATGCTACTGCTAAAGGGGCTACACCCCTTCTAAGAAGTTCGGTTATTCCCATGCTTTTTGTAGAATTTTATTATATTTAAATGTCTCTTTTTTGAGAATTTTGTAAAAAAGGTTTAGGATTTTCTAAATACTAGTTGTGGATTAGCGTTATTCTTTTAAACCTAAGATTTATTGTGTCTTGATGGATGCTTATACAAATCTTGCCGAGAAGATTTCTCGTCACTCTGGACTTTCTTTAGAAGAAATTGGTAAAAAGGTTGATGCAAAGAAATCTAAACTTTCTGGACTTATATCAAGAGAGGGTGCTGCCCAAATAGTTGCCGCGGAACTCGGGATTAGTTTTGAAAATGAAGTGCTTAAGATTAAAGAACTCACAAATGGATTGAGAAGAACAAATGTTGTTGGAAAGATAACTCGTGTTTTTCCAGTAAAAGAGTTTTCTAAGAATGGTCGTTCTGGGAAATTTGCAAGTTTCACACTGGGGGATGAAACTTCTAATGTTCGCGTTGTTTTGTGGGATTCTAATCATGTTTCCTTGATTGAATCTGGAGCATTGAATCAGGGGACAGTGGTTGAAATAAGAGGAGCTAGTGTAAAAAATGGGGAATTGCATTTGTCTTCTTTTTCTGATATAAAGTCTAGTGAGCAAAAATTTGATGAAGTTAAAGAAACTGCTGCATTAGTACAAGGGGATTTTTCTAACGCCAAAGAAGGAGATTTGGTAAGTGTTCGTGCCTTTATTGTTCAGACCTTTGAACCAAGATTTTTTGATTCCAAAAAGAATCAGGGAGAAAAGGGAGTTTTGTTAAATGTTGTTTTAGATGATGGTACGTCTACGATGAGATCTGTTCTTTTTGGAGAAAATATAAAGAGACTTCTTTCAGTTTCAGATGAAGAACTATTTTCTCTTGATTCTTTGAATTTGAAGCGTGCAGAGATACTGGGAGATGAGAAGATATTTACTGGAAATTTCAGGATGAATTCTTTTAGCAATAGTTTGGAGTTCTCTGTTAGAGGAGTAGAAGACTTTTCAATAGAAGAACTTGTAAAAGATTTGGAACAGAAGGTTTAAAATTTAACCAAGCTATTTTTGTTTATGCTTAACAGAACACATATTGCAATAGGGCTGTTTTTCATGCTTTTTTTTGTTTCTAAGGTCGTGCATGTTTGGACCTACATTTTTGTTTTTGCTGTTGCAACTCTTCTCCCTAATTTAGATAGATTTTTTTCATTTAGATTTTTTATGAAGATTGGAAAAGAGAATTCTAGGAAGAGGGGTCTTCTTCATAGTTTTACTTTTTGTTTAATTATCACTCTTTTATTGGCATGGTTTTTTCCTACAGTTGCTTTTCCATTTTTTTTAGCTTATGGGACTCATCTAATAGCTGATTCATGGACCGTCGAGGGAATTTATCCTTTTTGGCCATTGAGACATGTTGCAAAGGGAAGCGTTAGAAATGGGGGAAGTCTTGAGAAAATAATCTTTTTCTCTTTTATTTTTGCAGATGTGGTTTTGGCTTGGATTTTGGTAGCTTAATTGCTTTTGACTGATGTAGTATCCTAATATTCTTGCATGGGGTACTAACCCTATAATTTCGTGTACTCA
>JBBSYC010000007.1:0-50738 GCA_038045445.1 Nanobdellota archaeon
TTCGTTTAGTAAGAATTAAAGTTGCCAGAGTTCTTCAGAACTATGAGCACCTGGTAGGCTCATATATCATCAAAGATGATATTCACCAGGATTTTTCAAATATGGTAAAGGACACTGAAATTTGAACAAGTTTGTGCCTTTACTATCACGACAAAGACATACACTCTGTTCAATTAATTATGTCTTTGGCTCTACTTCAACTTGAACGGTAAAAAAGTTGAAGTTACCGATAACATCAGTTAGCGAGTACCTGGTGGGCTCATCGCATTGAAAAGAATAAATTTATTTCTTGCAAACAACAAGAGCATACTCTTGGTCCTTATCCATAAATATTTTAGGATTCTCAAAATACATCTTGCAAAACTTGTCAAACTCTTCAGCATAATACTTGTAAAGTGTAGCAATAACAAATTCATCCCCTGGCTTAAAAACAATACTTTTATCCCCAACTTTTTTAACCATTTCCTTTTTAATCCTATAAAGAAACTCTACTCTAGAATTCCCAAATCTTGCATCAAACTCTATATCCTTTTTATCAAATCCTAAATGCAACATTAAATGTTTAAACCACTCATGAAATGAAGGATGCTTATACTTGTGAATATCAACTAATCTTTCACCAACACGAACCCCATTTCCAATCACCAAAACATCCCCCTTATTCAAATCCCTATTAATTTCAAACAGATATTCATTAATATCAAAACATGCAATAACACCTCCCAAAATAATCACCACATTTTTTTTATAGACTCCTGATTTCAAATTATCTCCAATCTCTCTTAGGGCTCTTCCGTCCCCTGAAGAAAGATAAGGTTGATAATCGTGAACATTAGGAATACCAGCTTTTTTTACATTAGAAACCGCCAAGTCAAGTAAATACTGCGAGGAATTTAAAGGACAATATCTTATATTAACAGCACCATTATTTTTAGAATTAAACTCTTTGATAAACTCAACAGCTTTTAACCCATCTCCACAATAAATATCTATAAGATTAAAATCTTCAGAACCTATTTCTCCTGCAATGACTGATGCCTGTTTCCTTATCATGTCTATCTCAAGTTCAAAGAACTGCTTTCGATACATAGGAGTAGATGAAAAAGAAAGAAACCCTTTAGCAAGATCATCGGTCAAACCAAGATACTGTAACTCAGTAATCTCCCATGACTTATTACCATTTTTTAGGGCAAAACCATTTTTTAAAAAAGCCTGCAACAGCATGTCCTGCAACCATGGATTTTGGCCCTTTTGTGCGCCAGATATAAAACTTGAGGTGAATGAGAGTTTTTATGTTTTTGGATACAAATTTTACTACGACTCAATGAAGTGTAAAAACGTTTAAAAATTGTTTCTAATACAATTTTTAAGCCCATTAACATCAGTTAATAATGTTTAAAAGGTATCTTTTTCAAATAACTCCGTCGCCCTAATAGTCTAGTGGTCAAGGACGCGGCCCTTTCGCGGCCGAAACCCGGGTTCGAATCCCGGTTGGGGCATAAAAGTTAAAGAGGGATTTGAATATCTAGAGATGAAAGAGTCAATAAATGAATTCTCTTCTTTCTCTGGTTCCATGAGGGTCTCAAAAAACCCCATTTATTCTTTCTTTAAAGGATCTCTTAATAGAAGGACATAGTTTCCATTTCTATCTTGTGAAAGATACTTTATTGCAGCTTCTCTAACATTTTCTGGAGTTACTCTTCCCATCTGTTTAAGAACATAATCCGGAGTGATTCCTTTGTCTCTTCTAAGATCTATTGCGCTAATATGACCCGCATTTGTTTCAAATGTTTTAGCTAGATGATATCTTGTACCTCTTTTCAACCTCTCTAATACATCTTGTAAAACTAAGTCTGTTCTTAGTTTTGCCATTTCCTCAAAAATTGCATCAAGAGATTCGTCTGCTTTTTTAGATGGAATGCTTCCCCCAATGTAAATTAAACCCTTGTTATCATCTTTTTCATATTGAGCGCCTATGCCATAAGCAAGACCCCTTCTTTGACTTACACTTTTAAATAATCTTGAATTTGCATCCCCTCCAAGTATATCTACCAACATATCAGTTGCAAAAAAATCTTCATCTGTTAGTGTGGGACCATATAAAGCCAGGGTAAGTTGTGCACTGCTTTCAGAAGGGTTATCGTGATTATGAAATTCTGGAGCCTGCGTATGCAAAACTGTGGATCCTTTTATCTCAGGATTTCTTGGAAATTCAAATTTTTTACCTTTTCCGCGTTTAAATTGACCAAAGCTTTCTCTAACTAAGTCTTCAATATTTTTAGGTAATGCCCCAACTAGAACCAAATCCGCGTTATTTGGAGAATAACCTCTCTGATGAAATGCTGTTAAATTATCTACTGATGCGTTTTTTACAATAGCTTCTTTTCCTAGAATTTGATAAATATATGGAGAACCTTTTCCAAAAATTGCTTCACCAATAGACAAGTTATCTTTAAACGAAGGTTTACTTTTATTATCTGCAGTTTCTCTTAGAACTCTTTGCCTTTCTTCTTCTACTCTTCTTAAATCAAATCTTGGATTAAATACCGCATCAGAAATATATTGTAAGAATAGTAAGATATCTTCCGCTAACATATCAACAGGAAAAAATGTTCTGTCTCGACTAGTGTATGCGTTGAATGATCCAAATCTTCCTCGGATTTCATCGGCTTCCTCGGGAGTGTGTTTTTCAGAACCACCCATCAATAAAGTGTGTTCTAAAAAATGAGCAATTCCTTCTTCTCCTTCTCTTTCGTTTAGAGCTCCATGCCAAACTCTAAGCCTACCTGAAACTGTTTGGGTAGGTGTCTCTTGCAAAGCCACTGAAAGTCCATTATCCAGCTTTAATTCTCTATAGCATTCATTAATTATAGCCATGGATTTAAAGATTATTATGGTCTTTTAAACCTTTGTATTTGTAACCACTTATTAGTTAATTATATCTTTTAGTCTAGAATATAATAAAATCCTATGCTAGACTTGTATCCTAAAGATGAACAGTAGAATAATCTCATTGAAGTCAAAATACGATAAGGGCATATCTTTAAAAGGGCTGTTTGAAATTGACAATTGGCGGGGAACAAAGAGATCCCTAAACCCCTTTGTTCTCTGCTACTTTTTTGATTTATTAGGATACAATTAAATATTTATACGGCTTTTATATCAGTTATTTGATTAAAAATGGTGAACTGGATATTTATATTGCTTGTAATTATTGCAGTATTTATTTTCTTTAAGATTACTTCTTTTAGATATGAAAGATGGTGGACTTACTCTATTGCAATACTACTCATTTTTGTTCTTTTCTCTTTCTTTAATGTTGTAAGAAGCAATGATATTGATTTGAATTCTCTAGAAGGTTTTGTATCTGCAGTCAAGGCTTATACTTACTGGGTTGTGAATTTTGGCCAGACTGCTTCTTCAATTACTGGAAAAGCTGGTTTTTTTGATTGGAATGCAACTAAAAATGCTTCTACAGGAAAATGAAACTCATACTTATTTTGATGAAAATATTTGTAATTGGAGCTTTATTAATTATAAGCAATCAAGGTCTCGCTATGGAAATTTCGGAGAATAGAACCCACTTTGTTGAGGAATATTCTTTGTGGATAAATCATCTTTTTGAAAAAGGACTATCTATCGCAAGTTATGTTGTCAAGAACGAGTGGCTTCCCGAGAATCCGTGAATACCTCATAATACACTACCCCATAACATACTTCTCTTGGAAGCCCTAATTTTTCGGTTATGCTTCTTTCAATCAGTTCATATGCTCTTCTAAATCTGTCTTTTTCAGTTCTCTCAATCAATTCATACATTTTTCTATCAGTTATTATGTGTGGTATATCGCGCAAATCCCATCCTGCTTTCCAGGCTTCGTTAAGAGTTAACCCTTTTAATTCTCTTTCAGCAGTTAATTCTGCTAAATCTCTTCCGCTATGGTTAAATGTGAATATACAGACTTTGTCTGCTAATTCTAACTTAAAATCTATAACCAGACCTTTCCTTTTAATTTCTCTTGTTAAATCTCTTCCGAAATCTATAAACTGCCTAAATTCTTCTGGAATGCCTTGCCCAAAAAATCTTTTGTACAAATCTCCCATGTTGTCTCGGATGAAATTGAGTTTTTAAATGATTCTTATCCAGATTTTACTATTTTTAGGCGTTTTCTATTATAGACTGTTAAGATTACTATAACTACGATTAAGACAAATAAAATTATTCCAAGTAAGGGTCTCTTTCCAATTGCCCCTATTACTGCACCAGTTATTTTAGATATCCCCGATTCCGAGTCTGAATTTTCTTCATTAATATCTGTATTAAGTTCTATTAATGGAAGAGATGTTTGATTATTTCTTCGACCGCCTTCATTTCCACCGCTTCCCCCGTTTCCGCCTGAACCTCCACCATTGTTTCCAGGTTTATCTGGTTCATCTACAGGTGCTTTTGCTATTGGACTTACAGGTGGCTCAATAGGTTTTGGAGGAATATTTGTCCTGTCAGGATTTTCTATTGGAGTTATGGAATTGTTTGTAGAATTGATTATAGGGACTATAATTTGGTCAGATAATTCTGCATCTAGGAAGAATTCATCGCCATCTGCAGAAGGCATTTCTTGTGCAGTTGAGTACATAAGAGATAGAACCAATAGAGATAGACACACTATTACTCTTTTGTTCATTTTATTTTGAGATTTTTTGTTTATTTAAAGATGTTGCTTTAAGATTAAAGCCTCCATTTGGCTTTGAACTTTATTTCAAATCCTGCATCGAGATATGAACCTATCTTGTAAGGTATTCTTCCTAGATATTAGGAGTTTATTTACCTTTCTATAACAACTATATTTTTATACGACTTTCTTTGTTGAAATATATGGGGGATATAATTGATGTTGCAGGAATGCTAGGGCTTGCACTTAGTAGCTTGGCTCTGGCGCTAGCTGGACAAGAATATAATAATAAATGGTTAGTATTTCTAGGGAGAGTTTCTGCTGTAATCTTCTCATTGCTCTTTTTCATTTTGTTAACTAGAGCAATTTTAGTTAAATTGCAATACTTTGGATATATAGACCAATCAGCATGTATCTTTTGTATTTCTAAACAATTCCCATATTTTAGACTAGTCTAAAATATATTCTTCAAAATAAGTCTCTAGGGTGTTTCGATTAGAAGTTTAGATGTGTTGGTTTAGTTTAACTAAAGAAAAGAAAATAAGGCAACACAAAATATGACTCCTATTATTGCAATTATAAAGTACATCAAGATACGCTCAAATTCTTTACTCATAAATTACTTTAATATTGAGATTATTTAAATTCTCACTTCCTAAACTAAACTTTAAAGCCTCAGCCGGGACTTGAACCCGGGACCTCGTCCTCATTGTCTTGCTTTTTCTATTTTTTAGTAGCAAGATACCAAGGACGCACTCTACCAGCTGAGCTACTGAGGCTTGTTTTTATTCTGTTTTGTTCTGTTTTAAAAGTTTAGGTGGGTTTTTATACTATTTATTTTAATATGCCTTATGAATCTTAAAGAACTAATTGAGAAGTATTCTATTTTACAGAAAAAGTATTCTTTGCCTGGTTTTGATGAATTAAACTCTGCGTTTGATATAGGCAAAATAAGAAGAGATTCGGGAAATCTAATAAGAGACATCAGAAGAATGATGATTGAGAAAATTGTCTATTACTTGAAACTCATAGAGGTAATAATGAATCCTTCACAGGCTTCTCCAATCTTTATGATGCTTCTTAAGGATATAAACCCAAATGATTTGAAGATTATGGATTCTTTGCTTTCTCCTTTTGTTGAGCTTGAGTTGAAAGCTCATAAGTTAGATGTTTATTCAACTGAAAAAGAAGAATCCCAACTAGTATCCAGAATTTTTAACTGCTGGGTCTCAAAAAGAAGCGAACTTGGGGAATTAATTACAGTTTTAGAAAGAAACTGGAGCCAGATAAAAAGCGTTCCCAAGAAAAGCAGAGATTATTTTAGTTAATATGTTCATAAATTTCTTCAATAGAAATTTCTGCAATCGCAACAGGCATATAGATATTGTTGCTCGCCAAGACATTTGGATGAACCTCTCCAAAATAACCTATCTGTTTATTGTCTAAAAATATTGAGCATGTACGCCCATCTACCAAATGAGGGATGCTCTTTTCTTTTATAGAGTACTCTAATCCAAGCATTTTGAAAAGATAGTCCAAATGCTTCTTTATTTCAGTAGCATTTGCTGGAGATATACTAATTATAAGATTATCCTTTTCTTCAATATCATTTTCTTTTTGATTATTTTTAACAAACGTTCTGCCAATTTCAAAAAGTTTTTGAGGATATTCTGAATCTTTGTTTTCAGACATTACTCTTAACAATGGAATAAATAGATTTGGTCTCAGATATTTGTATTCATTTTTTGAGTTAAGTAGCTCAAGACCATCTTTTATTTCATATTTTTCAATTTCCTCCCTCTTTACTAAGTGATAAGTAGATATTTCAAGCATACCCAAACCAATCATAATCTCCGACAATTTTCTTTTTATTATGCTTTGTTTAGATTCTTCTCCAGATGTGGAGATGTTCGGCATTTCAGGAGTAAACTTATCATATCCATAAGCTATTGCTACATCCTCTATCAAATCGACTTCATGAAGAACGTCGACTCTCCAAGGAGGCGTTTCAACAATCCCTTTTTTATATTTATGACCCATTCTTTCTAATAAATTGGATACTTGAGTCTCATTCAATTCTATTCCTAAAAGCTTGTTTACATTTTCTAAAGATAACTTTGTTTTTTGTTTAGCCAGTTGTGGAGAATCATATTCTTCTTTATCCAGGATTTTTACCTGGTGTATTGTTCCTCCAGATTCTGCAAGAGAAGTTGCCAGTATTATAAGTGTTTTCTCCACAGTATATTTGTCCGTGCCAGTACATTCTATAAACAACTCTTGAGTATTTGTATCTACTCTTCCTATATTTTCGCTGTTTATTATTGGAGGCATAGAAATTATTTCATTTTTTGAATCAATTAAAATGGGATATTTTTCGCTACCTTTTAAGAGACTTTCGTATTTTATTCCAGTTTGATGGATTGTCAAGATATCATTTGCACTCAATTCGTTTTTTGTTCCCAGTGGAATAAATTTTATCTCATCCGGTTTTTTTGCTTTATAATTTATAGGAAAGTTCATCTTGTCTGAAGGATATATTCCTATTGCCATTTTTTTTCTATTTCTTCCAAGAGTTATTGATAATTTTTCCTGCATATTTATTAAATCTTTTAATTTTTCTTCGGTTAGATTTAATCTTTTTATTATTGCACATGCAATAAAGGGCCTTATATTTTTTACAGAAGAATCTACATTAACTCTATAGTTTTGCTCTGGTTTTTTTAAAAGATATTCTATTTTTTCATCGGATTTACCAATAAATTTTTTAAATGAACGCATAAATCCTTCAAGAGAAATTAGGTCTGGGCGATTTGGGAATACCTCTATCTCCAGATTTTGAGAGTCTATACTTTCAAGTGGGGTTCCAAAAAGGGTTATTCTTTCTATTATTTCTGGAGTTATCTTTATGTGTTTTTCGAATTCCTTTCTTGAGAATATTATATTTGTCATGTTAAGATATTTTTTTATTTTTCATTTTAGTAATGTCTTGTGGTTTCTAAGGTGACTTAAATCATTCTTATATAACTCTCTTAAATCCTTTATTTTGTGAGCTTCGGTCATCAATCGGTCAAAACCTGGTCCCCATGCCAATACTGGAATCGATGTTCCAAGCAATGGAACGGTTACCTCTGGCCTGAATATTCCTGCAGCCAAAACCTCGACCCATTCTTTCCTTTCTTCATTCCATATAGACCCTTCCAGACTTGGTTCTGTATAAGGAAAGTAACTTGGTTGAATTCTAATTCTATCATAACCCATTTTTCTTGCAAATTCTTTAAGATACCCTATTAGATTTCTAAAATTCGCGTTTGGGTCTATTACTATACCTTCTGCTTGATTAAACTCAAATCCGTGTTTCCAATCCAAGGTCTCATTTCTAAAGACCTTGTTAACCGAGAAGAATTTAGCTGGTAGATTTTCTTTTTTCAGTTCGGACAATTTTCTAGAGGATAAACATGTTGTGTGTGTTCTAAGCAACACTTTTTTGCTTTCATTTTCAGACCATTTATACTTCCAACCAGTACTGTTATTCACTCCATTCTCATGTGCTCTCATTACTTCAGAAACTATTTTTTTATCAGGCAATTTACCAGTTACTCCTTTTATAAAAAAAGTATCTTGCATTTCCCTTACTGGATGATCTTGAGGAGTGAAAAGAGTATCAAAATTCCAGAATCCATTTACAGTATAATCTCCAATCATCTCCTTAAATCCTAATTCCAACCATATCTTTTTGCCTTGTTCTATCGACTGATTCACAAAATGTTTTTTCCCACCATAAATTGAGGGAGTTTTTATGCTAAAGTCATATCTTCTGAACTTTTTGTTTTTTACACCCTCTTTTATCAATTCAGGGGTTATTTCTTCTATTAAATCTAAGTTTATCTTTTTTCCAGCTATATTCTTTCCAAATTCAGTTAGACTAAAAGTTATTTCTTTTTTTTCCACTATTTTTACTATTTCTTTTCTGTTTTTCAAGTTGTTAAGAGAAAATTTGTCCATGTCAGACAAATCTTCTTCATTTAAGGGTAATTTCTCAATTAACATTTCTTCAGGGAACTTTTTTGAGCATTCTTCCCTAGAGGAGGATATTTTTACTTTGCCATCTTGTAAGGATATTAATGCTTTCTTCTTCAGAGCACCCAGTGCTGCCTTGAATTCGTTTTCCGAAAGTCCTGACTTCTCTTTTAATTCTTCAATTGGTTGATTATTATTTTCTTCTACAGTAATTATAAGATTTCTTTCTGGAAGATTATTTTTCTTGTAATGTATCCCATTCACCGCAAGTTCTATTACTTTACTGTTATTTTGAGTTATTTTTAGAAATCCTTTGCTTTCAAGAAACCCCAAAGCTCTCAAGACAGTAGTGTTGTCCATTCCAGTTTTTTCAACTATCTTATCTATTTCTTCCCTTAAGTAAGGAATTACTGCTCTCTCGATATTTGAAAGGGAATCTAGTATTTTTTCCACGTCCTCTGTAGTTTTATATAGTTAAAAAGATTTGTCTGACCTACATTATATTATAATTACTTCTTTAACCTGTAATGTTGAGGCTCCAATACCTTCTATAAAATCTTTCCCCTTTTTTATGCTTTTTGATTTAATTGCTATTTTTGTCTTTGTTTTTCTACATATTTTTACGTTTTCCATTATCTTCGCAAGTCTTTCCGCTTTTTCCTTTAAATCAAGAACTTTAAGTTCTTCCAAGTTTATTCCTATAGCAATATTCTTCTTACTTGCTATTTTTGCCAAAACATGATTTAATCCGCTATCAGTTTGTCTTACCTTGTTCTTTCTGTTTCCCTTCTCTATAGACAAGAGAACGTCAAAACCACCATTTTCAAGTATCTTTCTATTAAATGAATCATCTTGGGCAACAATTATTTTGGGAGTCTCCTCATTTTTTAGTAACCGTTTCACTTGTTCTATATTGCTGTTTTCTATCATTTATCCTCCTATTACGGTTCCTATAAATTTTTTTCTGTTTAAAAATTTCTTAATATTTTCAATGCTTTTACCTAAGATATAAGTCTTTATTTTATGCTTTTTTATTATTTTTGATGCGTTTTGGTCAAGAACAAAATGTTGCCCTGGAGAATATTTGCTTTTTAATGCTATTTTTTCGAAATCTTTCCATGATATAGAGGAGATAAATCTCGCATCCTTATTTTTTGAGGGGTTTTTTGTGTATAGTCCATCAACATTGGTCAGATTTACAAATTCTGTTTTAAAATAACTAGCGATTTTAGCAGCAGTGCTATCAGAAGTTTGGTTTGGAGCATATCTTAGAGCTCCACAAAATACAATGTCTTTCTTTTCAAGAAGGTTTTTTATCTGATTCATACTTTTTGGAAGTTCCTTATTAGAGTAATTCCCAAACAATTGCATCATTATTTTTGCGTTCATTCTAGTTACATCAATTCCAGCGAGGGACTGTTGTTTCTTGCTTTTATGCTCTTCTTTTAAGATAGTTATATACTCTCTTGCCACAAATCCTCCCCCACACTCAACTACAAATTTGTATTTTCTCCTAAAAGTTATTATTAGTCTTTTGAAATCTTCAAGCCATTTGGGGTCTACTTTCTCTGGAACTATGAGACTACCCCCAAGACTTAGCACCAAGGTCTTTTTCATTTTTTTATATATGAAAATCTTTATTTAAACATACCCTAAATAAGTTTAATAAGTATTTTTTATAGGTTATATTATGTTTAGTAAAAGTGTTGATGAGTTTTTTAGAAGAAATATTGTTTTTTTACTTATTTTTTCTGTAACTCTTATTATTTTTTCTCTTTCTTACACTGATTTGCGTTATGGTAAAATTACTGGTTTGCAGAGTGAAGAAGGTGAATCTGGGGGAGGATTTATCGAACCTGGGGGTGAAGCTACCTGTAGGTTTTTTGACTTTGGAGGGCCTTGTGTTTTTACCTCTATAATTGAATATAATAAGCCTCCTTTAGATATTTTGAATAAGATTTCTGATAATTCCAAGATTGCATCTCAAAGTGCCATTTATTCTATAGATATAGTAAATCTGGCCAAAAGCAATTTTGTCTCAGAGACTGAATTAATTAGATACAAAACTAACATAGGATATGCTCTTGACTCTGTGATTTACGAATATAACTACTCCAAAACCATATCTAAGGACTACTCTTCTGTCGAACTTAGCACATATTTAGAGTCTATGGTCAATGATATAGATATAATTGAAGATTCCTTTAAAGAGATTAATTCTAAAATAACTGAAACTGTCTCTGAAAGACAGGATTTTCAAAGAGGACATGCAGAATGGACATTAGATCACCAGTCATTTATAGAAGATTCTATAGATTTGCTTGTTGAAGATATTTCCTCTGAATTTGATGAAGATTATAACTCTAAATATTCCCTTTTTATTTCAAATTATGTGGATAATAACAAACTAATAGAACAATGTGTTTCGGATATTAGCGGTTGTTCTAACTCTTCAAATTGTCCAAGCTATATTTATCTTTGTATCATTTCAGATACAGAGCTTAATTCTCCTTGTGAAGGTTTTCTTGATATCTGTTTAGAAAATAAAGTTGTTTCTGATCCCGCAGGAAATAATCTCGATAATTCCTCTAATGGTACTAAAATATCAGGAAATGGTTCTGTGGGTTTCGGAAGATCTGGTTTACCTGGAGGCTCCGGAAGAACAGGTGGTGGCGAAATTCCTTGTATAGGCAATCAATGTGAGGACCTTCCTGCCTGTAACCCTCCAGATTATTTACTTGCTACAAATCCATCAGTTTTTGACTTTGGAAATTATGGGACAAACTCAGTTACGGGAGATATATGTTATATAGGAAAATTAGAAGTTTACTCAAGGTCTTCTTCTATTTTTAAACCAAGTAATAATTCAACAAACGTTTCTAATTCCGTTGTTTCTTCTGGCAGAAGTTCTGGAAGAGATTTAAAAGTTATTCACTTTAAGAGTAGGAATGGAGCCAATGTAAAAGACTATGCAGCCACTATTTTATCCAGAGATTCTAATGGGCAACTAAATATAAACTTTTTAAGTGCATTAGATTACAATGGTCTCGAATCAAAGATTGATGAACTCGTAAGTAAGATATTATTTAGTCCAGAAAGTCTTAGTGGTTCTTATTTAACAAGGATATCTTTACAAAATGCGGAGAAAATTATTGAAGATTCTAATGAAATTCCGTGGATTCTATGGATAATTCTTTTTATGATGCTTTTTGTCTTTGTTTTTTATGAAAAACTATTTAGTCTCTTCAAGAGTTAGTATTTTAGTTCCTTCTCTTTTGAATTATAAAGCTTGGAGTTGATAAGTTTGCAGAGATTGTTAGATTATCTAATGCTGCCTTTATTTTTCCATCTATTGCTGGTATTTTTGTTTTTTGCGAAAATTCTGCTATTAAATCATATGCCTCTTCCACAGATAATTTTATCTGCGTTTTTTGAGAAATTCCCGATTTCCTAACTGTAATCGGAGTATCTACTCCTGAAAATTCTATTTCTGTTACATAAGGGTCTCTTAAAACATTGTTTAATTTTTCAGTTGAAGATATTCTACTTGGAGGGCCCCTTACAGTTTCAATTATTTTTAGAGGGTTTCTTATCAAAGGTCTCTTCTGGATTATTTTTATTGGAGGATTTGTAAACATTTGTGCCTGTCTTTTTGGAAACTCTTCATTTTTAGCCCTTACAGATATTTGAATTAAACTATCATTTGTTTCTTTAGGAATGGATTGAGCCTTTATTTCAATTATCGAGTTTATGAAGTTTAAGAGGAATATCTCACTTAATTCAGTTGTCATTATATCTCTTCTAATTTTGTTTCTGGATTTTGAGGCATACTTGGTATGTTTTTGAATCCTGTTCTTGTTAAAGCTCCTGGACCATACAGTCTTTCACGCATTTTTTCTTCCATTAAAGAAAGACCTTTAGCCAATAGTTTGTTTTGGTCAAGTAATTTATCTATCTTCTCTAGAAATTCTTTATCTTTTTCAGTGTTTTGCATTTGAGGTTGTTTTGCAAAATTTCTTGCAGCCAATTCAAATAATGCCAATAGATTTTCTATTTGAGTCGATAGTTTGTCGAATTTTTCTGCAAAGTTTACATGCACTTTTTGTAACTCTATTATGCTATGTAGTGTTTGTTCTTCTAGAGATTCTTTTGATATTTTGTGTTCGTGCCTGACATCTTTATGCTCAGCCTTCTTTTTATGCATGAGTTATATTCGCTTGGGTTATTTATAAAGATTTATTGTCCTTTTTATTTAGATGTATAGATTAAGGGTAAACTATAAATATAACCATATGCTTTGATTTGCGTGGGTTTATATCTAAATGAAGAACAAAGAAAAGAGGCTCTAATAAATTATATAAAAAATAATCCTTTTACTACACACAAAGAAATTAGAATGGCTTTACATATGAAGCCTGAAAGAGTCTATTCCGGAGGAATGGCTGAAGCATTCCACGAGGCTGGTGTTTCTCCGCCTAGAACTTTTGAGATGAAGAGCAAGGAAAAAAGGAAGGAAATTCTTATCAATTATTTAAGAAAAAATCCTAATGCTGGAATGCATATTGTAAATAAAGAAACTAAAATAAATTATCTTTCGGTTTTTAAAAATGTTGAAGAATTTTGTGATGTTGCTGGAATTTTTTATTGTAGGCAGGAACAAAGAAGATTACAAAGAAGAACTCCCGAAGAAAGAAAAAGAGAAATAGTTGATTTAGTTAAAAATAATCCACTTATTACCTCTGAAGAAATAATGGCTAAAACAAAAATCCATTTATATAGACTATTTCAAAATATGGATGAGGTTTATAAGTTAGCAGGAATAAATTGGATAAAAAGGGGCGATAAACGTAAACTTAAGAAGAGAATAAAGGTTATTGATTTCATTAAGTTAAATCCTCTTGCTACGCAGAGAGAAATAAATTATTTTTGTAAAACACATGTTCAATTAACTTTTGATGGAGGTATTTTTGAAGCTTATAACTTGGCAGGTATAACTTACCCTTATGAAAGATTAAATTTACATGGAAGCGCACTCTTAAACATTAAAGATAGAGCTAAAAACTTTGAAAATGAAATTGCTTTAAAATTAAGTGGTTATGGAACTGTAAATAAATTAGTAAAAACAAAACGTGGCTTTGCAGATATTATTCTTGAAAGAAAAAATAAAAAAGCAATAATTGAAGTTAAAGATTATTTAGTCCATGAAATTTCTATTTCTCAAATTAAACAACTTAATAAATATTTAGAAGATTGTAATTGCAATACGGGATTTTTAATTTGTAAGAGAAAACCTTCAAAAGATAAGTTTTTAATTGGTAAAAATACTATTTATGTGTTAACTCCTGATAAATTAAGCAAGATTCCAGAAGTTATAGATTAGGATCCGTGGTTCAATGGCTCAGAATCTTCGGCTCCAGAATTTTTGGAGATCCCGAAGGATGGGGGTTCGATTCCCTCCGGGTCCATTTATTAACAATCTATTTGGCTGTATGCTTCTAAAAGTAATTGGTCTTCTCTTGTAAGTCCGTACATTGTTCTATCTTTTCTTATATTATCTATTTCTCTTTTGAATCTATTACCTATTTCTTTTAGAGAAATGCCTTCTTCTACAAATCGGGCATTCAAGAATTCTAATAGTCCTTGAGACAATTTTTCTTTAAAATCTGGGAGGTCAGTTACTTGATGTATTGCTACTCTTCTAAGTGGGTCTTTAAAAAAAGCTCTTACTATATCTGGAGTTAATCCCTCTTCGCAACCTATACAGATAAGAGAGTGATGGATACTTTCACTCAAATCTCTTATTTGTAAACCTATTGAAGCACGATCTTTCAAAAGTCTGTAACATTCTTAGAATACTTTATTATCCTTATCTTTCAAAGCTCTTCTAGTTTCATAAACTCCAATAAATTGAGGAACTAGCGGTCTTTGATTAGCACGCAATATCTTAATTGAATCTTTTAAGTTATTCCTAGAACCATCTGGGCTTCTTGATGCTTCATCTATACTTCCAACTTTATACACATATTCAGTCACTGTTTCCATAGAAATGGTGATTTTTGCGCCTTTTTAAAGCTTTTTTAACTGCTCTATCTCTTCCCAAGATATTGCGCATCCCTTAAACTTTGTTGCGTATAAAAGAGCTTCCAAAGCATTTTTGTCTTTTATCTCTATAAACTTCTTTTTATAAGCCATAAACACCAATTCACTAGACCTTATGAATTTGAACGGCTTTATGTTTTCAAGCTCTCTTTTATCAAGAGTTATGTTTCTATGTAGCTTGTTTGACATGAGCTCTTTTAGATTTTCTGGTTTTTCAAATAATATTCTTGTTGTTCTTTCATCTATTACTATCAGATTCTGGATACCTCTTTTATTGAGTAGATTACTTACAGCAACACAAGAAATTTCTGCCGGACTTACTATTTCTATTAGATGATTATCTGCCCTTATCGAAGAGTTTGCTATTCTTAGAATCCTTTGTGTCTCACTTTCTATCTCTGCCTGTGCTAGTCCAAGTTCTGTTGCAAATTTTATCACCTTATCTTCTACTAAGCTTTTTATCTTTAAAGCTCCTAATTCAAATCGAGGTATGTGTGATGGCCTATCAACTACTTCTTGATAAACATAATTTGTTATTACAATAGTTATTCCCAATCTATTTATTTTTTCAAATATTTCAAGTAACCCATTCGTTGATAAATTTATTATGGGACCTGCGTCTAAAATTAAGACTTTTTTCATTTGAAGAACTCCATAGCCATTAAAGCTCTCTCTTTAGCTTCTATTGTTTTGTTAAATCTTATCTGAGGATTTTCTCTTTCGCCAATATATTCGGACACTTCCCACGGAGTTACTCCTAAAAGTTTTGTTGTTTTTTCTAGAGATATACCATGCTCGTATATCTTTGAAGCTTTGTTTATAGAAGCTTTTCTTAACATTTCCCCTATCATTGGCTTTAGATCTCCAGATGAATTTTCTAGATAATACTTCATTTTCTCAAGAAGATTTATGAACTGCCCGTGCTTGTTTCTTTGTACTGAAGAGATTGCAAGAGCTAAAAGATTGTTTATATCTTTTACAAATATTCTCCAGTTTAGAAAATTTATCTTATCTTTTCTTTCCACTATCTTGCTTAAAGTATAAATTATTGTTGCTACAAGAATATAATCTGTATGCTGATATACTGAAGCCGAGTGTATTGTTCTATCCGATAAATTTTTTAGTTCCTTAGTATCTTCTTTTTCAAGTGCATATCTTGCTCTTGTCAGAACATCAATTATGTGTGTTGTCTCTTCCATAAGACTATATATTACGATAGATTAATATATCTTACTTATCTTCTTAACTTATGCAAGTTTTATTGGATAGTAGTTTTATCATTTCATGTGTGAGGGATAGAATTGATTTTCTTGCCCAATTGCAAGAGCAAGGATTTACTCCCGTCGTACCAAGAGAAGTTTTGCAAGAGATGAAGGATTTGAGGATTAGTAATCGGTCTTCTAGGGAAGACAGGCTTGCTATTGATGTTGCTTTTGACATCTTAGAAAAAAGTAAAGTAAAGAAAACTACGCTTGGTGAAGGAAAAATTGATGATTTTTTGATAAGGAAGGGGCAGGAAGGGATTTTTGTTGCAACTTTAGATAATGGAATAAAGAAGAGAATTCCTAAAAAGGTGATAATTTTTAAGGCCCAGAATAGAGTGGGTGTTGAGACTGGAGCTTAATATGGATAACTGCGTTGGATATGCCACACTTTAGAGCAGTTATACAGATAGAGAACTGAAAAAATAAATAGGATATAAGCTATGCAGTTCTCTATAACTTTATAGAATTAATATTCTCTAATACATTCGACTTATTTAAGATGAAATAGAAGTCTTTAAAAACCATGTTTTTCTCTCAAAGATATGTTTTATGTTGCTGAAGTCGAGGATCACGTCCGCGTCGAGCCACGTCACTTTGGTCTTGCGACAAAGGATGCCGTAGCTGAGCAGTTGCAAGAATCTTATGTAAAAACAATGCATAAGGAGCTTGGATTTGTTATATCAGTTATTGGTGTTAAAGAAGTAGGGGAAGGCATAATAATTCCGGGAGACGGAGCTGCTTATTATAAATCGTTATTTACAGTTTTAGTCTGGAGACCAGAACTCCATGAGCTCATTCCAGGAACAATAAAAGAGATCACCAATTTTGGTGCCTTTATGCAAGTAGGCCCTACCCAAGGAATGATTCACATCTCTCAAACCATGGAAGATTTTGTTTCTCTAAGCAAAACAGGCAATTTACAAGGAAAAGTCACTAAAAAGTCCCTTAATGTAGGAGACTCTTGTCTAGCAAGAATAGTTGCTATAAGCTATAAGGCTGGAGAACCTAAAATAGGTTTAACCATGAGACAACCCGGACTTGGTAAATTAGAGTGGCTCGAAGAGTCTAGAAAGAGAGCAATTGCATTCGCTAAAAAAGCAGAGAAATCTGAAAAGCCTGAAAAGAAGAAAGGAGCTAAGAAGGAATAATAAAATGGCTAAAGAAAAAGCTTGCAAGAATTGTAAAATGATATATGAAGGTGTTAGTTGTCCTGGTTGTCAGCATACAGAAAATGTGGAAAGTTTCAAAGGAAAGATTACAGTATTAGACACAGAGAATTCTGAGATTGCAAAGAATCTGGGTATAAAGGGAAAGGGAGTCTTTGCAGTGAGATTAAGATGAAATTTTTGTTAAACTTTTACAATACTCTTTTGCATAGGCACGATATAGTTTTTAAGAAATCTTATCAATCAAATCCAGGATATTCTGTTGTCAAAGAAGACATAGCAAAACACTTTGACAAGGGTATTGATTGTGTTTCTCTAAGTTCTGTTAAAGGGAGTTTTGGAAGCTCCGAGTTTGTTATAGAAGCTAAAGTTTACGATTCACCTGAAAATTTACTAGCCATAGAACCCAAACCAAGAGTTAAGGTGGAGGCAGGTAAGTAATGGCAGGCAAATCGGATGGCGGAAAAAAACCCCATAAAAATAAGCCCTCAAGTGAAAAATACAAGCTATACAAAGTATCTGGTGATAGCGTGAAAAGAGAAGCTAAGTTCTGTCCTCGTTGTGGACCTGGAATATTCATGGGTGGCGGTTTAAATAGACTGCATTGTGGCAAGTGCAAATATTCAGAATTTAGCAAGTAACTGACAAAGTTTAAATAAATGTTTCACCTGTAATACCAATGACTTTCAAGACTTTTTTAAGAAGATTTGTTTTTTTTCCGCTTATTTTGTTTTTGGTAGTTTTACTTCTCTTTTTTTCAAGTCAGAGTATATCTGCAAAACCAATTTCTAGTGCTGGTTCTTTAGTTAGGTCTGTTGAACCAGGATGTTTTCAAGCAAGATATCTTGGTTCTGATTTATTTCCATTTTATGTTAATGGGCAGAATTTTGTTTATTATACTTTAAGTGGACCTTCATTTCCCATACCAGTAGATATACAAAACTTTAATGTACTTAACTTAGGTCCAGACCACAAACCATTTACGAGAGATGACGGATTAAATATACAAATTAATGGGTCTCATATGCCTTATCAGCTATCTGAGGAAGGTGGAAGCATTACTCCCAAAATTAATTCAAAATATCTTGTCTGGAGAGATATGGAGAACTTTGTTTCTGTGATAAAGGTTGCTAATCTTGGAGTTAATGGTCTACTTGAACAGGCAGAGGTTAATAATGCTCAAGTTATTTTTTCAGATAGAAATCACACAATTACTTCTTTTAATTTAAATGAAGATGTTTTAACTTTTGTTTATGAGGACTCTGTTCAATATGCAAATGCACAGAATATTCTTTATTGTGACTTATCTTTGTCTGCTTCAACGATTGGTTCTTGTTATAATCAAAATAAACACTCCGTTCCATTGCCTGTGCGTCCAGGGGTTAGATTTAGCGAAGTTTATGGTTACAAAGAGAATGGGAATTATATGGTTCTTTGGAATGAATATATTGATAGAGGTATGTTAGGGGTGTTCTTCTTTTCTTATTATTTCGATTCGTCTACTAGGACAATTGCTCAATTAGGGGCTAATGATAATATAATTAAGAGTGTCACAGGCAGTTTCATAACCACACATTATCACGATAGGTTTTACTTTTATTTTGGACCTTTTAGTTCTCCGTTAGTTGTTTCAAGCGGTCCTAGTGACCAGTATGGTGTTGGGGGCAGTCCTTCTTATGAGGGTTCTCCTGGAGGAAATTACCTTGCTGGATATTATAAAAACAACAAAGGTAAGTGGTTTTTGGGTACTTTTAGTGGTATAGAAGTTGCAACTCCATTCAGTGATTATCTAAACAATATGGTTTTTGACAGTTCTTCAAGAGGCAATTTTGTTTATCATACAAATAATCGGAATAGGCTTTATTTCACCCAGTGTTATGGATTTTAAAGTTTAGGATTTTGGTCTAAATTCGTAGGTGTAAGATATTATTTTTTCAGCTTTTCGGGTATTGGAAAATCTTTAAATTCATGCAATAATATTTTTCCATATAATATTCTTGATAAACATTCTGCTTCTATTTTAGCATCTTCTAAACCATTATGAGGAGTTCCTTCAACCGCAACTTTACCTTTGTGCATTTTAATTCTTCTATCTTTCATTCCACAGAATTCCATTATTGCTGAAAGATTCATTGTGCTTTTTCCATCCGCGAAAGGTAATTTACCATTTAATTCTAAATATTTCATTGATGCGAGACCATGCAAGTCAAGGTTTTACAGTCGAAGGATACTTCCAAACCATATTTTTTAGCTTTCAATACTATAAATCCGTAATCGAAAGGAGTGTTATGTGCTACAATAACTCTATTTTTTATCTTTGAAACCCATTCAAAAAAGTTAGATAAAAGTTGTTTTTGAGATTGTTTTGTCTTATCTCTTAATTGTGCTTCTGTCTTTCCTGTTACTTTTAATGCCTCTTCTGTTAAACTGTCTTCATCATCTATTCTTGCTTCTTCTAAAAAAGTATTTGTGGGATTTTCAAAATCTAAAGCTCCTATTTGCCATATTCCGTGTTTCGCTGGGTCGAAATTTCCACTTGTTTCTATATCTACTACAATCATATTTACACAGAATAATTCTTGTTTTTAAAATCTTGTAGGTTTGTTAGAAGTTTAATAAACCCATAGAGGAAATATTGAAATTGTAGGGTAAAAGTGTGGCTTTGGTCTTATTATTTTTTAACTAAGAAGCTCTTCTTAAAGAGACTTTTGAATTTTCTTCACCCTTATCAACAAATTCACAGACATAAACTCCTTTAGGAACTTTAACTACTGTGAATAACTCAAAAAATTTAGATGCTTCTTTTGTCTTTACTACCTCGTATAATTCAGGATCAACTACTGCCATTCTACCACTACCAAGACCTACTAAGCCTTCTAATCTATAATTACGACCATCTATTCTTTCTCTTACTTGCCCTTTCATAATAGCCTTAGTTAATTTAGGACTTAAATCTGTTGGATAAGTTTCTGCGTAAACTTCTAGGTTATCTCCTTTATTCGAAAGGACAGCAAACATACCATCACCAAACAAATTACTGAAGTTGACAGCATCGTCATTAAATTGCATTAAATTTGGAAGAGATGTATAATTTATATAAAAGGGCCCATCTCCCTCCCTAAAAACAGGTCCTGATGCCTTAGCCCTCTGCTCGTCCCACATTGTACTCGTCCCATATAAAATACTTTTTACAGCCAGGGACTCACAAAATACTAAGTGTCCTGAGTTACACACAACTCTTCCTCGAGTTACTGGTTTTACCTCATTTAGAGGTTGATTCTCCGGTAAACCTAATCTTTTGAAATCATATCCTTTCTCTGAATATTTTACCCATGTCCTATATTTTTGTACATCGCTCATAATATTCTCACAAATTAACTATATAAAAAGATTCCTATTTATTATTGCTTTAGAATTATAAATTAGATAAACATAAAGACGGTGACATTCATTGGTTGGGTTTATATTTACTCTTCTCCATAAAATTCCCGAGGTATTTCTATTACATGTAGTCTAGTTTTTTCTGTATCTAGAGGTTGATAATTTACTTGCACTTCTCCACCTAAGAAATCCAATATATCATCTAGGTCTTCGTGTCCTTGACCATAGTACTTACCAGAGTTTCTTAGCCTATTTACTAGTCCAGTTTCTTTCCAGAATTCAGTACCATCTGGAAGTTCTCTTTTTTGCTCTTTTAATCTTAGAAAATCTTTTAACATTGCAGTTGGCACTCTTAAAAGAATATAAGCTACATCATGTTTGGCATCAGTGAAATCTACATAATCTGTACTTTCAACTTCAATTTCATCAAAATAATTATTTACCAACTGTTCTACAGACATATTTTTTGAGAACAAATTATATATTTAAGGATATAGTGCTTAAACCTTGCTGAAGAAATATAAACCCATAGAGGAGAGACCATAACCTTCAAGAAGATGGCTATGATGTCTCCTCCTGGGAAAAAGAGGTGATGATAATAAAGCGAACTTAGGGTAGTATTTAAATCTTTCGATTATGTTCTTATTATATAGTTACAACATGATTTTTATGTCTTATGTTTATGCTCTTTGTAAAGCTATTTAATGTTGTCTTTGTTTTTGGTTTCATGGATGAAGTTGATGAAAGTCTTAATGTTAAAGACAAGGTTGGTCAGGAACAGATACAGGACTTACTTTTTGATGATCGCTTGAGTTGGCAGGCAATTATCTATGACTTGATAAATTCAGAGCAACTTGACCCTTGGGATATTGATTTATCAATATTAGCTAATAAGTATATCCTAAAAGTTCACGAATTGGAAGAGGCGGATTTTTTTATATCCTCTAAGGTTTTGCTTGCCGCTTCCCTTCTTTTAAGGCTTAAGTCAGAACTTGTTTTAAGCAGAGATTTAAGGTCTCTTGACGATATTTTATATGGTAAAAAAGAGGAAAAGACATATTCCCAAGAGAGAATAGAGCTTGATGAAGACATTCCTGAATTAATTCCAAGAACTCCTCTTCCAAGACATAAGAAAGTTTCATTGCAGGAACTCATACTTGCATTAAGCAAGGCTATTTCTACAGAGAACAGGAGAGAGACAAAGGCTTTGATATTGAAACAACATGAACTTAACGCATACCTCCCCATTCCTAAAAGGCTCTTCAATATACAAGACAAGATAAAGGGTGTTTATTCAAAGATTAAAAAAATGTTTATTGGAAGAGATGAGAGAATAGCTTTTTCAGAGCTTTCTTCAATGGATTATGAAGAGAGACTTTTGACTTTCATTTCTTTATTGCATTTAGATACTCAACAAAAGATATGGCTTGAACAAGACGGGCATTTTGAGGAAATTTGGGTTTTACTAAAAGAGATGTATGAAGAAAAAAACAAAGACCTTATTGAACAGCTTAAAAAAGAGATGGAAATGTTAGAAGAAGAACAGATTATTGAAGAGAAAATAGATAAAGAGACTGCTTAATTTTTATATAAATTCTTATAAATCCTTTATTAATAGAGGTTTTATGAGATATGAGTATATTACTTATCCAGAAGCTATTTCTAAATTAGAATCCTCTGGAATAGCAGATAGAGTAAATATTGCAATAAAAAGGGGGGATTTAGGTTCAGAGGGATTTCTTTCTGATGAAGATGTTGTTGGAATTATTAGAGATATGATTAAAGATGGATTGTTTAATGAAATTCCTGCCTGGCAAAGAAATTTATTTCAAAGTAAAATGAATCTTGCTTTTAAGAATAAGACTGACCATCCATGGAAAGTTAAAAGAGCTAATGGACTGATTGTTACTGAGCAAACTGAAGTTGCAGATTTTTTAGCAATGACTGGTTACTGGTCTGCAAGAGTTTTGAATCCAAAAGAGATGTGGGGTTGTGAGAAGTTTGGTTTCAGAAACCTTACTGATTTTACTGGTTCTGTTACTGCGCTTATTAGTAATAGGTTACGTAATGATTTTAGTAGGGGGGGATATCGATGGCAGACCCAAACGTTAGATGGAAGAGTTTTAGACAATCAGATTACTGGAGATGTGCATGCTGATTTAAGAATTTTCCAGACAGATGTCACTCCTTATGAGACCTTTGATCCTTTAGGTAATCAAGTATCTTACAGACCACAATTTAGTTCTGACGAATCTAATGTTATAGCTTATCATTCTACAGAACTTTCTTTTTTAGTGTCTGTAATTCAATGGATTGAACAGCATAAAATTCCTTCAGAAACTCTGAAAGATAAGGCTAAAGATGTAATTGAGTGGGCAAAATCTTTAGGGCAGAGAGGAGGTCATGTTGCAGAACATTACTTTGGAGATGCAGATAGATTTGATACTAAAATGGCTTTTTGTATGGGTATAAATCCCTTGCCTAAAATAGAAGATTCTCATGCTAGACCCCTAAATTCTTTAGCTACAAATTCTGGAGGGCGATACGATATATATACAGACTCTCGAGAAGGGTTGGTTTTTGTTTATGTACATGATAATCTTAGGGGCAAACGCGAAGTTAGAGCAAGATTTTCGCCAGCAGATGCAGACCATTTAGTAAGAGGAATACTTTACCAAGGAGCTATGGGTCTAGGAAGAACTTCTGCAAGACAACTGATTGATGGGTTGGAATATAAATTTTCTCCAGAATATGAAACAGATATGAAAAGATAATCATTAACCTCTTACTATCTTTTCAGTTTAGAAACCACAGATTTTTCTGCCAAAAGAGATTCCTCCCCAGAATTTAAGTCTTTTAGCTTGAATTTCTTTCTAGAAACTTCTTCTTTACCTACAAATATTGCATAAGGAATTTTATAATTGTTTGCATATTCAAGAGCTTTACCCACTTTTTCCAAGAAAATCACACAGCTAACATTGTTATTTCTTAATATCTGGGCAAGTTTAATTGCCTCTTTATCCTTGTCTATGGAAATTACAATTGCTTTTGTATTCTCTATCTCCATACTATTTATTTGACTATTGCACAGTCCCATTATCGCCTCAACACTGAATGAAATTCCAACTGCAGGTATGTCTCTGTTAAGATATTTTCCCACCAATTTATCATACCTTCCCCCACCAAGGAGAGCTGTTTTTCCAATAGAAACTTCGAATACATTGCCCGTATAATAATTGAAACCCCTCATTAATCTTGGATTAAATGTTGCTTTTATTCCATACTCTTTACATTTTTGAATAAGGTCAGTTAAGTCTTGAGAACCTTCAAACACATTATCTTTAAAGAATTTAATATCTTTTTCCATTAATTTAAACAGGCTTAGTATTTGATTTGCATCCGCATATTTTTTTAGATTAAATTTTACCTGATCCTCTCCTATTTTTTCTATCTTGTCTATTTCTCTCAACACTTCCTGTTTTTCAGAAATTTGAACAGATTTAATTATCTCGTCTACTAATTTTCTGTTATTAACTTGTATTTCAACATCTTCTATCTTTAACTCTTTTAGAATATCAGTCATTACTGCAAGACATTCTACATCCGCATTTATTGAAGAATCTCCTATTATGTCTATATCACATTGTGTAAACTCACGAGTTCTTCCTAATTTTATATTTTCGTCTCTAAAAACAGAGCCTATTTGGTATCTTTTGAAAGGCAACTTTATATTTAGATTCTGTTTAAAAAGCCTTGCCAATTGAAAAGTGAATTCATATCTTAGACCTAAATTTCTATTTGCCCTGTCTCTTAATCTAAATCTATCTCTGACGGCTTCGTCTTCTCCTCCAATAGTATCTCCCCTCATTAGCTCATCAAATTCTATTATTGGAGTTTCAACAGGGAGAAATCCATACAGCTTGAAGTATTTTCTTGCTGTGTCTTTTATTTTTTCTCTTTTTAGAGATTCTGGAGGCAAATAGTCTTCAAATCCTTTTACTGTTTCTGGTTGGTATATCATTTTAATTCCTTGCTCCCCATTTCAATAATTTATTTTTCATTTTATTTGATTCACACCTGGAGCATGAAAAAGCGGAAGGTGGGAATCGGACCCACTCCAACAGCGCCACAAGCTGGTATGCTACCATTACACAACATCCGCCATATATCAATATTAGCTTCTCTCCTTTCTTGCCAATATTGGGATATCAAAGAGACAGTCATTTTGTATTTACAGTCTTTTTTGACATATTTAACTTTTCCTTATATTTGGTATATAAAGACTTTGAATTAATAGATGTTTGTAATATAAAGTAAGAACTAGGTTTGCTTTCTTTAGCGACTATGAATCAACCTCAAGGATTGTGTATTCATATTTTTCCTAATTTTTGAGAGTTTATAAAGATTAGCTCACTGGTATCATATGTGTCTGTTGTGTACTCTAGTCTTTAGGAATGCCTAACCTTTTGAAAGTTATACTCTTTTCAGTTAATCTTCTTTCTAATTCTTTAATATAATCTTCTGCTTGACTTACTTCAATTACTCCTTCATCAGGACCGTAGCTAGGTAATGTTTCTGCACCTCTCAGGTTAAATCGCATTGGGACCTTTAATCTTGGGGTGTATATTCTTGCCTCTGTTAAACTTTTATCTAATGCTACAGTATATCCATTAGGTCTAAAAGAAAAAAACAATATTCCATGAGCATTATAAGGATTTGGCGTAGTAAAGACAGGTCTTACAGTATGGTCCATATTCATATGTAACCTATATGGTGAGTTTCTTATTCCATCTCTTTGAATACTTAGGCATAATTCTAAATAATCTTTGGGGCTCATTCCGTCTGGTACGCTTACGCCATGAAATAGTTCGCTTATATGTGAGCCATTTACAATATCACTTATTCGAGGATTTAGAAATACATGGGGTAATGCCCTTCTTATTCCAACTTGATCGCCTTTCCTGTAAGCATCTAACAATTTTCTGTATGAATCATCGCTTTTTAGTATGCCATATAGTTTTTTGAATTCTTTTTCTCTCTCAGTTAGTTTGCTATCTTCTACGTGCTTTAAATCCATTATATGAGGCTCTAATAAGGTGGCTAAAGCACCAGGTCTGTCAATGAATGCTCCTGGAAAGTCTCTTATCAAACTTGCGATGAGTCCTTGTACATTTCTTTCCGTTAAACCATACCGATCCGCATAATTAAAATTACGAAGATTACTTACGTTTATTGCCAATCTTTCTAGTCTACTCTTTAGACTTCTCATATTATTAAGCCAAATAAACTCCTTTTAAATCTTGTTATTTGTAATTACTAATTAGTTATATTATTATTGGTTTGTTGAGTCTTTACTAGATAGGTTTTTATTGTTGTTTTGATTAAATTAATTATGAGATACAGAAAAAATGGATTTAGATTTTACGCCTTGAAATTATGTGGAATTATGTTTGTTGTATTTTTAATTCAGTTGCTTATCTCTGGGTTTACTGGACTGTTTTTACTTGATTCTAACTCTTATAGCCAGATTTGGAGGTTTATTACATCTATATTTCTTCATGGTGGGTTTGCTCATTTGCTTTACAATATATTCGCTCTTGCTTTGTTTGGAAGCATGCTTGAAAGATTAATTGGTTCTAGAAGATTTATGTTTATTTTCTTTTTGACAGGAATACTTGCTAATATTCTTAGTGTTAATTTCTATGATTCCTCACTTGGTGCTTCTGGAGCAATATTTGGTGTTATAGGAGCTCTTATTATAGTTAGACCTTTGATGTTCATATGGGCTTTCGGATTTCCAATGCCTTTGTTTGTTGCGGGAATCATTTGGGTTGCAGGGGATTTGATTGGATTGTTTGTTCCAAGCAATGTTGCTAACCTTGCACATTTGTCTGGAATGTTTTTTGGTTTGATATTTGGGTTTGTTTATAGAAAAAATGCTTTAAAATTAATAAGTTAAAGCTTTTAGTACTCGGTCAAACATCTATTTTTTGATTTTTAAGTTTTACTAAACTCTTTCTTAATTTGTAACATCTGTTTTTTCAAAGGTAAAATATATTCTTTAACGACTTTCCATATTAATTTCAAATCAATTCCAAAATAATGATGAGATATTTTATCTCTTATTCCAGCTACTCCTTTCCAAGGAACTTGTGGATATTTTATCTTTATTTTATCTGGAATATTCTTTACAGCTTCTCCTATTATTTCCAGACTTCTTGTTACAGCATTTTGTTTTTCCCTATTTTTTAAAAAGCTATCTTCATCTATATTATAGATAAAATTTTCTATATCTGTAATATTTTCGATAATGTGGTCTATAAAAACCAATGGATCATTCATAAGATTCTAACCTCTTCTTTCAATATTCTATTACGAAGAAGCTTATGTATACTTGAATAAGTTAACAAATCTACTTTCTTTTTTAACTTTCTTTTAAGCTCTTCTTCAAGCTCAATAACCTCAAATAAACCCATATCTTTACCGGGCTCAACTAAAATATCAATGTCACTATTATTTTTCTGTTCACCTCTAGCATAACTGCCAAAAATACCTGCTTTTTTAATTCCCTTCTCTTTTATAATTCTATAGATTATCGGCTTTATTTTATTAAGGCCCTTATTTATTTTTTTCTTATTAAATAAAACATCAGCATCATCTTGCTTTCTAAGCAATTCCTCATTAGATAGGTTCTTTCCTAAATATACCCTATCTTTACAAACTTTTCCAGATTTTCTTACAGAGAGAACCCTATAGAAATATTTTTTTCCGTTACGTTCTTTAATTTCTGTGTAAGGCATAATTAATGTACGTCTACATAATATATAAATCTTTTTATGTAGACTCCTATAATATTTTTGATATTTTTCAGATTCTACTTTATGTTCAAATAAGAAAATATAACCTTCCTCGCTTGCTCGACTTTCCTTACAGGCTCTGACACTCGCTACGGGGTAAAGTTATGCCTCGACCGTTTTTAAGATAAAATGCTCCAATCAAGAGCGTCTTTTTAGTCTTTTTGATAGATATATTCCAAGCTTGGCACCCAAATAGAATCCCGCAGTTATTAATGCTAAAGTTCCGGTTGTTGCAGAAAAACTTGATTTTAGGTACTCTGCATAATTTTCTGGTTCATAAACTCCCGCTTTTTCCATCAAGACATACATTCTGTGAGAATGATCAAGGCCCAGGCTACCCCCTAATAGTAACCCAGTTATCACTGCAAGCTTACTTTCCTTTGAATTATCGTTTTTTCTATTTTCCATAATTTTATTGGAAAAAATGGAATTATATATCTAAGTTGTTATTCTTAATAACAACATTTATAACTCTTAATTGTGTTAATTTATGATGGAAATTTATGAAAAGCTACAAGAGATAGGTTTAACAGGTAATGAATCAAAAGTATACTTGGAACTGTTAACCTCTGGAGAATTAAGCGCCAATAACCTAGCAAAAAACCTTGGCATTGATAGGACTCTCACATACACAGTTCTTAACCATTTGATAGAAAAAGGACAAGCAAGATACACTATAAAAGAAGGAAAAAAATACTTCTCAAGTACAAAACCGGAAAATCTACTAAATCCCTTGAAGGCGAAAGAAATAGTAGCTCTTGATACAATAAAAGAATTAAACAAAATAAGGAAACAAGAACAAAAAGAAATTGAAATAAACATGTATGAAGGGAAAGAGGCCTTTAGAGTTTTATTTAATCATGTAAGAAGAGAAAATGAATTTTTAGCGTTGGGATCAACAGGGAAGGCATTTTACCAATTATACGAAATGCCTGCAATAGCAAAAGAGTTTGAGAAGAGAAATATAACTGTAAAAATTTTAGGGCACAAAAAATACAAAGGGACAGAACCATTTTCATTCAAAAAATTCCAATACAAGTACCTAGACATAGAAAGTGAAGCAACGACAACCATTTTTGGAGATTATATATCAATACACTTGATAAAAGGAAAACCAGCGATAATATTAATAAAAAACAAAGAAATGGCAAAGAGTTATAAGAACCATTTCAACTATCTCTGGAAACAGGCAAAACAGTAATTCTCCGTTGCACACAAGTGGTCGACAAGATCCATAATAAAAATGGGCCACAAATGACTAACAAAGAAGACCCCCTGAGATATCACAAAATAAATTTATGCCCCTGCCGGGATTTGAACCCGGGTTTCCGCCGTTCTCCACTATCGTGTAAACGATAGCTAAGTATCCATGCTGCTCTTTAGAGAGCCGGATATAGTCTCAGCGACATCACCTCGCATGCTGGTAAACCAGTTCGAGAGGGCGGTGTCCTTGACCACTAGACTACAAGGGCAACAATAAGTCTTGAATTAGACTCTTTAAAAAACTATTCAAATACTAAGAAGAAGAAACACTCCCAAAACATTTCCTATATAACTCATCACCATGAAAGGATAAGGATGAACTCTTGTAAACCCTGCAAACATTGCAACAGCTAGTTCATCGGGCAAAGGAGATGCAATAACCAACACACCAAAAACATAAACGAAAAAACTGCGAATTTTTAAAGGAATAATTGAACTAAAACCATAAGATAAATGTCTGATAAATGATGTGTGTTTCAATTTCTTAAACTCATCATTAAAAGATAACCTTATAAAAGAAAATATTCCCAAATCTGCAATAAGGGCACCAAGTCCAGCTACTAAAGATGCAAGATAAAGATTTAAGGGATTCGCTGCCAAAAAGAACCCTGTAGCAATAGGAGTAGTAAAACCTGCAGAATAAAGCAATCCTGCAGAGAACAAAACCAAATAAGTAATATTATCGAAAGAAGTAACTGCAAGGTAAATAGACGGAATCTGAAAGATAAAATAAGCAATAACTACGGCGATTATATACAGTGTAAGTTTAGGATAAGTTAATATAAACAGCCTCTTCATTATATAATCTAACAAAAAGAAATTATAAATTTAACTGAAATAATCCTTTATATCATCAGGCCATTCAATAGACTTTTGACCGCATTCCGTTAATACACTATTGCGAAACACCCACCTAACCTCCTCCAAGTCACTTCCAGGGATTGCTTTATCACTAGTAGCAAAACACTCATACCAACGAGCCTGTTTATGACTTGTAGGAGTTATTGAACACCCAATATATCTGCCTACCGTAATATCCAGACCAGTTTCTTCTTTAACCCCTCTAATTAAAGCAGATTCATCTGTCTCTCCTTCTTCAACAGTTTCTCCTGGAACATGCCAATGCCCTGCTAAAACTTTATAAGAGTCTCTTCTCTTTTTTCCAAGCAATATCTTGCCATTATAATTAATTATAGCTATAACTGCACTTTTTCCCAATAGCCCTACTCGGATTCGAACCGAGGTTTCGAGCGCCAGAGGCTCGCGAACTTGACCGCTATTCGATAGGGCTTCTATTCCAAACCAATAAAAATAGTATTTAAGGATTTCTCACAAAAAATTTTGCAAAAAAACATCAAAAAAACAATTAAGATTAAATATAAGTTAAGCAAAATAATAAAATGGAAGAAAAAGCGGAATTTCAAACACAAATAATCACTGAAGAAAACGAAAAGAATCCAAAGATAAGAGCAACTAAGGAGGAAATAAATCAAATTCTAAGAACTGTTTCACCGGGAACAAATTTCAGAAACTCATTGGAAGGCATCGTACATGCAAAGAAGGGAGCCATAGTAGTAGTAGAAGTGGATGGAATAGGGTCAATTCTCGACGGGGGATTCAAAATAAACAGCAAATTTACTCCTCAAAAAATGGTAGAGCTCTCAAAGATGGATGGAGCAATAATTTTATCAAAGGATATGAAAAGAATAACTCAAGCAAATGTAATGGTTTACCCAGACAAAAAAATAACCACGAAAGAAACTGGAACGAGACACAAGACAGCAGAAAGAACTGCAAAAATGATGAGCACTCTAGTTGCAACAGTTTCTGAAAGAAGAAGCGAAATGGCCGTATATTATAAAAATTTTAAGCACATTATAAAAAACGCGAATGAAGTATTAAGAAAAGTAAATGAACACACACAGATAATAGAAAAACAAAGAGAACTTTTCGATATGAATGTAGAAAAACTAAGCCAAATGGAGCTAAGAAATTACCCCAATCTTCAACAAGCATCTGTTGTAATTCAAAAAGGAGTACTGATAGAAAAAATGGCAAACGACGTAAAAAATCTGTTTGTGGAGCTTGGAAATGAAGGAACAATAATAAAAACTAGGTTGAAAGAGCTAACTTCAAATGTTGAAAAAGAAGTTAATCTGGTAATAAAAGATTACACAAAAGTCGACTTAAAAAAATCAAGAATACTCATAAACAGCCTTACTTATGAAGAGATTTTAGACCCTGAAAACATAATAAAATCTCTTGCATATGGTGAAAACAAAAAAGTAGAGAAAATAAGAGGGTGGAGAATCTTATCCAAGACATCTATGGAGGAGTCAGACATAGCTATGCTCACAAAAGAACTCTCAAGCCTTGGAAAAACAATATATTCAAACATGAACGCCTACAAAGAAATAATAGGAGAAGAAAAAGCAAATATCTTCAAAGAGGAGATAGACAGGATAAAAAGAGCATATTTTGCATAAAGTAAAGTTTAAAACCTAGAGAAATACATTTGTGAAGGTTCAAAAGTTTCTATAGTCAAGAACACTGAAAATTGAACAGTTGTGTCTTGACTATTTAGGGAAAGACATACAGTCCTGTTCAATTATTTATGTCTTTCACTATATTGGAAGCTTTTAAAAACCCAAAATCACAAAACATAATATGAAAAGATCATCAAGACGCTGGAAGAAAAAAGGTCAAATGCGTTGGAAGTGGCAACGTAAAAGACTTAAGAAAGAAAAGCGCAAGAGAAAAATGAGAAAGAGCAAGTAAATAAAATACTAACTAGATTTATCAAAAAAACTTTGAGAAAGTTAAGTTTTTTGGATGATCGAAGTGTTCTATCAAGATACACTTGCGACATACCCAAGCATAAAGAACAAGCTACTTAATCTATTAATATACCTATAAATTTCGCCCCTCAACTTTCCATCACGAAGAAGCTTAACAATAAACGTCTCAAGTTCTCTGCAACGCACACGACACTCGTTAAACCATATACTTTTTTCATTAGTAAACCTCACAAACCTATTAGGTGGTTCACCCAAAGAATCTATATATTCCTCAAGTTTCTTTAAATCATCATTAGTAATGGGTGAGGTTAAACATTCTCCCGGGCAATTAGCAATTTCGCCAGAAGCCTGCCACAATTTCTGTTGAACAACTTTCAAAAAATCAATGTGTTCAGTATCTAGAAGCAGAGCCATATCAATAGCACTCTGCAAAGAATCAATCTTCCCGTTAGCTAATATTATCCAATCGTCTTTAGGCAATTCCTTGCCAGAGTAATCTTTTGTAAATCCAGAATCTCCCTTAGTAGTATAAACTTTTACCACAAAAACTAAAAAGAAAAACACTATATCAATATTATGCCACCACAATAGTTATATACCAAAAAAAGAGAAACTCATTTATCTAAAAAGAGTAATGCATATGAGCCAAAGTGAAATCTGGACTGAAAAATATAGGCCTTCCATATTCGACGATATGGTAGGACAACAAGAGATAGTAAAACGTGCAAGCGCCTTGGTTCAAGCAATGAATATTCCCCATATTATGTTTGCAGGTCCTTCAGGAACAGGAAAATCAACTCTTGCACTCATAATAGTAAAAGAATTATTCAAAGATAAATGGAAAGAAAATTACCTTGAGTTAAATGCGTCAGATGAAAGAGGAATAGATGTTGTAAGACAAAAGGTAAAAGATTTTGCAAGGACTAAGTCTATAGGAATAGTTCCATTCAAAGTAATCTTCTTGGATGAAGCAGACGCCCTTACACAGGAAGCTCAACAAGCATTAAGAAGAACAATGGAAAACTACACAAATACCTGCAGATTCATTATGTCATGCAATTATTCAAGTAAAATAATAGACCCCATACAATCGCGATGTGTAGTGTTTAGATTCAGATTATTAGAAAAAAAGGATATAATAGAAGTAATAAAAAGAATATCAGAGAAAGAAAAATTAAAATTAACAGAAGATGCTTTTGAAACATTATATGAAATGTCTGAAGGCGATTGTAGAAGAGCGATAAACCTTCTTCAAGCTACTTCATCAATAGCTTTAGACATCAACGCAGAAATAATAAAGATGATAGCATCATCTACAAAACCAACAAATGTCAAAATAGTCTTAGATTACGCATTGGCGGGAGATTTTCTAAATGCAAGAGAAAAACTTTTAGATATTATGTTAAAAGATAGTGTAAGCGGAACAGATATAATTAAGGCAATTCAAAAGGAAGTATGGAATCTGCAGATAGAACCCCAAACAAAAGTGAAGCTAACAGAAAAAACAGGAGAAGCCGAGTTTAGAATAGTAGAAGGAAGCGATGAATTCGTACAATTACAAGCGCTCTTAGCCTCATTCGTATTAGCAGGCTCAAAAGAAGAAATTTAGACTTTTATAATTTTGTAAATTATTACAGGACCTCTTATAAGTATTGCCCATCCAAAAAAAAAACAACTAATAAATTTACTTCATAAACCCAGTCTTTAGAATATAAATTGGGTATCTCCCAAATAATAAACCCAATAATCATTGCTAAAATTGTTGAGTAAGTGCTTTTTTTAAGACGAAATTCTAAGAGATTATATAATTCTCTAAAATGTGCCAATATAAAAGGATACGTGAAACTTCCAAGAAACATATAAGGTTTGTCAATGGCAGAATAAAAGCAACTCATTATTGAGGGATTATAACCTGCAAGTTTATAGCTCCATAAGTTAAAAACTATCATCCCAATAAATTCAATAATTAAACCATAAATAAATAATGTTAAATATAGCCCTATAAATTTTTTGTATCTTTTATTTATCAGCAACCCTGAAAACGTTTTTTTACCCATTGAGTTGGAAAAATAATCAAACATTAACCAAAAACCAACCGGAGCGTAAAAAATCCAAACTGGATTGTTTTGAAGATATAATTTAATTGATAAAGAGATTAGTAAAATTCCAGTAATTAAAATTAAATTTTGATATTTTTTTATTAAAACCATTTAATAAATGTTATAGTCTGAAATTTAAATACCTATAGAATATATTTAGTGAATTCGCTATATCCTTAAATAAAGCAAAATTAAAACAAATAGATAAAAGGGGAAAATGGCAAAATCAAACTATGCCGAGAAATATAGGCCTGTAAACTTAAAAGAAATAGTTGGACAAGATTTAGCAATACAAGAAACTGAAAAATTCATTAAAGAATTCCCAAAAAAGAAAGCCTTAATCTTACATGGGCAATCTGGAACTGGAAAAACAACTATAGTTCATGCAATGGCCAAAGAGCATAATTTAGATATTTTTGAACTAAATTCTTCAGATTTAAGGAACAGGCTAAAATTGGAAGAAGTTCTAAAACCCGCATCAGAGCAACACAGCCTATTCAAAAAAGGAAAGATTTTATTAATGGATGAAGTTGACGGAGTCACAGGAACAGACATAGGCGGAGTCCCAGAACTAATAAGGATTCTAGAGAAAACAGCACATCCAATAATAATGACTGGAAATGATATTTGGGATTCTAAGTTTTCGGAATTAAGACCAAAATGTAAATTGGTAGAAATGAAACCACTATCAATAGAAAAAATAACAGAAGTCTTAAAAAAGATAACAGAAAAAGAGAATATAGATGAGAATATCCACTACATTAAACAGATAGCAATAAAATCACAAGGTGATTTGAGAGCAGCAATCAATGATTTACAAACATACGTTATTGGAGACCAAACAAACATTGACTTTTTAGATGAAAGAAATAAGCATGATAGCATATTCAATATATTAAAAAAACTATTCCAAGAACGCTCGGACAATCTAAACCTCTTTGATTCAACAAAGATGTCTTTAGATGAAATATTATTATGGATAGAAGAAAATATCCCAAGAGAATATAAAGGCAGAGCATTAGCAAAAGCATATTTAGCATTAGCACAAGCAGATATTTTTAGAGGCAGAATATATAGAAAACAATTTTGGAGATTCCTTGTATATCAAAACATATTCCAAAGTGCAGGCATCAGTTATGCAAAAGACAAACCAAAAACAGCATTCACAAAATATGAACGTCCCCAAAGAATATTAAAAATATGGCTCAATAACAGAATAATGGGGAAAAAGAAAACAATAAGCCAAAAATACGCAAGATATGTGCATTGTAGCACAAGCAGAGCAATGTCAGATTTCTTAGTCATAAAGAAAATCATCGCAAGTAATCCAGAAATATCGAGTAATCTAAAGCTTACCGATGAAGAAATGGATTTTGTTAAGAAATAAGATTATTTATAATTGAGTTCTTTCATTTCTACTTTAACGGGCTCTTCTTTATTTTTCCCTTCATCCTTATGTGCGCTCTTACGCAAGCAATCTCGTTAAAAGTAATTTCTTTAGACCTTGCTCTTTCACTAATTTTCTTAAGAGGTTCTTCGCTATTCATAATTAAATGAAGCAATAATACTATTTTTCTTTTAGAAAGGATATTCCATATAGAAATTTGCCCATTCTTTCAAAACAGCTCATCAATCATCAACAATCAACCAAACTCACCCAAAACCCTTAAATAGTATACAAACACACATATTTGTATACAAAATGACATTAATATCAACACGTCTGCCAGATGACTTGAAAAAATCCCTCAAATGGTATTCTGAAAAAGAAAGAATAGGCTTGTCAATAGCAATGCGAAAAATCCTTGAAATTGGGCTTAAAGAAGCTCGCATAAAAGATGCATTAGAAAGACTAAGAGAACATTCCGTAACTTTAGGAAGAGCAGCAGAAATTGCAGGAATATCAATTTGGGAGATGATGGATATAGTAAAAGAAAAAAAGATAGATTGGATAGGTCTTACACCTGAAGATATTGATAAAGACTTAGAAATATCCTTGAAATTGTCAGAAAAAATAAAACCTAAAAAATATTGAAATGATAATTATTTCAGACTCTTCTCCTCTAATTTATTTAGCTAAAATAGGTTGTATAAATCTCCTAAATAAATTATTTGATGAGATAATCATACCAATAGGAGTTTATGATGAAATATTAGAAGGTAAAAAACACGAAAAAAATGAAGTTAGAATTATTGAAGAACTTATTCAAAAAAGGTTTATTATTGTAAAAAGTCCAAAATCAATCATAGAAATAGAAAATCTAGATAAAGGAGAAAAAGAGGGCATTTCTCTTTGCAAAGAACTCAATATAGAAACAATCCTCATTGATGAAAAAAAAGGGTTTAACATTTCATACATGTTTAATCTTACCCCTATAAGAACAACAAATTTGTTAATAATTTTATTGGATAAAAAATTGATAAATTTAAACAGATATAAAGAACTGCTCAAAGGGCTTATTGAATCAGGCTACTTCCTTAATGTAGTAGAATATGAAAAGTTGTTAAAAATAGGGGAAAATCTATCTAAAAGCTAATTACCAAAATACTTTTTCTCTGCTTCTTGCCAATCAATTAAATCACTGAATGTTTCAAAAAACAAACATTTAAATATTTAAACGTAATTATGTATTTAAACAAAATGGTAAGCATAACTCTATCAATCCCAGAAGATATAAAGAAAAAAATGGAAACTTTCCCTGAAATAAACTGGTCAGGTCTAGTTAGAACAATAATAATGGAAAAAATAGAGAGATTAACTTGGAAAAAAGAAATGTTAAAGAACTTTGAAGAAGAAAGCTGGTTTAATGATTGGGCAGTAAATACTATCAGAGACGGAAGAAAAAACAAAAAATGAAGATAGTTATTGATACAAACATCTTATTCAGTTTCTTTTGGAAAGAATCAATAACAAGAAAATTGATAATAAGCTTAAAAGATAATTTGCTATCTCCTGAGAAGGCAAAAGAAGAGTTAATAAAATACTCTGAAGATATCTGTAAAAAAATAAAGATTAGCCCTAAGGAGTTTAATAATTTATTAAAAGAGTTGGAAGATAATGTAGAGTTTATTGAAAAAAAAGAATATATTAAAGCAATTGAAAACGTGAGTAATTCTAATTTAGATAAAGACGATTTTGAATTTTTAGCTCTTGCATATAAAAATAAATGTGCTTTATGGACAAATGACTTAATTCTAAAAAATCAACAAATAGTTAAAATAATAACAACCAAAGATTTGTTGGAAGATTAACTCTAAACCAAATATATAATGAATTTTAAACCAAATACTTCTTCTCAACTTTTTCCCAATTCACAAGATGCCACCAAGCCTCAATAAAATCAGCACGTTTATTCATATATTTTAAATAATACGCATGTTCCCAGACATCAATCACAAGTATAGGCTTCTTTCCCAAAGTCAAAGGCGAATCCTGATCTTTAGTATTAATAATCTCCAATTTGTTATGTTTATCAATAACAAGCCAAGTATATCCAGAACCAAAAAGTGAAACAGCAGAAGAAGTAAATTGTTTTTTAAATTCATCAAAACTTCCAAAGTCTCTATTTATTGCATTCAAGATTTCACCAGAACATTCTGTCCCTTTAGAAGACATGCATTCCCAGAAAACGTTATGATTTACATAACCGCCCCCAAAATTGCGCACAGCTGTTTTGATATCCGCAGGCACATTATCTAAATCAGCAAGAAGCTCTTCAACACTTTTATCAAATAGAGAAGGATGTTTTTCAAGAGCAATATTAAGTTTATCACAATATCCCTGATGATGCTTAGAATAGTGTATTTCTACAGTTTTAGCATCCATATAAGGCTCAAGAGCATCAAATGAATAAGGCAACTTAAGTAAAATATGTTTTTTCATAAAAATCAGCAGTTAAAGCAGTTTATAAAAATTTGCAAAAAAGTCAAGTCTCACGGATAAAAAAATAAAGTATGAAAAAGACAATCAAAAGAGCTAAAACCATTCCCATAGTAAATCCCCACACAATCATTCCACCAAGCCAATAATCTGAGGCCCCAGAAGGAGACAGCATTGGTTGAGGGCCAGTTATTAAAACATAGGCCAGAACATCAAACACAAACAAAGAAATAAGAAGAATAATTTTTAAAAGAACGGAGTTAAATCCCCTTAAAGGCTTAGCCATGAATACCAAAGAGAATTCAAATATATAAATTATTTGGAGAAGATATTTATATCAACAAAATTACCTGTTATCATGTCTTATGATATAATTTTAGGTAGAGACAATGCAGACAAGAAGAAGTTTGGCAAAGAAGGACTTATCAAAATAGGGAAGGGCTATGTCACAATGGGAAACTACACTTCCATGTCAAATAATATTTTCTTAGATGTAGCAAGATCTCATGTAATTTTAGTAGCTGGAAAACGCGGAAGTGGAAAGTCATACACATTAAAAGTCATAATGGAGGAAATATCAAACCTTTCTCCAGAAATATCTAGGAACATTGCCCCAATAATATTTGACACAATGGGCATATTCTGGACAACAAAGTTCAAGAACGAGAAAGACAAAGACCTTTTGACAGAGTGGAACCTAACCCCTAAAGAATCACCCGTAAAGATATTTGCACCAGCAGGAAAATTAGAAGAGTATAAAAAAAATAACATCCCTATAGACGAAGCATTTGCCTTAAAAGCATCAGAACTGGAAGCAGAGGATTGGATAGCGACATTCAACCTTCAGATGACAAGTCAGGAAGCTGTCTTAATAACAAACATAATTTCAGAAATAAAAAAACAAAATTATTACTTTACAATCAAAGATATAATGCAAAAAATAAACCATTCACAAAATATATCTCAAGAAACAAAGAATATAGTAACCTCCCTCTTCCAAGCAGCAGAAAGTTGGGGGATATTCTCAAAGGATAATGAAGGCACAGAGATAACTGATTTGATTAACCCAGGTAAAACTTCAATAATTGACTTGTCTGTATATAGTTCAATTGGTTCATTTAACGTTAGAGGTTTAGTAATAGGCTTAGTAAGCAGAAAGTTATTCACTCAAAGAATAAATGCAAGAAAAAAAGAGGAAATTCAATCAATCCAGCATGGAATAGATTATGCAAGTTACAATCCAACAAGAGAAAACCCCTTAATCTGGCTATTCATTGATGAAGTTCACGAATTCCTTAAAAAAGACGAAAAAACTCCTGCAACAGATGCCTTAGTTCAAATATTAAGAGAAGGTCGTCAACCAGGCATATCTCTGGTTCTAGCAACCCAACAACCAGGTCAAATCCATAACGACGTAATGACTCAATCAGATATAGTAATATCTCATAGAGTTACTTCAAAACAGGACATAGAAGCTCTGAATCAGATAATGCAAACTTATTTATTAGAAAACATAAAAACCAGCATGGACAAACTCCCATCCGCAAAGGGCTCTGCAATAATATTAGATGACAATTCAGAAAGAATTTATCCAATGAGAATACGTCCAAGCCTCACATGGCATGGTGGAGAATCTCCAAGTGCAATTAAGGGTCAATCAAGCTTGTAGAATAGCAAACAAAAGCCTTTTAATCTAATTTTTAATATTTAATATATGAAACAACCATTAGTCATAGGAGTTGGAGGCCTTTTAGAAAAAGACGAGAATGGAAGAATACAAGAAATGCTTTCAGCAATGGAAAAAAGGGGCTGTGTTACTTATGCTCACGTATTTAGAACTATTTGCAGAGATGGAAACAGAATAATCTGTCCAGTTAACGGTGGTTGGATAGATGATATAAAAGAGGTTATCAGACCAGCAATGGAAGATGAACATGTTGACCAAAAAAGAGTAGGCTTTATTGCCTCAAGTTTAGGAGCTACTTTTTTAGACTATTTTTTAGCAAGCGATGAAACCTTAACAGATAAATCAAAACCTTATGCCTCAATAGCCCCATATGCAAAAGTTAATGGGGGAGTTGTAGCTCATATTAAAAGAATGATTGAACGAAAGATAGACTTGGACGTGAGTTCTCCACATGATACTGAAAGAGGTATAAAGAGAATAATTCCTTCAAGCTGCTTAGAGATGGTATTAGATATTGATGTCCCAAAAGTCCTAACTCAAAGACAAAAACCTTACTCAATCATGCCTTTAACAATTCTAGGATTAAAAGATGATAGGGCAGACAATGAAGCAATAAGAAAAAGACATAAAATACTAAACGGAAGAGAACAAGATTTAATTGAATTAGATTGCGGTCACAACATACCTCAAGAATTAATTCAAGAAAGAATCTTACAATTTATGTATTCAAATTTGGGATTAGGACAGTCAATGGCTGCCTAAAACCCTCAAATCAGCCCTATACCTAAACCTTCGAGCACCAATATCCCCAGCCTTAACAATTCTCAAAATCTTAACCTTCTTATGAGCCTTCAAAGCTTCATCATTAATAAGTCCTTTAATCTTATCAATCTCATCTTCAAGGTAAAACCCATAATAATGTATAATCGTTCCTTTTTTACAAACAGAAAAAGCGACATCTAAAAAGCTGTCAGATAAGTTGGGTCTTGTCATCATAATTCTATCAAAAAGACCGCTAACTTTTTTACCATTTCCAATCACTCGTTTAACATCTCCCTGAACAATATTCACAATATTAGTTAATTTATTGCGTCTAACATTTTCAACAGCATATTTAGAACACTCTTTTCCAAGTTCAACACTCCAGACTTCAGAAGCAGAGGAATTTTTAGCAATGACAACTGCAAATGGAGCAACACCTCCAAACATTACAAGCACTCTTTCATTCTTTTTAACCATAGAAGCGACATTCTTACGTTCTTCACTCAATCGCGGAGAAAAGTAACAAGTCTCAACATTGAACCTAAATTCACACCCATTCTCTCTATACAAAGCCTCAAGGGTCTTTACACCTGCAAGATATTTAGTTTTAAGAGTCCTCAAACGACCAGAAAATTTACCAACTTTCTCAAGAACAGTTGTAACACTCTTGTGTTCAGCAAGATAGTCAACAGCAAACTTCTTCTTAAAGGCCACAGATTTATCTCTATCAAATTTAATTATTGCTATATTTCCAACAACATCGTATCCTATGCGCATACAAAATAGAACAAGTAAAGAGAGTATAAAATACTACCTCATCAATGACTTGATTAAATCTTGTTTTACTTTTATAAGATGATCTCCAGAACGCTTAGTCATATTTCCACTACCAATAAGATCTTGAATTTCTCTTATCTCTTTCTTTAAAATACCAACTAATTGATCTCTTTTAGCACTATCTCCCATTTTAACTTCTCTTTTTGCAAGCCATCGCATAACCATCGTATCGAAAACAAAGGCATAAATCAAAGAGGCAAGAGCCCCCCATAAATAAACTTCAGAATAAGTCTCTAAATCTGTAGTAGCCCACAATCCAAAATAAATAACTGCGTAGAACACCCATGCAACCTTGTGAACCCATAGATCAAACTCTTTTACAAAATACCAATAAATTATGAAAGGCAAGATTCCAGCAATAGCAATAAACAAAACCTGATATTGAACTAAAATGGTACCAATCCATATATAATTCAAATTCCTTACAGCAATAATTCCAATAATAACTGATATGAGTCTAAGTATCTTCTTACTTTTGATATTCTCAAATACAGGTAACTTCTGAAGAACAATCCCTATGATAATAGAAATAAGAATAAACAGCAATATTTTTTCAAACAAAAGATATCCAGACCAATCATATCCCCCAAGCAAAGCCCTGAAAATAGGTTCAAGATTCTGAACAACAGAATCTATGATCTGTTCAGTCCCATACCAAAATCCTCCGCCGTAGTATTGCGCGGAAGCAGAAGGCAAAATCAAAGCAAATAAAAGTAAACCAAAAAATACATCTCTCCTCATTCCATTAACAACTCAAATCAGATTATAAAGCTTTTGAAAAATTAAGAGTACTTAGATAAAAATTTAATCTCATCTCTATATTGCTTTTCTCTCTCTTTCATTTCAGCTCTACTAATAATTTTATCTCTTAATAGTGTAGGCAATTCATTTATTTTCTTTTTAATTTCAATTATTGCATCGCTTGCACCCTTTTGTTCAAGTCTTTCAAGGTTAAGTTTAAGCCACCATCTATTAATAGTGCCATCCATCCAAGCCATGATTCCTGCAAGAATAGCAGTAACGGGATAAATATATTTTAGGTTACTGTTTATGGAGTCGAATCTACTCCCCCAAAGAAAAAGGAATACTACTCCAAAAGCTACCCATAATAACCTTCTTATTGAAGCCACCTTCTTCTTTAACCCAACATTAACTATCAAAAACCAAGCAACAAAAGGTAAAGTGGCAGATAGAGTTATGCCAAGAGCAGAATAAGGAAGAAGAATAGATTGTATTACTTGAGCATCCCCTATCCACCTAGTAGCAAGCAGTGCGATAATTAAAGTTATCACAAAGTGAGCTGTAGAATTGTCAGAAAAGAAATTTACTCTACCGAATGCAAGATAAACAACAGAAAAAATAAGTATTAAGAATAAAACCTTGCTCCATAAAACATCGCTACTATCAAAATCAGCAGAACCCTTGATATCTCCAACAAGTAATTTGGCTATAGGTTCTATTATTTCTGTAAGACCATTAATGAAATTATTAAATTCTTGAGCAAATGTAGACTGAGCACTAACAAAAGGAACAAATACCAATAAAACCAAAGCTAAAACAAAAAAGTTCCTCTTACTCATCATACACAAGTAATATAAATGCAATTTATAAATCTATCTAAGATGAAAAATAAAAAGATTGTATTAATTTTTACCATTCTATTACTAACCTTAAAGTTATTTTTAGTAAGTGCTCAAATTACAGAAAGTGGCATAAAAGATAAAATCGAAGGGCTTGAAAAGGCTAAAACTATTATAGAAAAAAACATTTCAAACTTCAAGGTAACCAATAACTCACTTACACAACAATGGGAAGAATACTTGGGAAATACAACATTTGGGAAGTTTTTCATCGAAGTAGGAAATGTTCTAACAGCATTTAATCCAATTTGGAAGTTATTTATAGGAATAGAATATTCCTTATCTTGGCTATTTTTTTTCTCATTAATAATCGCAGTAACATTTGTAATAATGATTTATAGGCCACTTAAAGATTTTTTTGATACAAATTCGATTTTAACTTTAGTAATAACTCTAGCAATTTTAGGATTAATATCTATAAAAAAGACAATTCCAACAGCATTAGAATCCATGTCTTTTCTAATACCAAATAAATGGGCTATAATCTTTGCAATTATAATAACTTATGGAATAGCTCACACTTATTGGATAATGAGTAAAAAATGGGGTCAAAAGTTTAGCGAACAAAGAAAGAAGGATAAAGAGAAAGAAAGAGAATTAAGAGAACAAACCCTCGATAGGGTTAAAGATATGAGACTAAGAGCTGGAAAACCTTAAGACAAACTTGTCTACACTTTATTTGTCTTCCAAATCCCATAACATGAGAATTATAGAAAGAAATGACAAAAAGATATATATATAATGGACTAACAACAATTAATCAAATGAAAAATAAGTCTATTATTGTTATAATCTCCACATTATTTCTAACATTAATCTTGATGATTATAGTCTTTTATCTAAAAGATTCTAACAAGGCAACTGAAGAAATCCTAAATTCTCCATCTTTAGAAGAAGCCTATAATTCTCCTTCAATTTTAATTCAGGAGCATACAAAAGGAACAAAAAAATCCGTAAGATGTTTATTTAGTACCCTAACTGGTATGAAATGTTATGATCTTGACATGAAAAGAATACCCTATCACTGCGACGATGAGTTCGTACTGACTGGAACAGGAGATTCATTAAATTGTAAAGAGCCACTAACATGCGATATAACTAAGGCTTACGACGATTCTAACATGGAATTAATAAAGAATAGTGAGGGTTTAAAATGTCCTGAAATCTGCCCATACCTACAAAAAACAGGAGAATATTATGAGGGAAGTTGTTCTATAATTAATTATTTATCAGAGGACTGCGTGTTTACAATAGCATCAGCTTATCGTTATTATAAATGCTCTGAAAGTCCTGGAAATTAAAACATTTCTTCAAAATCTGATTTAACAAAAATCACTTCACTCTAAAACTATTCTTCCTAACTCTCTCCTCATTCAGCCTTTTCAAAACATCGCGCCCTTTTTCAGTCTCTTTTAATCTCTTATAAAAATCATCTGCCTTATCATAAACCGCATTAATGAAATCATCAATAACAGGCTTCCATTCCTCTATTGGATGTATCTTAACAAAATTAGCCCACCTTTCAACTGATTCCATGTGAGTTTATCTCTTTCCATTTTTCTCTAACCTCAGTCTTTTAATCATTCCTTTAATTTTTTCTATAAAATCCTCATCAATATCTTCTTTATATATTATTCTTAAATGCCTAGCATCCTCAATATCTTTATTAGGAAACACCTAAAAATAACTTGCTAAATTTTAGATAAAGTGTAATTCCATTGTGGATTAACTTCATGTCTTACAAAACTAATATTTTCATAATCTTCATCTGAAACTTTTTTCTTTAACTCATAGATATTTTTATCAATTTTAGCTTTTATTTCTAATCCTTTTTTAGTTTTTGTTCCTTCAAATGACCTCCTCCGCACCCTAAAGGTTTGCCCTGATGGGCAAATCTGCCTACGGCAGAGTGCGGTTTCCCGATGACGCCAACCCATGATGTTCTCTTTGGTTTCTGATGTATTCTTCTACAACTTCTTTTTGCACAAAACCCACAGATGCTCCAAATTTTCCTTTACTCCAAAAGTGACCTCTTGGATATCTCAATCTTGCATTTGGAACCTTTCTAAAGAAAATGTAGGATGAACCTCCTTTCAACTGATAAAAATATCTTAGAAATCTAAGCTTTAAATTTAACTGGCGAGGTCAAGTTGATAACTGCGAAGCTCCTCACTGCGGAGATTTACTTAATTTCATATTCTCTTGTTCGAACCTCCTCACAAGCTCGGAGACTCACTGCGGAATATGAAATGGACCCGACGAGGATCGAACTCGTGACCCCCCGGTGCAAGCGGGGCGTTTTACCACTAGACTACGGGCCCTTTTTATCTTCCGCATCGAGAAAGCCCACAGCTGAAAGCGAGGAGCTTCACAGGAAGAGAAGATAAAAATAATCTCTATCTAGTTTATAAGATAATTAGTGATTTTTAAAGGTTGTTAAATGGGTTTTCAATATACAGAGATTATATTTCCAGTCAATGGATCTCTTTGTTCAAATCCTTCTTGTTCTTGATTTTCATTGTCTTCATCTTGCATTTCTCCTTGTCTATCTTCATCTCCACCCATAACAACTTCAAAGAATGCTCTTGTGAAACGAATTGCTAAACCTTCTGCTTCTTCGGGAGTTGTTATTGCTGACGACATAAGCTCTCTAAACATGAAATACATCTTTACTCCATCTACAACATTTTCTACTGCACCTGTTCTTGGTTTGGGATCCCATGAGGGGCTTTCAAGTTCAACTCTTCCCGACTCTCCATATTCAACTATATCTAAAAGCTGTTCAATATCAAACTCTATTCTGACATCCTCGGCAGGATTTTCTGAAGGAAGCATTGGTTCGAAAGATAATAGATTATCTTGATTTACTTTGACATATATATTGAAAACTACTTCGTTTGTAGAATAATCTTTGAATTGAATTACAAGACTTTCGCCGAAGTTTTCATTAAAATGTGTGATGTCTTCTAAGATATTGTCTTCTATCAATCTTTGTCTTTGTTCTTCTGTTAGAGAATTACTTGATCCCTCACCTTCTGGACCGGGTAGTCTATGAGATTCCATTGCCTTTTTCATTTCAAGCTTGTAGAAATCTCTTGAAGGGAAAAGCCATGTTTTCATGTAAGGAGATATTATCTCAACTTCTTCTCCCTCTTCAGATATTTTTGCCTTCTTTATTTCTTCCCAAAATTCTATGCTTCCGTATTCTGTTTCATACTCAAAGTTAATTAAATTTTGAGATGGAGGGTCTGCATTTTCAAGACATTCTGACCTTTCTATTAATTGTCTTGATAAATCTACATCTCTCCAATATAAATCAAATATTCCTGAAATATGATTTTCCCAGTCATCCGCTGAAGATGCAACATAATCTTCAAAAAACCATGAGGCAAATTCTTCATTTAAAGATTTTTCAAGAGCTTCTCTTTGTTTGAGAAGATTTTCATATTCTCTCTTACACCAGTCTCCACCATTCCAGTTATAGTATTTCTCTTTTACTATTTGAAAGTCTCTGAATTCATCTCCCCATCCGCCGAACCAGATTGATTCGCTAATTTGGTCTTTCTCCTGTCTGCAAGCTCCCCCTACTGTGAAGACAAATTTTTCTTCCTTATGTTCTTGTCTTTCTGGTTCAACCCATGTGTTTTCTCCTGCAAGACATTTTGTTGAACAATCGTTGACAAAAGAATTTTCATCTGTTTCGGACTTTGCTTTTTCTTCACATGAAATCTTTACTTCATCAATATTACAATCCAATTCCTGCCCACATTCTTCTCTTATGCAGTTCTCTGTGTAAGGCCTTACTTTTATATCATAAAACTCACGGTCACATCTTTCTGCACATTCATTTTCTCTTCTTTCTCTATCCTCTTCTTCTCTTCTTTCCCTATCATCTCTTTCCCTATTTTCTCTCTGTTCTCCTGTTTCTTCATTTGGAGGCGGACTTAGTTGTTCTCCTTCACCTGTTCCTGAACTACCACTTTCTCCGCCACTTCCACTGTTCTCCCCACTTCCACTACTTCCTTCTCCTCCACCGTTACTTCCTCCTTCTCCGCCTTCTACTTGGAAACCACTAATTACAAACCTAAAGAAATTAGATATTGCATTGCCTGTGATTGTTGGCTCTTGTTCTGTTTGTTCTTGCTGGTCTGGAGGGCTTTGGTCTAATTCACTTGGTTGTTCTTCTTGGATTTCTGATTGTTGAACTTCTTGTTCTGAAGGACTTTCAGTTATTAGCTCTTCTGATTGTTCTTGTGTTTCTGATTGTTGAACTTCTTCAGATACCTCTTGAATTGTTTCTGGAAGAGTCACACATATTCCATTACTACAAACATCGTTTTCGTTACCACAGTCTGACTTAACAGTGCAAGCATTGCCTACAACGCTTTCTGATATTTGTTCTACTTCAACTCCCTCTATTGATTCTACTACTGGAGTTTCACCTTCAATAATTTCTTCTCCTTGAGGACATTCTACGTTTGTATCTTTCCAAATACCTTGAAAGCATAATTTATCAACAACTCTTTCTCCTGAAGAGCAGGAAATTATTTCTTCATCTCCATCTGTGCATTCTGGTTCTCTGCATTCTGTCAATTGAGTTAATTGACATGTGCCTTCAATGCATGAAGAATCCCCACATAGCGGGTCTGTGCAATCATTATCTGTCTCGCATGTTGTTGTTTCTGTTAGACATATCGGTGCAAGAGGACAACTACTTGCATCAACTCCGGAAAATATTGCAGTTCCATCGCAGGATATTGCTTCGTGACTAGCACAAATTGCACAGTCTGAAGAACAACTTGCTGTTTCGTTTTCTTCGCAGATATTGTTTCCGCAGACAGGTCCTGATGTTTCATTTGTTTCTGCTTTTGCCTGACATGTTCCTGCTATGCAATATAAGTCTCTTGCCTCTTGAGTTGTTTGACCGTTTTCGCCTACAACAGATACTGTTTCAGAGCCACAGATTTTTCCACTACACTGGTTCTCTGCACAATCAATCTGCTGGTTGTTGTTGTCATCTAAATTATTTGTGCATATCTCTTCTCCAAATTCCTTGAATTGCTCAAATAACCTCTTCTCCCATTGATCTTGTGAGAAGTAAGATTCTTTTTTATCATACTCTGAAAATAAATTCAAGAAAAACTGTTTTCTTTCTTCATGGTTTTTGTCTTGAAGAGACCTTTGCGCAATCATTCTCTCTTGATCCTTTTTTATCCAACAGTAAGTCTTTGAGCACTCTTCTCTTTCTTCTTGAGTCATTGTTTCAAAGTCTATTTTATATTGGTCTTGAAATTGCTCCCAGACATTATTTGATTTTTCATTCCACACTTCTAGCAAAGGCCTTAATTGTTGCATTCTTTGCATTGCTTCTTTAAAATTTTCGTTCTGCAAATCTGATTTTGCATTTGATATTGTCTCTTGGATTTCTCTTTTGAAGTCTTCTATAGAATAACTTTCGTACTGTTGCCTATTAGAGTTTGAGTTTCCTTCATCTTTTATTTGGGAAGATTTTCCTCTTGAATCAACCCACATATTCATATTTATCCAATGCCACTCACAATCATCACAAATTTCAAGCCTTATTTTTGACTGAAATTTTTCTCCGTCCACAAAATCTATTTCTTGTGCAATTATCTTCTGAGAATCTCTTTTATTTTCGCTACCAAATAAATTATTCATGTTGGCTTCACACTTAAGGGAGTTTTTGTATGGTTGATTGTTGAATGTCTGTTCTATATTTACACTTCCTTCTGCTAACCTCTCTAAGTTATCACTTGTAGGATTTGATGAGTATTCCAGTGCAAGAGATTTTACTTTTTCTATTTCGCTTTCTATATCTATTTCCTGGCTCTTGCTCTTGAAGTTTATGTCATGATGAAGACGATATATTATTTTGTCAGGGTCACTTCTTGAGAAGCTTGGCCATGCACTCAAGTATATTTGAGTTTCTTTACCATCAAAAATTATTTTTCTCCATGCAGGCACTTCTTTGTCAATTTTTTTTTCTCTTTCTTCGCCTTCAACCCATACCCATTGTGTCGATTCAGTAGGGCTACCTAATGCGTTCTCCAGTTGTTCCTGCTTTAGTGTTTGGTCGTGCTGTCCTGAATCTGCCCCCATGATTATTGCCATTTCCTTGCTCAATGAGGACATATATACTATAAGCTGTGCATAATTTATGCTACCTGTTTCATATTGCTCTGCGACATTAGTCATCTTTTTTATAGAAGAATCAATTGATTGTGCTGATATTAAATTTGAAAGAAATATTGAAGATAGAAGTGTCAGAGCAATTAAGGTAAATATCCTTGCCCTCTTTTTCATGATTATATTAATGTTGCTTGATATAAAAAGGTGATGTTTTTTTATCCTTAACTAAATTTAATAAGCAATTTAATCTTAAAGTTTTTTGTAGTGTTGTATCAATCTACCCATATCCTCTGCTGAAATTGGAAAGTCCTGAATATTTCTGTTTATCGTTTGCCATCTGTCTCCATTAAATATTTGAATTGCGCAAGTTCCCCACCAACCAGGGCTTAAGTTAATTTCATAACCGCATGCTCTTAAAATTTCTATTTTTTCTTGGGTATCTAATTTTCCGTCGACATTCCACCTCATTATATCTGAAGATAACCTTTCAAGACCCTCTAAAGAAATTTCGGCATAATGTGTTTCTGGTTGGATATCCTTGGGTTCTTCATTAGCACAACCTAAAAGTCCTAGAAGAGCTAAAGAGGATAATGTACGCCCCATTGTTAAGCTTATTTCAATTTATTTATAAAACTTAGTTACTATTTGAAGTAACAAATAATTTCCAAATTTTTAATTGCTCTGTAAAAATATTTCTAACGATAAAATTAAATATGCCTTTTGACTTGTTTTGAGATGGGTAGAAATGATATGCCTAGAGATGTGAAGCATCTTGTAATTGCTCTTGGAGCTTCAGTTATTTTATGTTCAAGTTCTCGATACTTAGGATTATTTCCTGATTCTGAAATCTTAGAACATAATAGAAGACGTGAAACTGTCGAAATTAGATATGATGAAAGAACTGCAGATGAAAGAAGCGAGTTAATTCAGAGAGTAACTGCAACAATGGCAAGGCAGGATACTGCAAAAGAAGACCCTCGAGACGAAAGAGATAATATTGTGACTACGAGAGAATGTGTTCTATTTCTTAAGGATATTGGTGTTAAAGGAGATGTAGGATATGTAGTTTATGATTTTGGTTCTGTTTCTGTTGGTGCTGAAAAAGATGGTCGTGACCTAATGGTTTTTACTACTGTTGGAAATTATGTTGATGCTAAACGCCTCTTACTTGAAGATGCAAGAAAGTATCTTACAAAGAATGAAAAGAAATAACCTCGAGGACCGAAAGCCTTTTAAAGACATTATCGTTGAGAAGCACTAGATGTTACGCTACCGAAATTTACACTTACAACTTGACGATTCTATCGTCGGTAAATAAGTTTTTCTGTTGTGTACCATCTAACTGATGGGTACGCAATCAATGGTTGCGTTATCTTGCAGAGTTGATATTCAATGACGCGCGTACGCAGGAAAACTCGGAAAATGATGAGAAATTATCATTTTCTGAGCGATCAATGTGCTGACTGATAAAGGAAGCACATTGACGTAAACAAGCAAATCTAATTCCTATACAAGGAAAAAATTTGTGAGTTTAGAAGATACTCAAAGTGTAAGAGTAAAATCAAACACTTTGACAATAGACAATGTATTTTTTAATAAAATTCTGATTGAAAGACAATTTCGAACATCAATTAATTTTGATGTTTTTACTATGCTAGTTAATGGATAGCTTGGCTTGAATTGTGATGAAGGACGTGGCAAGCTGCGATAAGCTGCGGGTAGGTGCATGCGACCTTTGAACCGCAGATCTCCGAATATGACAACAAACACTTTTAGTGTATGCCGAGAGGCAAATGGAACGCTGGGAATTGAAACATCTTAGTACCAGCAGGAAAAGAAAGCATTAGCGATTCTCTTAGTAGTGGCGAACGAAAAGAGATGAGGGCAAACCGAATCTCCTTGCGAAAGTGAGGCAGAGATGTGGTGGAGATACATGGCTAAGACGCAGAGCAAAAGTCTTCTGGAAAGAAGCGCCTCAGAGGGTGATAGCCCCTTATGCAAATGTGTTATGTCGTGCTCCAACAGAGTAGGGCTTCTTGGATAAGAAGTCTGAATACCGGTGGATTAACACCGAACCCTAAATATAGATTCAAGTCCGATAGTGAACTTAGTACCGCGAGGGAAAGCTGAAAAGTACCCTTAACCGGGTGTGAAAAGACTTGAAATTGAC
>JBBSYC010000008.1:0-76329 GCA_038045445.1 Nanobdellota archaeon
CTATTATTACTAAACGTTATTAGCCTCCTTAAGAGAGGTCACTCTCATATTTAAACCTTTCTAAGCGTTGTAACTTAAAAGTTACTCTTCAACTTCAAAGTCTTACTGATAATGGTTGGTTAAGTAATATTTAAATAAATACTCAATAAATTAAACTTATGAAAGGTGTATCTATAGTGCTCAACCTATATCAACCGGATAAAAATGTCCTTAAAAGAGTATTTGATGCATTTCAGATGCAGAGTATTAACATTCCCGTTGAATTAGTTATTGTGGATAAAAAAACAGATGATATTGATATGAAGATCATAAATAATTTTACAAAAAGAGCTAGAAACATGAAGACCAGAACGATTAAAGTTGATTCGAAGCTTAGCTTTGCAGAATCTATGAATGCAGGGTTAAAAAATTCAAAATATGAAAATGTGGTGGTCATTCAGCAGGACTGTATTCCCACTTCAAGTAATTGGTTAGGAAGTCTGATAGAACCCCTTTACCAAAGCAATGTTGTTGCTACAACTTCTAAAGTAATTTACCCTGATGAATTGTGGAATTCTATGAGCTTGTTTACAAAGTCAATAATGCTTAATGAAAAAGGCACCATTACACCAGGACTTGACGAGAAAGCATGCGGTTATAAGAAAGAAATACTTGGAAAGGTAGGTTTTTTTAATGAAAAAGAATTTAAGACGGCAGGGGAAGATTATGATTTATATATCAAGTTAAAAAAAATTGGGAAGATTGCATATCCTGATGCGTCTGTTTATCATTATCATCCCATGGATTTTAAAAGCAGAATAAAAAAGATAAGACAATATTCTAACGGATTTGGAGCACTTTTTAGAAAAACTGGCCTTGAGTTGCCCAGATGGTATTCTGGAATTATCAAATCTACCCCAATTGTTGGAATATTTGGCTTTATTCTGGCATTCCCCTATAAAAAAGGAGCAGAATTATTCCCAATTTATCTTTTACTAGTTCCGATACTTCACGGGAATTATATGATGGGTTTTTGGGAAGGATTTCTAAAGGGAAGGCAAGAGATAGACATATTTAGAAAACAATAAATTTATTAACGAAGACTTTTGACATTTTTGATGAACATATCCGTTGTAATCCCTGTATTTAAGCCAGACAAGATTATTTTTGATAAAATAAGAGCTAAGCTTAAAGAACAAAAATACCTTGGAAAAATTGAGACAATTATTATTGAAAAAGGATCTGGACTTTCTACGCATATTAATCTTGGAATAAAAAAATCAAAATATGATATTGTTGTTGTCCTTCATCAAGACTGTATTCCTACCTCGAGTAAATGGCTTAAGCTTCTCGTTGCTCCATTTGAAGATAAAAATGTTGTTGCTTCTGTATCAAGGGTTGAATATCCTGAAGAGCTATGGAATAAACTAAATTATATTGTAAAGGGTTTGATGGTAAAAGAGAAGGGCGTTATAACTTCTTCACTTGATGGTAAGGCAGTAGCATATCGTAAAAGCTCACTTAATAATATTGGGATGTATGATGAAAATAGTTTTAAGACGGCTGGAGAGGATTATGATTTATATATTAAGTTAAAAAAGATTGGGAAGATTGCATATCCTGATGCATCCGTTTATCATTATCACCCTACGGGATTCGCACAAAGAATTAGAAAGGTCTACCAATACTCTAATGGTTATGGTGCGCTTACTAGAATACATTGGACAAACATGATTTTATGGTATGTTGGAATTATTAAGGCGGTACCATTTTTTGGTTTAATTACTTATCCATTAAGTTATCCTTGGAAGAAAGGAGGATTGGCTATTTTTCCAGCATATCTTGCATCTTCATTAATAGATCATTTATATTATATCTTTGGATTTTGGAAAGGTTTTATAGATGGAAAACAAACAGTGAGGTAAATATGAAAAAACTACATCTTGGTTGCGGAAAAAATATCAGAATGGGGTATGTTAATCTTGATTTGATTAATCTTAAAGGAGTCGATGTGGTCCACAATCTTAACATTTATCCTTGGCCTTTTAAAAAAAATGAATTTGATTATGTCTTCACATCTCACGTACTCGAACATTTAGATGGAATAATTAAACCAATGGAAGAAATATGGAGAATAACAAAAAATAAGACTATTATTTCAATAGAAGTTCCTATATTTCCAAGCATTGGAGCTATGGCAGACCCAACACATAAACAATTTTATACATTTAGGACTTTTGACTACTTTAGACCCGTAGATTCTTTGAATTATTACTCTAAAGCAAGATTCAATGTTCTATCTAAGAGAATATTATTTTCAAGACCCCTATTCTTTTTTGGTTGGTTCTTTAATTTAAGCCCTAGTATGCAGAGATTTTATATTAATTTTCTTTCTTTCTTGATTCCCGCATTTGCACTAAAAATTGAACTGGAGACTATTAAATGAGCTATTCTATTAAAGACATTAGCGTGATTATTGCAACCTATAATAGGGCTAAAGACCTCAATAAAGCTATTGAATCATTTAAAGATAAAATAAATTCGATAGGAGAATTAATAATAGTTGATCAAAGCACTGATGACTCCACTAAAAAAGTTGTGAAAAGTTTTAGAAGTAAAAAAATAAGATACTATCATTCCAACAAACCCTCCCTTACTGCTGCACGCAATACTGGTATTGAAAAATTATCTAAAAATAGCAAGGTTGCCGTTTTTATTGATGATGATGTAACCTTGGATAAAAATTATTTTAATGAAATATTAAATGTATTCAATAAATATCCTAATGCTAAAGGCGCTGGAGGATACTTTCTTCCAAGAATAAAAATCAATAAATTCGAAAACTTATTAAAAAAATTATTCTTCATAGAACATTATAAAAAAAATAATGCAAATGTTCATTCTGTATATGGTGCTGTATATCCATCAAAATTAACTAAAATTATTCAAGCTGATTGGATTCCTGGATTTAACATGGCATATAAGACCGAAATTTTTGCTAAAGAAATATTTGATTCAAAGCTTGTTAAATATGCTCTTGCTGAGGATTTTGATTTTAGCACAAGAGTCAATAAAAGATGGATAAATTCATTATATATCACACCTCACGCAAAAATTATTCATCATGTTTCTAATATTGAAAGAACACCGACTGTTAAACTATCATATATGAACCAAATAAATCATATCTACATACACTTCAAGACATTTGATTCTTTTTTTAATAACCTTATACTTTTATGGACGTTAATGGGAATACTATTTTTACGCACAATCAAATTATTAGCAAGCAGAAAAATGGTAGAATTAACCAAAACCAAACTTTACTTAAAGTCTTTAACCTATACTTACAATAATTTGCACTTGATAAAAAAAGGCAGACTTGATTTAGTTTATAGGTCTTTGTTTAACTGAGGCTATTCTTTAAAATGTCTGAATATTTAGATATTTGATGAGAGAGTCTGAATCCAGTGTGTATTTTAACCGCATCATAAAAACATCGGCGTTTGTTCTTATTTTAGTCATGCTTTCAAAAGTTTTAGGCTACGCTTATAAAATAATTATTGCAAGGCACTTTAACGCAGAAGTTTATGGGCTTTTTTCACTATCTATGATTGTTATAAGCATAGCTGTGTCCTTGGCTTCTGTCGGCTTATTTGAAGGTTTAGTAAGACAGATATCCATCTATAGAGGCCAGAAAGATGAAAAAGCAATAAAATATCTGGCTCATGCAAGCAAAAACTTCTTTATAATCAGCGGATTTATTCTTTTTGGAATTACTTTCCTTAGTGCCCCTTGGATTTCTATTAATATTTTTCATGAGCCTCGATTAATAGTCTTTTTGCGGATAATGGCTTTGGCTATTCCCTTTGTGCTTATAACCAATATGTTTTTATCCATCCTTCGTGCTTATGAAAAAATAAAAACTCAATCAATAATAACAAACATTATACAAAATAGCTCTAAGTTTTTTATTTTGCTACTTTTCATTTTTATTGGATTAAATACTGTATCTGTCCCATTATCTTATTTATTTGCATGCCTAGTAATGGCGATAGTATCCTGGTTTTATGCCAGAAAAATATTAAATAAAATTAGAAACACTAAAGAAGAAGCAAGACCCTATAGAGAGCTATTAACTAATGTAATGAGTTACTCATGGCCTTTGATGTTTGTAGGAGTGCTTACAAGCATATTCTATTGGACCGACTCTTTAATCATTGGATATTATATGGGTGTTGGAAACGTTGGAATTTACAATGTGGCCATAACTCTTGTTGCATTCTTAGGGATTGTTCCGGAATTATTTATTCAGTTACTATTTCCTGTCGCAGCTAGAAATCTCTCCAATAATAAAGATAATCTTGTAAACCCTTTAATAAAACGCGTGGCTAAATGGATATTGTTTATTAACTCATTAATTGCTATTATTTGCTTCTTTTTCGCTCCTCAAATTATCTCTCTGTTGTTTGGCAATGAATTCGCTAGTGCAAGTTCTTTGCTTAGAATATTGGCTGTTGGAGCTCTTTTTACCACACTTGCATCATATTTTACCAATCTACTTACTGTCGTAGGCAAAACAAAAACTATTTTGGGTAATTTGATAATGGTTGCTACGATTAATGCGTTATTGGATTTAATAGCAATACCGGTCTGGGGAATGGTCGGAGCAGCCATAGCTACAAGTGTCTCCGGATTTATTTTATTTTTAATCACATTATACCAAATAAAAAAGTTTTATTCAGTTTCTCCTATAAACGAAAAGGCACTTCTAGTCTTGTTTGAAGCATTAATTATTTTTCTGATTGCATTTTTATTCCTTAAAGATTATTCTTTTATTATAGGCTCAATAGTAGTCTTGAGTATTATAATCATTTATATTTTTTCTTTAATTATGATAAGATTCTTTGATTATGAGGATTATTCCCTCTTCAATAAGATAATCAGAAAAATTTTGTTCATTCATTCAAAAAGTATCTAATAAATATCTTTATTAAGTATATATTTTCATAATTTTATGCATAAAAAAAATCTGCTTATTACGGGAGCAAGTGGGAAGCTTGGAAGAGCAATTCTTCTTAAAGGCATTCCTGATAGAAATATATTGACCCCAAGCCACCAAGAGCTTGATATTACAAACAAGAAGTCTGTTGAAGACTACTTTAATAACCATAATATTGATGAGACCATTCATTGTGCGGCTATTGCTAGTGTTCTCAAGTGCGAACAAGACCCTAATAAGGCAATATTAACAAATTCTATAGGCACTGCCCATCTAATAGAAGCTTCTTCTAAAAAAAATAGCCCAAGATTTATTTATATTTCAACAGACTATGTTTATCCTTGCGAAAACGGACCTTACAAAGAGACCGATAGGACTTCTCCTTTCACATTATATGCATTTACCAAACTTGGAGGAGAATTAGTTACGAGATCTCTAAAAAATCATTGTATTATACGCACTAGTTTTTTTGATCCCTCTAATATTCCTTTTGACACTGCATTTACGGACTCTTATTGCTCCAAGTTGCCGATTTATGAAGTTGCTGAAGCCGTAATCAAATTACTTAAATCCAATTTTGTAGGAGTTATTAATGTGGGAGGAGAACGCATAAGTTTATATAATTTGTATAAAAAATACAAGCCTCAAATAAAACCAGATAGTATGTTAAATACAAAAGATCAAATAAAAAGGGCAAAGGATTCTTCTTTAGATATTACATTGTGGAAAAATTTAAAGGGGAAGTTAAATGGCGATTGAAAGAGTTGTTTATCTAGAAAAAGGAGATTTGAATATGAATTCTAGAAGAAGAGCTAGCACAATAACTGAAGGAAAAGATAACGAGTTTGAAATAAGTGAAGTAAGATTATTGGCGATTGATGAAACTGGTACCTATGGAGGGCACTATAGAGAGTATCCTGAAGTGTGGGGATTTTTGGGAGAAGCGGAAATAACCTTAGAAGATATAGGCACTAAAGAAAGAAGAAAATATAAAGCAGTAGATGGGACGAGGCTATTTATTCCTGCAATGGTTGCTTCTAAAGTTGAGGCTAAGAAAGGAACGTCTATAGTAACCTGTGCACCACATAGTGCAGATAGGGAGAAACAGACACATAAATATTCTATTGCTTAATGAATTTTGCAAAGAATCTTGATATTTTTACAAGGCGTGGATTCTTTGTTCTTTTCAATGAATTTAAGAATATATATTTCAAAATTTGATGATTAACAAATAAAGAATATATAATAAGTTTGTAGATGAATGAATTTCTAAATAGTTTATTTTGATTTTTAAGAACAACAAGATTCAGCTCAAAATGAGGGAATAAGATGTGGTCTGAATTGAAGATTGGGATTTTATTCTTCTTCTTTGTTACAATTAAGGGCATTGAAATAAAGAAAGTATCTTTATTGTCTATTGATTTTACTTTATTTTTGTAAAGATAAGCAAACTTTTCAATATTCTCAAGAAAATAGTCCTTTCTAACCATTATTTGTGAAATATTGATATTATCATAAACATAAGAGAGATCTTTTTTTGAAAGATAGTTGTAAGCATAATGAAGAGAAAGAGAAGCATAATCTCCTATTAATCCTGAACTAAGCATTGAATCACATATTGAAACTGGCTTACCAATCAACTCCATTGAATAAACCTGGAAATAATCTCTATAAGCAAGAATTTTGTGCCCTTTACTATTAAAACATACATATTTGAATGAAGATACTTTATTTTTTAGGTAATCCAATCCTTTCTCAAAATCTTCTTTGTTCAAATAAATGGGTTTTTCTTTGAAATATTTTCTGGCCACTGTTCCGTGCAGAGGCCTTTTGTCGTTCTCTATAGCCTTGTAAGCATCTGTCAATAATTTCTGATTTGAATATTTTTCCACTACTTTTTTATAAGCATTCTCTGCTATCTTTTCCCTTTCTTTATCGTTTTTTAGATAATATTGTATCTTTTCGTACATTTCTTCTTCAGTTTTAAAAGATGCAAAATCTTTTCCTTCTGTGAATTTTGAGAAATAACCTTCTACATATTCTGTAAGTGCAAATGATTTGCATGCATTAACTGCTAAAGACCTTTCTAATACATGGGGAACACTGAAGAAGTTTTGAGAGAAACAAAGATTTATTTTTGCCTCGTTTATTATCTTTACAAATTCTTCATCTGGAATCTTGCCGAGATACTGTTTTTTGAACTCGGGATAGTCGTCCCACCCTGCTCCACCTAAAACAAAGTTAACTTTCTTTTTTAAAAGATACCTCATATACTTAAGCCTGTCTCCTTTTGGAGTTCCAACAAATAATACTTCGTATTTTTTCTTCAAATTCGTTGGCCTAAACTTATTAGTATCCGCTCCAAGTAAATCAAACCAAGGAATATGATAAGAGTCGTATTTTTTAGCGAATTGAAGTTGACTTATGAATTGATAGTCTATTGCTGGAGAATAAGGGATTGTATAATTCTCAAACTTTATGTCATCATCCCCATTCCAATGAGTTACTTTCACCTTTGGTAATATCTCTTTTATTTTGATAAGGGTTTCTGGATAGAACTCGTCCCAAACTAAAAACAAGTGGATATAATCTGGTTTTTCTTTTTTTAATAAATCTAGGAATTTTTGATTCATTATCTTTTTACCGTATTTATACGTCTCTTCCTGAGGGTCAAAATTCACTACTTCTTTGAAGATTTTCCTTAATGGAATGTGATATGCTTGATTGATTATCCAATAAGGATTATTTATAGACCAACACGCTAGAAGCATTTTCTTATTGATTAAAGCCATTGTGTCTTGAGAAAAACCTCATTTAAAAATGTTTATTCTGTGCAGTGTTAAAGTTTATAAATCGGCAAAAACCTAAAAAAAGATGATAAGAAACAATTGTTTAGTCTGTAACTCAACGGATTTGGTTCAAATAATTGATCTTGGAAGCCATCCTTTCGCAGATACTTTTGTTCCTAAATCTAAAATTTCTGAACCAGACATGATTTATCCCCTTACATGTGACTTATGTAATAAATGCGGTCAGATACAAACAAAATACGTCACAAATCCATTGGCACGCTATTCAGATATAGAATATTCATATACTTCATCTAACTCTACTTTTTCAAGAAATCACTGGGAAGAATATTCAAAAGAAGTTGCTTCAAAAATATGTCTTAAACCAAGTTCATTAGTAATTGAAATAGGTTCAAACGATGGATATTTATCAGAGCAATTTGTTAAAGCTGGAAATAGCGCTGTTGGTGTAGACCCCTCTCCTTACATGGCTAAATTGGCAAAGCAGAGAGGCGTTAATACAATTATCAGCCTTTTTGGAAATGAATCTGCAGATGAGATATTAAATAAATATGAAAAAGCAGACCTTATAATTGCGAATAATGTTTTTAATCATTCAGATAACCCTGGAGAATTTGTTAAAGCTGTTGAAAAAGTAATGAATGATAATGCGACATTTGTGTTTGAACAACCTTATTGGATGGATACTCTTAAAAGTGGAAAGTTTGACCAAATATATCATGAACATGTGAGTTATTTTACTGTACGCTCCCTTAAAGCTCTTCTAGAAACTGCAGATTTAGTTATTACATCTGTTGAAGTAGTCAATTATCATGGAGGCTCCCTAAGAATATATTCAAAGAAGAAAGAATACTCAGAAGAATCAGAAACTGCTCAAAAAATGATTGATGATGAATATCAATATGGGGCATTTGACAAAACTACTTATGAAAAATTCATGAAGAAAAATATAGATCAAAGGAATAAATTTTTGAAAAGAATTTGTGAAATTAAAGAAGAAGGATACAAAATAATTGCTGTGGGGGCGGCTGCAAAGGGAAATACTTTTCTTAATTTTTACAGACTAGATCATAGTTTAATAGACTATGTTACTGATTCTTCTCCCCATAAAAAAGGAAAATATACTCCTGCAACTAGAATTCCTATCGTAGGAGATGAAATTTTTAAAGATTTTGATAAAGTTTATGCTTTAATTTTATCTTGGAACATAGCAAATCAGCTTAGGGAAATACTTGGAAAAATAAATCCAGATATAAAATATATCTCGCCCGAAGAGACTTCAAATGGAATTAAAGATGTGATTTACCAAAAAAGAGGAATAGACCATGAGGATGACAGGAGAGCTATCTTAACAGCTTTTAATGGAGACTTAAATGGTTTTAAAGCATCGCAAGCAAAGATATATCTCATAAAACAAGAAAAAAACCTTGCAGGATGTTATCATGATTATGACGTAGCTTTTTATATATTGGAGGGAGAAGTAAAATTTATATTAGAAGACTTAAAAACCAAGGAAAGAAAAGAATATAATTTGGAGAAGACAGATACTTTACTAATTCCTTCTAAAGTAGCTTACCATGCTATTGCAAAAGCTGGAACAAAAATGGTTGGATTTACAGAAATGCCTTTTGTATCAAGTGAAAAGAATGATATAAAATACGAATTTTAAGCTGTCTTTCTAAGCTCCATTAAAATTTCTTGTGCAACCCCAAGGCTTACTGCAGCAATCATGGATTTACTCCCCTCAAATTCGTAAAGATCTTTTCCTATGTCTCTGCCTTCAAAGTCTAAAATGGTGCCTCCAAGTTCTCTCATAAACAAGTATCCTGCACCTAGTTCATGAGCTTTATTTCTGCCACCAATATATGCAACTCCATGTTGGGCAACTAACGCAAAAGCTACACCTGAAGAAAGAATATCTCTAGAAACTGTCCTTGCCTCTAAACGGCCTATTGCTGGAAGAAAGTCTGGAGTAGCACGAGAAGTTTCATGATGATTTACATATATTGTGCTATTTCTTTCTAATTGCTCTGGAAAATTAGTTGCTAACCTAACTCCATTCTTTAATACTCCTTGACCTCTTATTGCCTCAAACAAATCCCCTGTTGTGTGAATAATTATTCCTGCGTATACTGCATCTTCATACCTTGGATTGGGTGTGTCAAAAATGGTTGCTATTGAACAATAAGGTAAAATTCCTGCTCCATGCTTTTTGTTAAAAGTTCCGTCTATATCGTCGAAGGCTATTGTTTCTAAGGGATTATCTCCAAATTGAACTCTTTTAAATTCCTCTGTCCATAAAACTGTAGGCACGCCTCTTTTCTCAACTAAAGATTGAATCTCTCTAGAAATCGCAAGATCTGCTTCCAATACCATATCTTTATCTGTTTCAACTTGTCTTTCGCCTTCAACACCTAGATCTTTATTTAATCTGTAAGCACTTTCTAGAAGATTCTTACCAAATGCTCTCAAAGAATCAGGGGAATTCATTTATTGTGGAAGAGACCTGAAAACCTCTAAAAGAATATCCTTATTGTGTGGAACCATATGCAATCCCCATATTTCGCTTCTTTCGTAGAGAGACATTCCCGCTCCTTCTTTTAATCTTACCTGAGACATCCTGCCGTTATCAAAGTTTGCTGTGTAAACCTCGAGTGCACCTTCTCTTCTTCTTCCATCTGACGGTCTAATATCAAAGTAAGGTCTTGATCCAAAATATTTAACACCCTTCAATTCAATACCTAATTCCTCAAAAAGTTCTCTTGTTAAAGTGTCTGCTCCTCTATCCGATTTTCCTTGTTCTATTTTTCCCCCAAAAAAACACCACATTCCAGGATTCCAAGGATAACCTAAATCTTTTCTTTGTAGAAATACTTTTTTATCTGAAGTTATTGGAACGACTACTGCAGCTTGATTTCTTTCAACCATAATTTTTACCATTTTTATAACTATTTAAATATTTGTATTTTGTAACTCTATAATTAAGACAGAAATAACTTATTTCAAAATTCCTCTCTTAATAAGAAAATCTTTTGCTTTCTCAATGTAAAACCCTTTGTGATTGTTGTTTTCTGGATTAACTAACACCATTCCGTTTTCTTCAAACTGCTCTTTTAAGTCCGCTTCAACCATTGTCTGAACTAATTCTTTAAATTTTATTTTAGGACTCCAACCTAATAATCTTTTTGCTTTTGAAGCATCTCCTAATAATGCAGGCACCTCTGCAGGACGCTTGTATCTATCTGAAACTTCTACATAATTATTATAATCTAACCCTAAGAGCGAGAAAGCTTCCTCTAAGAATTCTCTTACTGTATGAGTTTCTTCCGTTGCTATTACAAAATCATCTGGTTCGTGATGCTGTAAAATTGCCCACATTGCTTTAACATATTCTTCGGAATGTCCCCAATCTCTTTTTGCATCTAAATTACCCATAACAATTTTATCTGCATGACCTAAAACTATGCGTGCTAATTCTCTGGTAATTTTACGTGTTGCAAAATTAATTCCTCTTCTCGGTGATTCGTGATTGAAGAGAATTCCATTTGAAGCGAATAATCCGTAAGCAACTCTATACATTCTTGTAAAGTTGAATGCTGCAACCTTAGATACACCATAAGGACTTTGTGGCTTGAAAGGAGTTTCTTCATTTTGAGGGGGTGGAGAAGCTCCAAACATTTCTGAGGAAGAAGCTTGATAATATTTACATTTTAGTTTTGAATGATGAATTGCATCTAGAAGACGCAAAGTTCCAAGAGCATTTATATCAAATGTAGTTGCAGGATTTTCAAAGCTTATCCCTACATGACTCTGTGCAGCTAAATTATAGACTTCATCTGGTTGTACTTTTTCTATGATATTTCTTAAACTTGAGGCATCGGTTAAGTCAGCGTGATAACAAACAAATTCTTTTGAGGGATCTTGACCATACTTCATTTTTTTTAATAAGTGTTCTATTCTACCACTATGTATGCTACTTGAACGCCTGACTATTCCCCTTACATAATAACCTTTACTTAATAAAAATTCTGCAAGATAAGAACCGTCTTGTCCATTTATTCCTGTAATCAAAGCAACTTTTTTTTCGTTGAGCATTTTGCTAATTGCTAAAAGCGGTTTATAAATATTACTTTGATTTTGTGTCTTATAAAGAAGTTACAAGTTAGGATTTACATAAATATTTAGTCTTCAACTATTTTGTTTTCTCAATAAATAGAATGGAATTATTATAGAAAATATTGCTAATATCATTAAAATGTATAATATTGAATAAGCCAATACATTCAACAGCTTGCTAAATGCTCCATTCACAGAGTAATAGTCAAAAGCTAATTCGGGATATTCATTTCTTGGGATATGATAAAAGAAGTGATTATGAGTATTATCAATAATATTCAACGCTTGTGGGTTAAACGACAGCCTTGTTTCATAAATTCTATAAAATGGAACCCTCCTTATTTCTGCTCCTCTTACTCCCTTGATTGATCCTCCTCCTTCAAAAGATTTAATTGAGGAAACTTCTTTAAATTGACTAATCAATAGCTCCATAGATTCGTTGAGCTCTGGCTGGTCTTTAATTGTTCCCCAGCCACAATCATCATTTACGCATTCTATAAAAATAGTCTTTACTGGCACAAACTGGCTACTATTTCCTTTTAACAATTCTGCGACATATTGAGCGTTTATGTAATGCTTATCATAGAACATCCATGCATAAGCCCCTGTATAAATCCTTGAATCTACTAAAATAAGGGTATTCTCTTCTGTCTGAGAAGCATAAGACCTTAACTGCTGTGTTGCACTTCTAGAGGTTAATGGATCATGAAGATGCCATAAATTATATGATAAAATAATTATTAATAATAAAGCTATGAAATATTTTTGATAAAGAGGTTTATTTATCTTCGACACAATCTGAACTATGAAGTGACTCCCAAATAAAGCAAATAATGAAAAGAATGAAGTATAATGTGTTTGCAAAACTATTGAAGACGCGATAAATAATAATACAAAAATAAACATTCCTAAGAAAAATAATTTCTCTAGCTTTTTATCTTCTTTTCTTAACCTCTTAAAACAATAAAATATTCCAAGTAAACCTATAAGAAAAACCAACAGATCTTCTTTTATGAAATATACTGTAAGAATAGAATATAGATTTTTTACTAATTTGTTTAAAACAAACCCTTCACCATGGGCAAGCCCTGGACCTGTATAGAATTCAGGGTTTATTCTAAGGAACTGTGCAAGAGGCAAGTCTACAATGCCTTTTGATTTAAAGAGGAAAATATTATACATTATAATTGGAACTAATCCAATTAACAAAATAACTATAAAAAGAATAAATCTCCTCAAGTTATTTTTAAATAATTCTTTATTAGATTTATAATTCTTGAACATAATCCATATCATGAAAATTAAAAATACAATCACAAAGGCTCCTGTGATTATTTTAACCAATTCTGCAATGGCTAAAAATACCGCGGCAAGAATCGATATTTTACCTTTATCTTGATAGGACTTAATGAAAAAATAAGAAGCCAGAAGAACAAAAAACATCATTGTCTGGTCTTGATAGCTTGAGGTCCAAGTTATATGGAAAGCAGATATTGCCAGAAGAAATGCTGCTATCAAACCCGCTTTTTTATTATATAATCTGGTAGCTATCATATAAACTACAATTATGGAAAGACTTCCAAATATAAATGACAAAAATCTTGCAGTCAGTAAACTTACTCCAAATATCCTATAAGCATAATCGGTTAAATAATACCATATTGGACCTTGAGTCATTGTGCTTAAAGGTGCAAGTTTTGAGAACCCTAATGCATGAACTCCATGAACCATCTCGTCCTCCACATGAGTAAGATTTGATGATACAATAAATCTTAAGATAAATCCAAGCAGAAATATAGAGATTAAGAGAATTTTTTGATTATTTTTAAAATAATTAAAAATAATATCTATAAAGTTACTTTTTTTATTGCGTCCTTTTTCAATCATGTAATTATAAAGTTTGAGATTATATAAATATAAAGTATTAATGATTTTTTATCTTTAAATAATAGTCTTTCAAAGCACCCTGCCATGGTCTTAATTTTATTTTATTTGAAATCAAACATTCGCTTTCTGACCTTGCAGGAATTCCAACAGATGCTGTAAAATTTGTATTTACTACTTCAACTAAATTTTTTTTATTTTTTATTGACGCCACTTCTTTTACAACATCATATGCAGAGCCACAGTTGGAATTAGCTATATGAAATATTCCTTTCGAGTTGGACTGAATAAGTTTTTTTAGTTCATCTATGAAATCAACAATGTATGTTGGAGAACCTGTGCTATCATCTGTAGCTTTTATTCCTGAAAGACTTTCGGAATTTATAAGATAGTCTATGAATTTTGAAAAACCACTTTTCTTATAACTTAAACCAAACAACCATCCAGTTCTAATAATCAAAAAGTTTTTAGTTATTCTTTGCAATATTAGTTCTGCCAAATATTTAGTTTTTCCGTATATATTCAATGGGTTTGGCAAGTGGTTCTCGTCAAAATGTTCGCCTGCTTTTCCGTTAAAAATCGCTCCACTCGAGATAATTATTATAGGAATATTTAATTCTAAAGCTTCTGTGGCTACATTACATAACCCTAAAACATTAACCTCATACGCAAGAGAAGGGTTTTTTTCAGAATTATTCAAATCTACTGAAGCAAGACATAATACGGCAGAAGGATTGTATTTTAATAATGCTTTTTTTACATCTTCTATTTTAGTTATGTCTAAGTCTTTATGAGATAACTTTATTCCAAATTGTATCTCTTGGGCTATAGCACTATCTTTTCCAATTATAAGAACTTTAGATATATCCATTAAAATTCCTCTACCTTTAAGTCTGGGAAGGGAATTATCATCTTAAAAAAAGGCATAATTTCTTTTAGCCTATTAACAAAACTATCTTTATAATTCCATGAAAGTAAAAGGAAAGTGATTTTGTCTTTCTCATCTTTAAGTGCTTGAATTGGTTTTACTGGAATGTGAACTCCAGGGGCAACTTTGCCTTGTTTTAAAATAGTATCATCTATTATATAGTCTACATCTTTTGAATTAATCCCTATATAATTCATTATTACTACTCCCCTAGCAGGTGCTCCAAGGCCTATGATTTTATGGTTTTTTGCTTTTTCAATATTTATTAATTTTCTCATTTCAATTTTATAATTCTTTACTTTATTTTCTACTTTTTTGTAATTATCTACATCTGCTAACCCAAATTTAACTTCTTCATTTAACAAGTCGCTTACTGATCTAGATATTGGCTTTGTAAATTCATCTTTCATTGCAAATATTCTTAATGAGCCCCCTTGAGTTGGAATCTTTTCAACATCAAAAACGGTCAGACCAGCCATCCTGAAAGTAGAGATGAGTGAATGCAATGAGAAGGTATACACGTGTTCGTGATAAATTGTATCAAATTCTCCCCTTAAGATTGTTTCAAGAGCATATACTCCTTCCATCATCAAGACTCCATTATCTTTAAGGATTATTCTTACTCCTTTTAGCAGATCAATATTATTAGGAGTATGAGGAATAACGTTTAAAGCAATGGCTAAGTCAAATTTTCCCTTATCTTTTAAAATATTTGAAGCTGTTTTTGTGTTGAAAAACTCAGGGATATAATCTACTCCTTTTTGTTTATTTACTTCCACAAGATTTAACGCTGGATCCACCCCTAAAACATTTGAAGAGTATTTTTTAAAGAAAGAGAGAAGCGTTCCGTCATTTGAACCTATCTCTAAAATTTTTGTTTTTTCGTTTAGGCTTAATTTTTTATTTATATGATCTGCTACACTCTCTAAGTGCTGGATATTTGTCTGTGAGCCTGCAGATAAATGAAGATAATTCCTGAAAAGATCTTGGGGAGGCACAATCTCTTCTAATTGAACAAGAAAACAATTTGGACAATAAGCCAAGTTAAGAGGATAGGATTTTTCATTTTTTATTTCTTCTTTTGTGATAAAAGCATTTACTGGAGGAATATTTCCTAACTCTAAAAATCTAGATATCTCCTCGAATCCACAAGACTTGCATTTTAAGCTATTCATGTAAATTCTCAATTATAACTGCTTAAATACCTTATTATGTCCTAAATGTGCCTTCGCCCAAATAAACTGACCCAGAACTCCGAATGAACGTATAGCATACCAACTAGCTCCTTTTATTGAGTGAGATGTATGGTCTGCATGGTAATCTGCTTCAACAGGAACCTCTTTTACATGCATCTTATAATAAGCTGCCTGAGCAATAATTTGGAAGCTGAACAGGTAATCATTAGTATTCTCATCATAAGGAACTTTTTCTAATAGCTTTCGACCATATATTCTAAATCCAGTGTGAAATTCAGTTAGTTTTAACCCTAAGACCAAACGATCAAAAAAGCTTAATCCCCTATTAGCAAGGAATCTTATTAGAGGCATTCCATCTTTTAGTGCTTGTCCTTTTTTCTGGAAACGAGATCCTAAAATAAGTTGAGCTTTTCCTTCTTGCATATAGGGCATTGCATATTTTATAGAAATTGGATTAAATTGAGCGCCGTCTCCATGAATTTCTACAATATAATCTGCACCCATTTCAAGAGCTTTCTTTATTCCAGCTTTAAGGTTCCCACCATAACCTCTATTTGGAACATGCCTGAATGCTTTTAATCCTAATTTTTTAGCTACCTCATAAGTTCCATCTTTAGAGCCGTCATCCATCAATATCAGATCATCCAAAAGCTCTTTTGGTATTGCCTTTATCCTTTCTACTGCGCGGGGTAACATTCTTGCAACATTGTATGCTAGAATTACTCCAATTACTTTAGGTTTTTTTATACCATACTTTAGTTGTTTCTTAACCATCTTGAAAAACGTAATAAAACAGGTTTATAAAGATATATAATTTTTAGTGCTCGAATGATTACAGATATCGTAGGATATGTGGCTGCAATAATGGGAACGTTAATTATGTTTCCTCAATTGATTAAAACAATAAGAACAAAAAGTGCCAAAGACGTTTCTATGGGTATGTTAATTGTTTTTCTAATTAATTGCTTTCTTTGGGTAACTTAGGGAATATTAATAAAAGACGGTCCTGTGGCCATAAGTAATTCTTTAGTCTTTATCATACTCGTAATTGAGATTGTTTTGAAAATTAAATATAAATAAATTAGTTTTTAACTAAGAATCCGCTTTCCAGGTTGCCAAACTCTACCCTCTTTCCAGATTCTTTTATTTGTCTAACGGTATAGTTGAATTGGTCTCTATCTAGTGCACCCATTAAAACTGCTGCTCCATCTCCAACCATTTCTCTTGTTCCAGTGTATTTGTCGATTATGAAGTCTACTAATTGTCTTTTAGGTACAAAGAAATATCCAGAAGCAGTCTTAGGATTTATTCCTGGCTTCAATTCTTCTGGAGCTAAATGCGTTTTAAGACCGAAAGAAATCATTCCACTAAAATCTGGAGCTTCGCTAGAATGAACGTTTGTTACTCCAAGAAGAGTTGCATCTGAAGGTTTTAACCCTAATTCTCTGAACATTTTCTCTTCTAAATCTGTTTGTGGTTTAATTACTCCGCCATCATATATCTTACATAACCCTGCGCAAGAAGAGTCAATCAAGTTAGGGGCGTGTGTTGCATTAGATGGTCTTCTGTGAACTAAAATTGTTCCATCTCCTGTTTCGAGATAAGCTCCAACAGCAAGTATTCTCATCCTACTGTAAAAATCTGGTTGTAATCTTCTCTCTTCTAATGGAAGAGCTCTTAATTCTTTATCAAAATCAGGATTTAGAGATGTTCTAGTTGTAGCTACATAATCTTGGAAATTTGATGCGTCACAAATTAAAACACCGTCACGACTAGAAGATAGAGTGGCTAATGGTCCTGCAGTGGCTTTAGGATTAGCAACAAGAACTTTATCTTTCCAGACTCGTTCAATAATAGATTTATCAGAGCTTGTGATATATCGAGAGAATTCTGATCCAGACATGGTTACATTTAATGCTTCTGGAGATACAGGGTTTTCTGGAGTATAGAAGAATTCTATTTCTGCTCTCGGATTTGTCATAAATTAGTTCTGTGGATTTTGGTATATAAATCTTAGTATTGTTACTATTATGTAATTAATCATTATATGCCTGCCTTTGTGTCGGTAAAAAGAATTTTGCAAGAGCCATGTTCCCTCTAAATAATGCAATAAATCTGCCATATAAACTTTTTTCAGGTGTGTCTTTAGAATAAAACGGGTGTGCTTTTTCCATAAATCTTGAAAGAGCAGAATAATCTCCCCTTTCAACACCTAATTTCTTCATATCTTTTGCGACGATTACTTTTTGAATCCATTCAATGAATCTAGTATATGAACCACTTCGAGGATTATTTGTTGGTTCTGGATTGAAATGCTTACTATCTCCAAATACTAATTCTGCACAGTATCTACTCCTACCCATATGGAATGGGTCTGTAATAAGAGCTATTTCTCTTTGATCTGCTCCAATTAATTGGCGTGAGAAATAAAAATTACCTAATGTATCCAGGGACTGCTCCTCACAAGATATCATTCTTGTTGGAACTCCTTGGGATAATAAAAAATCTGCAACTTGGTGACATTCTCTTTTCATTTCTTTTGGTAACGTTCTTCCTAAAAATCCAGAATGTGAACCAGAAACAAGAATTGGGGTATCTCCATTAGACTCTGAAAACATTTGTATTGCTCTCTGACTTCTGTGCCTTAATTTAGTATCTTCTCCAGATAAGATCATTATTAAATCGAGTTTCATAAAAATAGACAAATTAGGCCATTCTTAAAGCTTGGGTAACAAATCAATCGTGTTTTTCGCCATTAGACCATCTCGGACTCGAAGCTAAACTGTAATTGATTAATGGTTCTTTGATGATTTTCTTCATAACTTCCAGATTATAATAATTAATGTCATCCATGTTTATTAATTGCCCCGATTTATGAGCATCTTCAATCTCTTTAAGACCATGCTCTATTCCATATAAACATTTGAATCCACATATCTTTTCAAATTTTCTGAAGCTTACTCTATAAGACCTATTGTCTTTGTTTTGTTCCACTCTTTCAACTGGGGAATTATTGAAGTATCTTGAAATTAAAGGAACTAAGTCCTTTATCATAAAATTCAAGTCGCTGTTTCCGACGTTAAAAATTTGCTTGTTTGTGATGTTTGGATCTTCTTCCATCACCACCATGATAGCTCTGCTTGCATCTTTTACATGTAAAAATGGTCTATACTGTGTTCCATCTCCATTAAGCAATATGCTTTTTCCCTGTAATGCTCTTTTAGCCATAACATTGACAGCAATATCAAACCTCATTCTCGGAGAATATCCGAAGAGTGTGGCAAATCTTAAAGATGTAATTGAGAATTTAGAGTCTGCAAGTGGAAATAGGGCATTCTCGCATTGAAGTTTAGACAATGCATAAAGAGTAACTGGTCCGACATCTGACTGCTCGTCAAGGAACTTGTCTCCGCTAGCCCCATAAACACTGCATGATGAAATAAAAATAAATTTCTTTATACCTTCTACTTTTGCTCTTCTTGCTAATGACATTGTTGCCAAGAAATTAGTTTGAATTGTTAGATTGGGATCTAAATCTCCTGAAGGATCGTTAGACATCCCAGATAAATGAATCACTGTTTCCACTTCATTAAACAGATCTGGTATATTTTCATGATGCGCAATATCCATTTCAGTTATTTTTAGATTAGGATTTGTGAGGTATTTTTCTATCGAAGACTTTCCGAAATAAAAAGTATCTACTACATGCACTTTGTAATCTTTTTCAAGAAGCATAGGAACTAAAATAGATCCCAAATATCCAGCACCTCCGGTAACTACTACTCTTTTATAATTGTGAAAATCTTTCATAATGTATATATCTCTTATTAATCGGCTAGAAATATTATTTATAAAGTTATTGATAAACTAAAACAATAGTAATTTAAACATCTGGACTGAAAAATTGGAATGGTTCTTGTAAAAGTTTTAGGCTTAATAGATTTTATCGCGTCAATTATATTATTATTGATGGTCTTCTCTGTGGATATTCCATTACAAGTTTTAATCTTCATAGGAGCGCTTCTGTTTGTTAAAAGCCTCTTTATTCTGGGGGGAGATTTTTTGAGTATTGTTGATCTTGTTGCTTCATTGACTCTTTTTATGGGAATTTTCTTTTCACCCTTTGCATTTTTACTATGGATTTTAAGTTTGCTATTGATCTCAAAAGGAGTTGCTAGTTTCTTATAATCTTTTTAAAGCTAATTCTAAAAAGTCTCTCACATATGGGTGTAATGACCTTTCTTTTTTCCTAAATACTTCTTCATTAACAATTACGAAACCTGAATGAAATCGATCTATCTGTATCTCCCCCTACCTTTTGCTACGTACATCAAGTTGAAAGTATCTGTTCCTTTATTATGAGGGAATGGTGCCTCTCTAAAATAAGTTCTACTAACATTTAAAAGTGCCAAGTCTTCCAAGTCTAACCCTGATTCTTGTTTTGCCACTTGCATTATTCCTTCTTCCGAGGAAGTCCCTTTTTGTAAGCGCCCGCCGACAGGCCATAATTCTCTTAATGCAGGAGCATTTCTTCTCTCCAAAAGCAGAAATCCTCCACAACACTCAATTAGAACATCTGCGCACAAGATTATCGAATTTCTATGAATTATTAGGTATTCTTCCTCTGGTATAAACCCTATTCTCAAACGGTTTAAATCAATAGGCCTGCCGTCTTCAAGTGCATACTCTTTATAATCCATCTAAATTAAAGGAAAAGAGATGTAATTTCCTTTATCGTGTGGGTTAAAATCGTTGGGGGCATCTACTATAAACGGAACTAAAACGCTTCCGGAGCTTAAAATAAAGGTGTGCGCCAATCCTGGAGAAACCTTTACAAATTTTCTATTTGGATCTGAGCTATCTACATCTAATGTTGTTTCAACACCAAATAAACCTTGATATTTTGAGCATTGTGCGATAGACTCTGGAACAACTATTTCTGGTTTTATTCTATTTGTTTCTCCGGGCATTACTGCTCTTATAATGAGAGTTCCCTTACCTTTTGCTATTGTAAAATATTCTCCATAATTGGCATGAAAATGTTGTCCTAATGGCAATCCAGAAGTATCTAAGACATCTATAAAGTTTACTACTGCTATTTCTTGACCATGTAAATATCCTATAGGCATATCAGTAATTACTCTTCTACTATCTCTGTGACCCCCTGCTGGGTGTACCCTTACCATACCTTCTAGTTCAGATTCCTTTGACATGAAAAGGGGTTAAAAACATGCTTTTTAAAAGTTGTGGCCTTACAAAACGAGAGTTCTAAATTTATTTATCACAAAAAACTCTCTTGAATCAAGAACATCGTGTTTTACCATCCATATCAAATCTAAAAGAGAATGAAAGATCATTCCCATAAATAAAAAGTAAAATGGTGAAAAAAACAAAGCGATTATTCCAGTCAGGATATGCAACTCAACAGTATGAAAAATGTGAAAATCTCTCTTTTCACACATTCCAAATTCTTCTTTTTGTTCTAATAAATTTTTTCTTCTATCCTTGCCATGATTTAATGCGTCTAAAGGGCTCCATTTTCCATGTTTGAAAGCTGCTACAAGATAATGATCGAAGTCTATAAACACTGAAGAAAACCATATTAAAAAAAGAGATACATAACTAGTTTCTGGAGAGAGTAACTTAAATGTTGTACAGAAAATTATCCCTAACAGGATGTGCCATCTTGGAAGCATTTATTGTTCTCCTATTTTCTTTATTATATCTGCAAATGCTGGACGTGTGATTAGAATTCCGACAGTTATTCCTATTATTGTTGTAAATGCAAAACCTCTTAGAAGTCCTGCCCCTGCCCAGAAAAGCGGAAGCATTGCAGCAACTATAGTGAAAAACGCTCCGAATATTATAAATAAGGCTTTCTTTATTTTCTCTTTTAGCCCTGAGCCATCTTTGGACCTAGATTCATCAATAATTATTATTTGGTCATTTACCCCAGTTCCTATTCCTGCAATTATGCCCGCTATGCTTGCGGCGTCCAGATTCCATCTTAGAAGTGCTGCAATTCCTAAGGTAATAAATGCTTCAGAGAACATTGTAAGAATTACCGCTAAAGTAATTTTTATTTTTTTATATCTTACAAAAATTACTATCGATACTGCGAGAAAAACAAATAGGCCCAATGTAATTAAAGATTTTGTAAACTGTTCTCCTAATGAGGGAGATATTGTGTCTAATTTGACTATCTCTAACTGATAAGGTATGCTTCCAGTAAGAAGAAGTGTTTGGAGTTTGTGCATCTGAGCTCTTGCGTCGGAAAGAGCCAAATCTGGGGTAGTTCCTGTACCAGAACCTTGTATAGATATCTGTGTCGTTACTTGTCCCTTTAACCCTGAACTTATTCTTAATTCATCTACTATTTCTCCATCCAAAACCAAAGTAAGATTTTCTAGAAGATATTGCCCTCCTGAAGAGGGGTCTAGGGGTATTAAGTTTGTTATATCTGCGTGGCGTTGTGCTGCTTCGGGACTTAGAGTTATAGTGAAACTAAACCTGCTTATGTATGTCCCATCTCCTAGAGATTCTGCAGGATAAACTGCAGATTGCGAGGCGTCTCTAAATACGTGAGTTATATCTTTGTCTCCTCCTACAAAAACTGTTTTATTTCCTATGTTTGCTTCAAAATTCCCTTGTTTACCTACAAGTTCCTCTAAATCTCTTGGAGAAGCTCCTGCGACTTCAACCAACATAAAATTATTTCCCTCAAGATCTTTGGAAGACCTTACTGTTAAGTCCGTAAGTCCAAAAACGTTTAGTCTCTGATTTGTGATTTCTACTAAATCTGACATTTCAGATTCTGTCAATGTTCCATTCACGGGCTTAACTAATGCCCTTGCTCCACCACTTAAATCTAAACCAGTTTTGATATTTGACTTTTGAAGTTTTCCTGCTGTAATAGAAGAGATATTTGAGTCTAAGAATATAAATGAATCTTTATCTGTTAAAATAGAAATTCTTTTTTCTGAAGAGTCATTTAAAAATATTAAAGAAACCTTAGAATAATCTTCCAGCGAATTTATTTTCTGAGAATTTATCTCCTCTATAATCATCCCAGATCTTAGGCCTGAATCGAATGCTTTGGAATCTTTTTCTATATTTTTTATGGTGATTCCGTCTTTGAAAGTTGGAGAAATCATAAATAAAGCTAAAACTAAAGAAATTATCAAAATCCAAAGTCTTAGAGTCATTTTAGCCATTAGTCTAATTTTTTATGCACTGCATACCATTTAATTATAGAAGCATTTGTAAGCCATGTATTTAGAATATCTGCGGATAAACCTATTGCTAAAATTAAAAATATCTGTCTAAATGAATCTGGGAGCCCTGTAACTATTAGAAATGCTGGGATGACTGCTATTAACCCTGTTAATGTCATAAACATTCCCGTCTTGAATGCTCCGTAAATTCTGGAGTTTACTGGTTCTCCCCTCTTTTTTAAGACTCTTGTTGTTAATAGAATATCTGTGTCTACAGAATAACCTATCAACATCAGAAAAGCGGCTATTCCTGCGGCCGATAATCTAAATCCAAAAAAGTCTACTACAGCAATAGCCATAATTATATCTGAAAGAGCTGCAAATATAACTGCGACACTAGGAATTAAAGTTCTAAAAAGAAAGAAAATAACTAAAGACATCAACACAAAAGAGATTATCACTGCTATGATGAGCTGTCTATAAAAATTGTTGCCCAAACTTGGTCCGCTAAACTCTATGCTGGAGTTTTCATCTGTTAATTTTTGACCCGTAATCTCCTCTATTAAAGGCTCTAGAACTTCTGGTTTTTCCGAGGAGTCGATTAAAACTGCAATCTGTTTTCCAGTAGAGATATCTGAAATTGTTCTTACGTATACGTCTTCCAGAGACTTTTTCAGACTTAACTCTAGGTTCTTAGCATCTGATTCAGTCCTTAGAGTTATTGTTGTTCCTCCGGAGAGGCTAGGGTCTTTGTAAATTATATCTCCATTTTGAGAATAAAAGTACATAAGATAACTTATACAGATTATTAGCAAGACTACCGGTATGACTAACAATTTCTTATAATTTTTATCATACCAATGTTTTTTATTTTCTTGATTTGTGTGTTGTTCCATTTTGTTTTATGCGCCATAGGGGAATCGAACCCCTCCCGTCTGATTGGAAATCAGAAGTTCTACCACTAAACCAATGGCGCTTATATATTCTTCAGTATAATGTGTTTTAAAGCTTGTGTTTGTTTAAGTAGAGATTATGAAAGGCCAACATAGAATATGGGATTATTTGTATTTGCAAGGGTTATCTTGGAAGAAAGAGACAATTAGAATAAAGACTGCAATAAAAAATAAAAAAATATTTGAACTAGGGGTTGGAAATGGAAAGACACTCAAAGCAATATTAAATCAAAATCCAAAGAAAGTTATCGCCATAGATATATCTGGAGAGGCAATAAAAAAATCAAGGGAAAAAATAAAATCCGATAAAGTCTTATATATAAAGTATGATATTCTCGATTTCAAAACTGGGGAAAAATTTGATGTAATTGCGTGCTATTATTTTTTAAACAATTTTATAGAAAGTAAAAGAAAGTTAGTAATTAAAAAGATTAAAGGTCTTTTAAGCAAAGATGGAACAATAATTTTTGAGGATTTTGCAATTGGAGATTTTAGACAAAGAGGAAAAGAAATAGAAAAAAATACTGTTGAAAAGCAAAACAAAATTATATGTCACTTTTTTGATAAGAAAGAGATAAAAAGATTATTCAAAGATTTTAACATTTTAAAAATTGAGGAAAAAACATTTAATCCAATTAGAAAAGATAAGTCTGTTCAGAGAAAGATTTTGAAGGCAATTATTAAAAATAAACGCTCTCGCCAGGACTTGAACCTGGAACCTTTGCCTTAGGAGGGCATTGCGCTATCCAATTGCGCCACGAGAGCTTTTTGTATCTAAAAAACATTAAAGGTGTAGATATAATCCTTGTGGTTCTTAGATGAAACCTAAAAATAAGTTAGCATATTTTATATTTTATTTTGAGGTTCTCCCTTACCTATTCCGACTTAGCTATGGGTACATACACATGTAATGAATTGAACTGTTTTAAAATTGCCTACAAAATAATTATTACTAAGAATCAAGCATAGGCTGTGTTTTTTCTGAAGATGCTGGATTAGAAATGATAAAATCAAAATTTCCTACTGGTTCTAAACTTCTTCTTGGATTAAACACTCCAATGGTTAAGTCAAGACCCCTATCTAAATATTTTCTTAAGGTGATTTCTGGATCTTCACGATTATTCCATGGTTTAGATCTATCTGGCCAAGGACAATGATACAATATAGCATCTTTTGCAGACAATTCTTCTCTTAAAAATACCCCGTTTACATTTTCATAAGATGGATGGGGATTGTAATCCTATGATTCATATTGGTTCCAATCCCCGTAAGGGTTTTCTCTTTTTTTTGTATGTAATCTTTGTGTTTCTAACATTTTTAAGACTTCATCTATAAAGTAGCTTTTTCCAGAATCTGGAACTCCGAAGACTGCTCCAACAAAGGGTCTTATTTTAGAAACAGTAACTAAAGCGATTGTTCTTTCTATTGCTATTTTCATATCCAATACTTCTACCATAGAATGCGGGAGGGAGGATTCGAACCTCCGAAGGCACTAAGCACAATAGCTCTTGAGGCTATCCCGTTTGACCACTCCGGAACCCCCGCTTGAAAATCCACGGAATAACTTATTTTAAAACCTATGTAATAAATATTTAAATTGTATCTGAGTATGATTTCTTAATGAAACTGTCTGAGTTTGTTCAAAAGAAAATTTTAGTTACTGGGGGAGCAGGCTTTCTCGGTAAAGTGGTAGTTAGAAGACTTCTTAAGTTAGGGGTTCCTAAAAAAAATATTTTTGTTCCAAGAAGCCGAAATTATGACTTAAGAGATGGTAGAAATATCCAAAGAGTGTTCACCACTTTTAAACCAAACATAGTTATTCATCTTGCTGCTAATGTTGGAGGTATAGGTTATAACAAAGAGAATCCAGGTTCTATTTTTTATGATAATGTGGCTATGGGAACACAATTAATTGAGAGGGCACGTCTTAGCAAAGTTGAAAAAATCATTGTAACTGGAACAGTTTGCTCATATCCTAAATTTACAAAGGTTCCTTTTAATGAATCTGAAATTTGGAACGGATACCCTGAAGAAAATAATGCTTTTTATGGAATAGCTAAAAAGGCTATTCTCGTACAGCTTCAGGCCTATAAAAGACAATACGGTCTTAAAGGCGTTTATCTTTTGCTCACAAATCTTTATGGCCCTGGGGATAACTTTGAAACTGAAAGTTCTCATGTTATTCCTGCATTAATTAAAAAAATTAGCCATGCTGTTGAAAATAATTTGAATGGAGTTACACTTTGGGGCACTGGAAATGCAATTAGAGAATTTGTGTATGTGGAAGATGCTACCGAAGCGATAATAAAGGCAACTTTAAATTACAATAAAGAAGAGCCTGTTAATGTTGGTTCCGGAGAGCATATTTCAATAAGGAACCTTGCCGAAATAATTTCAAGATTACTTAAATTTAAAGGAAAAATAAACTGGGATTCAAGTAAACCTGATGGATACTTAATAAGATATCTCAACATTGATAAAGCTAATAAAGAATTTGGGTTTAAAGCTAAAACAAAACTTAGAAGTGGTCTTAAAAAAACAGTTGAATGGTATCTTGCTAACAAGAAAAAGTAAATAGGAAGTTTTATAAATGTAACATTTAACTCACTTTTGAAGACGGCCATAGTGGCCGGGAAACACCTGTTCTCATTCCGAACACAGAAGTTAAGCCGGTTACGTCTGCGTGTTGTAGTCTCCGTTAAGAGGCAAAGCACGGATGCTGTCTTCGATTTTTTTATATATCTTTGAGAGAGATAATCTTTATATCTACAAGTTAATTTGCTATTTGATGAACTCAAGAGAGGGATTGGCAGATTTGCAAAATAGGTTTAATCAAACAAGAGAAAGGCTCAATCAAAAAGTGAATCAACATTGTGGAGAACTAATTGCTGCTTCATCTAGGGAATATGAATCTTATGGATGCGGTGGAAGACAGCTTCGTTTAAGAGAGAGGTTTGAAGTAGGAACAATAACTGACAGGACTGAATTTACTGATTGCTTTACAACTAACGCGTTCTTATCAGGGGTTAAAACTTCAAAAAGAGAAACCAGTGATTTTTATGGAGCATCATATGATGTTATGTCTCTTGTCGCTGATATGGATAAGCCACCAGAACCGCCTGCCAGAAGTTTTCATGACCTTGACGGAAACCCTTTTAGACCAATTCGGATTTATGAGTTTGAAGAATTCTTTGAAAGAACAGAAAGTCCGAGATTAGCACTTTGGATTGGAGACGCCGAAACAATCCCTTATTTACAAAATCGCTTAGAAGGACATGTTTATATGACACTTGCGAGAACCCTTGAAAGAGAGCTTCCAATGACTGAGAAGATTCTAAGAAAAATTGAAAATGAACAATTTGATTTATACAAATCAATAAAAAATGAAGAAAACAGGTTGGGTAAATTGACGGCAGAGATAAACAGAAGACTTGGGGAGCTTAAAGAAGCTCGCAGGAATGGAGAAGATATAATTGAGGATGAAGTTTGTATAAACCTTAACTTTGGTCCTACAGTCTCAGAATCAAGGAATGGATTAATAGCATTAGTAAGAAGAGCAAGGGAAAGAAGATATGCAAAAGAAGGCTTAAGAGTTGAAAGAAAAAAAGATTCTGGAGTTGTAGAAGTAATTGATTTCGGCGAGTTCTTTGAGGATAGAATTAAAAGATATTTATCTAAAAAACAAACTGCTTAAGGTTTAATACTTCTAGACTATATTGTAGAGGATGAAAACACTCTCAAAAAAAGAAGTTGCTAAAAGGATAGAAGATTATTTTTCTAAAGATAAACTTGATTCTCTTCAGACTAAAAAGATAAAGAATCTTGCAATGGCTAACCAGATTAGACTTAAGGACCATAGAAAAAGATTTTGCAGGAAATGCTTCGAAGATTTAAGACTTGGAAAAATCAGAGTATCTGAAAGATATAAAACAATTGTTTGTGGTTCTTGTAATTATAAAAATAGATTTAAGCTTTCTTGAACTTGGATACTTCCTCTAAAACGTCTGCGTGACCCAATAGTGCTGCCCTGCAGCAATATCTTTCTAAACCCAAATCAGTAAGAACTTTCCCTGCTTCTTCGCCAGCGCTCACTCTACGTTTATACTCTTCCCACAACTGCCCTATCGGCTTCCCACAACCAAAACAGCGAACTGGAATTATCATAACTGAGATGAAAGAAGAAGGTTTTTAAATATTCCGCTAAGAATAAGGGGGTGGTTGATTCTCTAATAAAACTTGAAGATGTAACTAAGCATTACCACATGGGAGACGCCGTTGTAAAGGCAGTCGATGGAATTAATATTGCTATTAAAAAAAGAGATTTTGTGGCAATAATGGGTCCATCTGGGTCTGGAAAGAGTACTGCTATGAATCTTGTTGGAAGCTTGGATATGGCGAGTCATGGAAGAATACTTTTAGAAGGAGTGGACATAGAGAGATTTGGAGAATCCGAACTAGCACAATTAAGGGGGAAAAAGATAGGTTTCATATTCCAAAGTTTTAACTTGATACCCAATTTGACTGCTAGAGAAAATATAATGCTTCCCATGCTATTTCAGGGAGTTAATATTGAAGAAAGAGAGCGAAGAAGCCTGGAACTTCTGAAAATTGTGGAATTGGAAACTAGAATGGATCATTATCCTAACCAACTAAGCGGAGGACAACAACAAAGAGTCGCAATTGCTAGAGCTCTTGCAAATGATCCAGAGATAATTCTTGCTGATGAACCTACTGGAAATCTGGATACTAAAACTGGAGAAAATGTAATGAATTTATTGACTGATTTAAACCAAAGAGGAAAGACTATCATCTTAATCACTCATGCTCCTGAAGTGGCTATGAACCATGCCAAAAAAATATACTGGTTAAAAGATGGTAAAATAGAAAAAGTAACAATAAAAAAAGGAAATTCATGGGTAAAAGAATGATTAGTTCATGTTGCCATTTTTTAAATAAATCCTTATAAATGTTGTTTATTGCGCTGGATAATGAAGAAAATAATTATTCTGTTTTGGAGTGCTTTTTTGATTCTTAACCTTACTAGCGGACTATCTGTTGATTCAGTTACTGTAGACACCGTATCTCCAGGTGAAGAGGGAGTCATTAAAGTTAACTTAGATAATGATGGGAATAGAGATATAGATTTTCTTTCTTTCAGTCTAAAATTCCCTAATTCTGGAATAATTCCTTGGGGAAGTTCCGAGGCATTCATTAATACATTGAAAGAAGATGAAGAAGAAACAATTGCTTTCAAATTCAGAGTTGGAAATGACTTACCAGTTGGAACATACTCTCTTTCTTATTCTATGACTTATGAGGAAAATAATGATGAAAGGGAACAAAGTGGTACTATAGGAGTGATCGTTTCTGCTGAGCCTGAAATAGAAATAATTGCCGATACTCAAAACGCAATAATTGGATTGCAAGAAACCTTGAATCTCAGAGTCGTAAATAAAGGTCTTGCAGATGCAAGATTTGTTTATCTTTTTATAGAAAGTGAAGATATTACCTTGCTTTCTGAAAACTCGGAATACATTGGGACAATAGATTCTGATGACTTTGAGACTAGTTCTTTTGAAGTTATTTATAACCGCAAATTTCCATTGATATCTGTTAGGGTAACTTACAAAGACTTTAACAATAAAGAACAAGAAATAACTAAAAGTATATCTCTTAGAGCTTATACTTCTGATGAAGCAATAGAGAAAGGTATTTTAAAGAAAAACAATGTGCCTCTCTATGTCGGAATTGTTTTATTATTGGTTATATTGTGGATTGTATATAGAACTCTTAGAAGAAGACATAAAAACAAAAACTAAAGGTCTTTTTTGGAGGAAAACTGAATGATTGTAGATTACATTTCCATTGCTTTTAGAAATCTAAGGCGTAGGGGAATAAGGAGTTGGTTGACACTTATAGGAATTTTTATAGGCATTGCAACAGTGGTTTCATTAATAAGCTTGGGAGGTGGATTAAAAGAAGCTATTCTCTCTCAATTTGGAGCTGGTTCAACAGAGGTGATTGAAATTCAAGCAGGAGGACTTAATTCTTTTGGACCTCCCGGAACAAGTGTTGCTAATCCTTTGACTACTGAAGATGTCAAAGCAATTGAAAGACTAAATTCTGTCGAAAGTGCGATTGGTAGGCACATTGTTACGGTAAAGGTTGAATTTAATGATCATTTGATAATAGCATCCGCTACTGATGTACCTGAAGGTTCTGAAAAAGAAATCAGTTACGAGATAATGGGTGTTGAACCTTTAGATGGAAAATTGTTAGATGATGAAGATATAGGGAGTGTTGTATTGGGAAATAATTTTTATTTAGAAGATAAAAGCGGTTTTGAAAAACCAGTAAGGGTTGGAAACAGCATAAAAATAAATGGAAAAAATTATGATGTGCAAGGAATATTAAAAAAAGAAGGAAGTTTTATCTTTGACCAAATAATAATATTCAATGAAGATGATTTGAAAGAGATTTCGAACTATGGAGAGACTGTTGACTTTATAGAGGTCAAAGTTAAAAATAGAGAACTTATTGACTCTGCTGAAAAAGATATCGAAGATTTATTGAGAGATAGAAGGAATGTAAAAATTGGAGAGGAAGACTTTGAGGTCTCTACTCCTGAAGCTTCTTTATCAACGGTAAACCAGATACTTACTGGAATACAAATTTTTGTTGCGATGATAGCTATTATTTCAATAATTGTGGGATCTTTAGGGATTGTGAACACCATGACTACATCGGTTCTTGAAAGAGTTAAAGAAATTGGTATAATGAAAGCAATTGGTGCAAAAAATTCTGATATATTTTACCAATTTTTCATAGAGGCAGGACTATTAGGACTTGTTGGGGGAGTTGTTGGAATATTGTTTGGAATATCCATAGGATATTTTGGAACATTTACTATAAACTCCTTTCTTGGAGCTTCAACATCTCCTCAAATAAACTGGAGCCTTATTATTATAACATTTTTGGGAAGTTTCTGCATAGGAGCAATATCGGGGATAATTCCGGCGATAAGAGCTGCAAATCTAAAACCTGTGGAGGCATTGAGAAGTTAAATGGTAAATAAAGAATTAATAAAATATTCTCTTAAACATATCTCTCATAGAAAAGCGAGGAGTTTTCTCACAATATTCTCTATACTTGTAGGAATCTCGACTATATTCATATTTGTTAGTTTTGGACAAGGTTTATTTGATTATGTTAATGAAATAAAAACTAGCTCCGGTGCAGATAAAGTTACTATAATTCCTAAAGGAATCGGCGCACCTGGATTGGATAACACTTTCTTTTTAACTGAAGAAGATATAAGAACTGTTGAAAAAACTTCGGGGGTTTATGAAGCGACTGGAATGTACTCCAAGGCCGCTGAAGTTACCAAGGGCAGAACAAAAAAATTTGTTTTTTTATTAGGATATGATCCTGATAAAGCTGACTTAATCAAAGAAGTATTCTCAATAGATGTTGATACTGGAAGAGACCTTAGGCAGAGTGATGATGCAAGGGTAGTTTTAGGACATAATTATCAATTAGATAAAAAAATATTTCCTAATGGTCTGACTTTAAATGATAATTTGGAAGTTCAAGGTCAGAAGCTAAGAATTGTAGGATTTTTTGAGGAAGTTGGAAATCCTCAGGATGATTCTAATGTTTATATAACAACAGATTATTTTGAGAAATTATATTTTAATAGTTCTAAAAAATTTAACCAGATAATTGCAAGGGTTGACGCAGATAATATTGAGAGCACCATACAAAAAATTGAATCTGGACTCAGAAAATCAAGAAATCTTGAAAAAGGAAAAGAAGATTTTTTTGTAGCTTCTTTTGAAGAACTTTTGGAACAGTTTACTCAAGCGCTAGATTATATTGTTTATTTTGTTATATTTATTGCGCTTATTTCCGTAGTAGTTTCAGCCGTGAACACTGCAAATACTACAATAACATCGGTTCTTGAAAGAGTTAAAGAAATTGGTATAATGAAAGCAATTGGTGCAAAAAATAAAGAAATCTTTGCAATATTTGTCTTTGAGGCAGGATTTTTGGGATTTATTGCTGGACTTTTGGGAATCATTTTAGGATTTATTATAACCTCTATTGCCGGTGCTTTTCTTGATGCACAAGGATGGGGGTTTCTAAGCCCTCATTACTCTTGGCAACTATTTATTGGATGCATCCTATTTGCTACATTGACTGGGGCAATATCTGGAATAATTCCCGCTTGGAGAGCTTCAAAAATAAGACCGGTTAGAGCACTTCGCTATGAATAATTTTGTTTTGAAGTTCTTATTAAATGTTTAATATGATGTCTTACTTTTCTTCTTGATAAGTACAGATAAATAATTATCCCTATAACTGCAAGCCACAAAATAACTTGGCCTATTGAAACTGAAGATTTTTTCCTTGTGTTCTCAAAAGCTAATTCGCTGAATAAAAGCTCTTTAGTTAGCGAACGGCGTTCACCTATCTCATCATTGTATTGTAAATTTATAATTATTGACCCTGAATTTAAGCTTGCATCAAAAGTAATTGTTGTATCTTCATTTGAATCAAGCTCCCCTAAAATCTTTACATGACTTCCTTCGATTAAAGCATTATCTTGCTCGGGTACTTCCAAAGTAATCGCTCTTGCATTTTTCTCTCCTATATTAACTACTCCGAGAATCAATTTATTTGTTGAAAATGAATAACTATCTAAGGTCACGATAAAATCTGTTCGCACCTCTTCAACAGATATATTGAAATCTGTAATCTTTGTCAATGAGGATTCTCCGTTCAACCAAGTCTTCAAACTAACTTTTTGGTCTCCATCTAATGCATTTGAATCCACCCTTACTTTATAAGGAATCATCCAAAAAGAATTATAATCTCTCTGATATGTCCCTCCTTTTATTACTTGCATCTTTGAATATCCTGAATCAAGTGTGAATGGATATTCTTCTAAAAATTCTAAATTTATTATTCCACATTCTGGATTTTCGGTGCCCGTAATCTGAAAAAGCAACTTTACCGTTTCCCCTGGAACTGCTGAAGAAGGATCTTGATTCACAAGCGATGGTGTTAAAACACATAAAGCGGAAGAAAATTCAATCATTGTTAAAACAAAAGTGAAAATTATCAAAACCTTTTTCATATCATTATTTGGGGATTTGTACTTATAAATGTTGCAGAAATTATATCAAAAAATCGATGCAACACCACGCACTTTAGTGTGTGGTTTGATTGTTGCTCGATTTTTGGATGCTCAAAGTTTCACCACACACTAAAGTGCGTGGTTTTACTGAGACACTTTGACATGAAAATTTATAAAGTGTTGATTGTTACAGGTTTGAAAGAGGACAAAATGACAAGTAAGTGTGTTTATTGTAAGACTGAACTAACTGATGGTAGGGCCGTGGATGTTTGCACTCCTTGTGGTAGAGGAATTTGGGGAGAGAAGATGTTTCAAGCAATAATCTCTAACATGGGTACTGCAAGAGATAAGGGAGACTTGTATCAAGGAAGTGTTACATCTCTTAAACCCTCACAAGGTTCTACGGAAGCTTTTTAAAGGTAACCTCACCAGATATTTCATGTTAACCAACAAGAAAATTAGGTCTAGAGGAAAGATATCTCTCACTAAATATTTTCAACAGTTTGACGAGGGAGATAGCGTTGCTGTCGTGAGAGACTTAACTGTTCAGAGCCCTGGTTTTCCATCTAGAATCCAGGGAAGAACTGGCGTTGTAATTGAAAAGAGAGGAACTTCTTATGTGATTTTAGTAAAAGACTTTACAAGAGATAAGGTTTACATAGTAAGACCTGTTCATTTAAAGAAAATAGAGGTAATTAAAAAATGATTCTTAAAATGACTCCTGTTCACTTGGGCGAGGTTATAGAACTTGCAGGAGACTTGGAGTCTAAACCTGAGTTGAGAGATTATCTTAAAGAATTTTCTAAATTGGATAAAAAGAAAGCAGATTCTCTGATTGAGGGTCTTCGGGCTATTGGAAACCCTAAAATAAAAGAAGAATCAATGGTCAAAATTGCAGACATTATTCCTCGCGATGCTGAAGAAATTTCTAAAATATTTAATGATACCTCTCTTAGCGAGAAAGAAATAGAAGAGATTTTATCGGTGGTTAAGGAGTACTGAACATGATAAAGAAAGATGATTATGCTTTAGTATTAGACTATCTTGCGAATGGTTATCCTTTGTCTGGCAACATGAAATCAGTAGTCCAAGCTATAGGAATTCAACATCTTGCTTTGCTTGAATTGGCACCAGTAAGGGGTGCTCAGATAGACATCAAGGAAAAGGTTTATATAGGTCCTGAAAGGAGAGACAAGATATACTATATTATCGGCAGGTTACGTGTCGATAAGCTTACAGAGACCGCGAAGATCCAGCTACAAGAGTTTGTCGAGGGACATGTTGGGGAGCATGAACAAGAATTTGTTAAATTCTTTAATACTGCTCAGGCAATAAATACAAGATTGCATCAACTTGAACTTCTACCCGGATTTGGACGCAAACATACTCAAGAGTTGCTTAACTCAAGAAACGAAAAACAGTTTGAATCTTTTGAGGAGATAAGGCAAAGAGTAAAAAGTGTACCTGACCCAAAAAAAGCTATTGAAAGAAGGATTATCGAGGAATTGACTGAAAATCCGAGACAAAGATTGTTTGTAATGTAATATGGCAGAAGAAAAAATAAAGAAAGAACCTAAAGAGCAGAAGCAAAAGCACCAGAAGGAAGAAGACTTGCTGGAATCACTTGTAAGAATTCATGGAAGAGACATTCCAGGAAACAAAAAGGTTTATCCTGGACTTAAACACATTAGAGGAGTTTCATGGACAATTTCTAATGCAATATGCAGAATACTGGGAATAGATAAAAAAATGAGAATCTCTGAGCTTTCTAAAGAAGACATAGAAAAAATAGAGTCATTCTTGCAAAAACCTATTCTTTATGAATATTTAAAAAATAGACGTAAGGATTATGATACTGGAGAATCAAAACATTTGTTGACTAATGAACTCGATATGGCTAAGGATTTTGACATTAAACGTATGAGACAAATAAAAAGTTATAAGGGTATGCGTCATGCACTTAAACAGCCGGTTAGAGGACAGCGTACAAGAAGCCACTTTAGAACAACTGGCGTTGCAGTGGGGGTAAAAAAAAGTAAAGTAAAATGATTCGTAAAAAAAATAAATTTTCGTGGCCTCGTAAACTTTACGATAAGGCAAGAATTTCTGAAGAAAATAAACTTGTCGAAGAGTATGGTCTGAAAAATAAAAGAGAGATTTGGAAAGCAGAAGCAAAGATAAAGTACTATCGCAATAGAGCTAAGTTTCTTATTAATTCTTCAGGAGAAGATCAGAACAGATTCTTTGAGAAACTGAAAGCAATGGGTTTGTTAGTTAATAATATTGCAGATGTTCTTGCTTTAAATAAAGAGGATTTGCTTAAAAGAAGATTATCTACGGTGGTATGGAAAAAAGGGCTTGCAAACACTGCAAAACAAGCAAGACAGTTCATAGTTCACAAAAAAATATTTGTTGGAGAAAATGCTGTAAACACTCCAAGTTATATTGTCTCTGTCGACTCAGAGAACAACATTACCTTAAGAAATAAAAATTCGGAGGCTAAAAAATGACTGAAGAAAATAAAGTTGTTGAAGAAGCAGTAGCTGAAGAACAATCGGTTGAAAATTCTCGTGAAAATGAAAAGGGAGAGAAGTCAGAAGTTGTTCCTGGAATTGCTTATGTTTTTGGGTCATATAATAATACAATTGTTCATATAACTGATTTGTCTGGAAGCACCATAACTAGAATAAGTGGTGGAATGATTACAAAACATAGCAGACTTAAAGCAAATCCTACTACAGCCATGTTCGTTGCTAAAAGGGCGGCAGAGTTTGCTCGTGATGCTGGAATAAATGCCTTATATATAAGAACTCGTGGAAAAACTAATTCTCCTGGAATAGGGCCTGGTGCTCATGCCGCAGTCAAGACCTTAAGCAAAGAAGGTTTCAAGATACTTGGGGTTTTGGACACTCACCGAGTTCCTAGAGGCGGACCTAAAAAGAAAGGAGGCAAGAGAGGAAGAAGGGTTTAAAAGTCCTTCTTCTGAATAAAGCAATATGGAAATAATAATTAAAACTCCAGAGAGACTAATTGTTAGAACTGCGATAAACTATTCTTTGTTGAATGCAATCAGAAGAAGTGTTGAAGAGATTCCAACTTTAGCAATTGATGAGGTTGAGATATTTAGAAATGGTTCTGCACTTTATGATGAAGTTCTCGCTCATAGAATAGGTCTTGTCCCTATAAAAAATGATAATAAAATTTCTAGTAAAACTACTAGTACTGCATCGTTGAAGAAAGTTGGACCAGGAACTGTTTATTCCGGAGACTTTAAAGGAGATTTGAATGTTGTTTATGACTCGATTCCTTTAACAATATTAGAAAAAGACCAAGAATTAGAGTTAATTGCTACAGCTTCTGTAGGAACCGGTCTGAATCATACAAAGCACGTTCCAGGGTTGATATATTACAGAAACTTATTTGAAGTAAAATCGGGAAATGTAAAAATAGATTCAATAATTCAGGAATCTTCTGGAGCAATAAAACCGGAGAAAAAAGGAAATAAGTGGATCTGCGATCTTAGCGACTTGCAGTCAAATGAGATTAAAAGACTCGACAATGATTCTATCTCTGATAGTTCCGAATTTCTTCTTTTTGTAGAATCTTTTGGAATCCTTGAAGCTGATAAAATATTGGCGAAAGCAGTAGAAGTCTTACAAAGCAATGTTGAAGCTTTTGAAGAATATTTAAAGTAAAATGATAAGCAATACATCTCTAGCAAAAAGAACAAAGAAAAAAATGGATCCTTATTTAGTGGATACTATTTTTGCTGCGAAACGGGCTAAAGGGTGGGCAAAACTAGCGCAAGTGATATCTGGTTCCAGGAGAAAATATTCTAATGTTAACTTGGGTAGAATAGAAAAAGATTCATCTGATGAAAAAACAGTGATAGTTCCTGGAAAGGTTCTTGGAAGTGGTAATCTTTCAAATGGAAAAAGAATTTGTGCAATCTACTTTTCAATGTCTGCTATAAATAAAATAAAAAAAAGTAAAGGAGAAGCTGTAAATCTTATAGATGAAATCAAAAAAAATCCTTCTGCAGAGGGGGTTAGAATAATAAGATGAATAAATTGGTTATTGATGGCACAAATTCAATTTTGGGTCGCCTTGCGAGTCGTGTTGCTAAACAAGCACTGCTTGGAAAAGAAGTTTTTGTAGTTAACTGTGAAAAATCAGTTATTTCTGGAAACAGAAAAGTTATTTTTGAAAAGTATAGGTCCATTAGATCTAAGGGTGGTTCTTCTCAGAAAGGTCCTTTATTTCCCACTAAACCTGCTGCGATAGTCAAAAGAACAATTAGGGGAATGTTATCCCATAAGCAAGATAGAGGCGCTTCTGCTCTTAAGAGAATCAAATGTTATGAAGGATTGCCAAAAGAATTTACAGAATCTAAATTAGAAGATGCACCTCAGTCTAAGGGTCTTGTAACAGTTACATTGAAAGAAGTTAGCGAGGAATTAAGATGAGTATTAAGATAATGACTGCTGGAAAAAGAAAAACTTCTGTGGCAAAAATAAAGGTTCAAGATGGAGATGGGAAAGTCTTTTACAATGGCCTCTCTATTGAAAATTTAAAACTTTTTCATAAACTTGCTCTTATGGAACCTCTGAGAATATATGAAAACTTATTTGCTAAGATGCCTTACGATATTTATATAAAATCTATTGGTGGGGGAAAGGAATCTCAGATTCAGGCAGCAAGACTTGCAATAGCAAGAGCTCTTGTAGGACTGACTAAAAAATCAGAACTCAAGGAAGCTTACTTAGCTTATGATAGACATATGCTCGTCGCAGATGTTAGAAGAAAGGAACAACGTAAACCTGGAGACTCTAAGGCAAGAGCAAAGAGACAGAAATCTTATCGTTGATTTTTAGAATTACGAAGATTTATAGAGTATCTCTAAAAATTGACTAAATCAATTCAGCATAGAAATATACTGCTTTCATATCTGCGGAGTTATATTCTCTCAATCTAGCAGGCACTCGAATTTCATAATCATATATTCCATAGGCTCCTTGAGTGTCTTTCTTTATTGAAGCCATAAATACTACATCTTCTTCATCGTCTTGGCTAAACTGCCCATCTGCGACATCGTCTGATGTATCCCATAATATTCCGGTTCTGAATGCGGTGTTGTTCGTAGAATTGGATATAGGAATATTTGAAATCAGGCGATTAAATATATAGGAATCAATAGTCTCTGGAGCTTCTGTTCCATTACTAAATATTCCAGTTACTGAATCTCCGAATGAAGACATTCCTAAAATAGAATCTAAATCTGTAAAATCATTCGTCGTAGTTCCGCCTAAAGCGCTTCTACCTAAAGACTGGAGGGAATTCCAAAACACAACAGACTCTTTATCTGTGGCAAAGATTGAGCCGTTTTGATAATTACTGGCGTTCCAAAATAGAATACTTTGGTTCCTTTGTCCACTAAGAGAAAACACACTTTGCTCCCCTATTTCTCCGTATACAAACTGCCAACCACTTACACTAGCAGAATTGTTTGCTAAATTATTGGTTTCATTCCATTCTTCAATAGTGCCATTGGAAGATATTGGTGGGTCTATCTGTATGTAAATTTGATTTGTCCCTAAAGGTACTGACCAATTGATACTAAATAGCATATCTGATAAACCTAAAATGTCATAGGCAGTATAATTTGAACCAAGTTGTATTCCTCCGTTGCCTGGCTCTCCTTGAAAGAAACTGACAGTTACATTAGGAACACTAACATTGACTAAATTGTGAATTGTTGCATTTACTAAAACAGTATCATTTTCTGCAGGATTGCTCATATTAAATTGAATGTCGCTAAAGTTAATCATGAAGTCTGCTAGAGTAACATTAAATGAAAATTTATTGGACCAATTTCTGTTGCCTGAATTATCCACACAAGAAACGTTCCAGGTATGTAATCCCAGAGCAAATTTGTTGACAGACTGGATGGTTGCAGTTCCATTTGGAGAGCTTATAGAACTGACATTTAACAAATTATCCGTATATAAGTTGCACGTTAAATCTGTATCTATATTGTCTATTGCAGTAAAGTTAAAGTTTACTAATTTCAGAGTATTGCTCCCATTTGTAGGAAGATTTAGATTAATTTGTGGAAAAGTTATATCCACTGTAAAATTAGTTAAGTTTGAAGTGCCTTGATTGAAATCTGGAAATACATCAAAACAACTTACATTCCAAGAGTGTTTGCCTTCAGAAACTCCATTTACTGCAAATGAGTTGTTTGCATTTGCAGTTATTGTGCCCGAACTTGAATTTATTACCCCGTCTAATAATAGTGAACAATTGAATATCCCAATGGTATCCTGTGGAAGATATACAAAGGTAACATTTGATGAATTAAGATATTCTTCATTTAATGGGTTGAGATTTGTTACTATAGGGGGAGCTTCTACTGTGAATGTGCGAGTCTCACTGTAATTCAAATTCGAGGAATCATCTCTGCAATTGACATTCCATGTATATACTCCGTCCGACTTAATCAAACTTCGAAAAACGCTTGTGCCATTTTGTGAATCAATATTTCCTATAGAGACTACATCATCAATGCTAATATTACAACTAAGATTAGAGTCTATTAAATCATATGCAGTATAATTAAAGGTAATATTATTTGATACCATTAGAGTATTATTTTGAGGGAAATTTAATTCAATCCAAGGCTTTTTTGTATCTATTGTCAAAACAAAAGATGGCGTTTCTGTACCAACTAAATTAGTCAAATCAGTTACATTAATTGTCCAATTGTAAAAACCATCTGGAAGAGAGACAGTGATATTATTTTCCGCATCATTGATAATTACGGTTGTATTTGTCTGATTAATATTCCCATTTAATATAAGTGTTGCGTTTGCAATGTTGTTGTTATCATCTAAAACATTATAGAGGAAAGCCATATTTGAAGTATTTGAAAAGGTGTTATTTAAAGGACCTACTAACCCTACGCTTGGTGCCTGTTCTATTGTGAAATTTCTAGTTAAACTGGTAAATTTGTTATTTGCATCGTCGTAACATGTGACATTCCAATACTTCAAGCCACCACTTGCAAAGGTTATTGAGCGATTAACTATTATTCCACTTGAGGCTAAAGAGGTATTGACTACTAAATTATTTACTGTGATATTACATAACAAAAGAGGGTCTATGTTGTCTGTTGCATTGAAACTCAGATTTAGGTTTGATGTGAAGAATTGGGCTCCGTCATTCGGATAGATTAATTCAACGTTCAGACCGTTAGTATCTACTGTGAATGCTCTTGTTTGGGAGACGTTTGTGAGTTCGTAAGTATCATTGCAAATAACATTCCATGTGTGAAATCCAGAATTGACTCCACTCATGCTGAAATTACTTTGTAGACTATTGCTTGGAGAAGAATGTGTCTGATTGTAAAATCCGTCTATATACAATTCGCAAAGACTTAGATTTGTGTTATCTGAAGGAGTATAACTCAAATTGAATGATGTCGTGTTAAAGAACGAGTTATTCTCTGTGTTGAGAGCTATACGCGGATATTCTGTGATATTAACAAGTCTAGTTTCACTGTAATTTGAGCGACCAGAATCATCTGCACAAGAAACATTCCAGTAAAATCCTCCATCGATAAGATTTGTAATTTGACGATTTGTAATGCTTCCATTGACTGCTACAAAATTCAAATCGCTTCTTTCTCCTACAAAAAGGCTACAGACTAAATTAGGTGCTACATTGTCTATTGCAGTGAAATTAAAATTAACTGTTGAAGAATTGAATAGGGTATTATTACTTGGAAGATTTAAAGTTATATTTGGGGCATTAAGGTCTATGATAAATACTCTTGAAGAGTGATTTGTTGAATTTAGACCTCCTGTGTCTGTGGCATTGATATTCCATAAATATAATCCCTCTCCTAAATTTGTCAATGAGAAATTATTGTATTGTCCATTCAAAACGGACGTTTGATTTGTTTGGTTTACTGCATTATTTAATATAAATCTTGTTTGTAAAAGGCCATTGTTGTCCGTGACATTATACACTAAAGTGATGTTACCTGTAGTGCTATAAGTTGCATTTGGAGTAATTAAATCTACAACTGGTGATATGTCTAAGACTGTGAATGTGTTAGTGATACTATTATTTCGATTACCTGCTTCATCTATACAAGAGACATTCCAATAGTGGGTTCCAACAGCTATATTTGAAACAGAAAGATTAATAAGAGTTGCGTTTGCAGAATTAACATTTAAATGTTCAATAGTTGAATCAATAGTTAAATTACAAATAAGGGTTTGGTCTATATTATCAAACGCAGTGTAATTGAATTCAACCCTACTAATTTGAAATGAACTATCATTTGCTGGAGCAGATAGATTTATACTTGGAAAAATTGTGTCTACATAAAATGTACGAATTGTGGTGTTTGTTCCCTCAAGATTGGTACTATCTGAAGAGTTAACTGTCCAAGAATATGTTCCACTTGCTAAATTGACTAAAGAAAAATTGTTTAATACTCCGAGTGAAATGGCACTTGCATTTGTAGAATTTCTTGCACCGTTAAGAATTAATGTTGAATTAACTACATTAGAATTAATGTCTGTGATATTATAAAATAAAGTCACATTTTGAGAATTATACCATGTTGCGTTTGCAGGAGAAGATAATGAAATTACTGGAGCAACATCGCTCTGGCCGACAGTTACTTGTCTTGTAGTTGTTCCATTTTTAGAGTCATAAGTTGATACTGCAATACACCTGATATTATTTACTGAATTTATGTTTCCTTGTATTGAAAAATTATTGTTTAGCAAAGTTGTTGAAATATTTCCTAAACTATGAGGATTAGTCTCTCCTGTAGACAAGATAATATTTCCACTTGACTCTATATTTGTCCAAGTTTCAGTAGAACTGTTTCTCTGTAGATAAACTTGTGTGTTTCTACATGTACCAATTGTGCATGTAACTTGGCATGTTACGTTTAACTGCTGTCCCGTAGAGATACTTGTATCTACTGTTGGTTGCACGAGGTCTACATTCAAGAAACCTTCTGTCGTGACATTAATATCTAAAAATGAAGAAGTCGGAAAATCCCACGCGTGAATTATTGAACGAAGCTGTGTTGCGTGAGTATTATAAGCATTAATTAAATAAGTTATTCTGTCTGAAGGTTTAAGACGAATATCTGAAGAAATACACGTGGTATTCTGTCCTGTTGAGGTGCCAGCTGAAACAGTTCCCCCAGAACTATCGTCTCCATTCTGACAAAGAAGAGTGCTTCCAGAACTATTTTCTACATATACTTTCCATGTTAAAACAATATTTGCACTGGATAATGAAAAACTGCTTGAGAAATCTATGACGCTACCTGCTGGAATAATTGCACCATTTGAACCCATTACTTGAGTTGAAGCATTCAATATATTCTTGACAGTTTGTGCAGTTATATTGAATCCAAGAGTATTTTGTGTAGCATCTTGAGAATTGTTCATCCAAATTACGGATGTTTGATTTTGAATTCCATTGCTTGTATAAGTTTCATAAAATCTTCTTCCGAAACTCCAAGGAACTACATTTGATATGATTGTACGATTTGAAGTTATGTTTGAATTTGAATATTGGTCTGTGCAAGAAACTGCCCATAAATATGTGCCATTTGACAAGTAGTAGTTGAATGTTTGATTTATTCCTTTAGATATGGTTGAAACTGTTTGAACAGGCACTCCATCTAAGTAAATAGAACAGTTTGCAATATTTGAAACGTCAGTCACATTATAAACGAAATAAAAGTCAAATGGATTTGAAATTGTTGTTCCATCTGAAGGAGAGACAAGAGAAACAAATGGATTTATAGTATCAACTGTGGATGTAGTAAATGAATGGGGTCCTGTCGTATTGCATCTGCCGTCGCGACAAGAAGTTGCATTAAAATAATAAGTTGTCTGACCTGAAAGTCCTGTTAAATTAAATCCTTGAACTGTTTTAGGGAAATTATATCCTTGACTTCCCGAAGTCATGGCAAGAGTTGTGCCATATTTAATACTTGAATTTGCTTCAACATTGGTGCTCCAATTTACAAATGCTGAAGTAATTGTTAGGTCTGAAACATTTACATTTGATATCTCTGGAACATAGGTTGGACAGATGCCACCCCATATTGTACTGTTTGGATAATATGCACTCCAAGTTGCGTGAGTTGTAGTATTCACAAAAGATACTATGTATGCGTCTTCACATAGTTGAATCTGCGTAGTAAACTCTTCTGAAGCAACGTCTGTATATTGTTGAGAGTTAGATTGCACGGTAACTATTGAAGACAAAACAGTTCCATTGTTTAGATAGGATTGTGAATAAATTCCTGTATCTGTTGTTGGGTCATACCAGCTAACTACAAAATCATCTTGAGTTATTGCTGAAACTCTTATATCTTCTCCGCCTGTGGCATCTGTATCTATACTTGTTGTTGAAACTCTTGTTGTGCCATTTGGATAATAAACTGCAAATCTTTTAGCCCCATCATTTACATCCACCCATGAGACTACAAGTGAACTTTCATTCATCACTGCAAGAGAAACTGAACGGGAGTTTCCCGCATTACTGTCTACAGTAACTGCTGATGAAATTGCGGTTCCAGTGTAACTATAAAGAACGTAATAAACGTCGCTAATACCTCCTCCACCCCCACTATCATCAAAATATAAAACTCCGAAGGCAGTTGAATTGATTGCAGACACTTCAACTGCTTGAGAAGCTTCTCCTACATCTTGGTCTATATCAAAAATAGACGTAATTGTTGAGCCACTTGAAGAATAAACCGCTGCGGAGATATCATTACTTGTATCATCAAACCATGACGCAACAAATGCTGTGGAATTTAAAGGAGAAATAGAAACTGCTAAAGAAGCTGTTGCGTCTGTGTCTAAATCTACTATTGAAGATGCTTGTGTTCCATTTGAATAAAATATCTGAAAACTCGTGTCTGAATCTCCTGAATCATACCATGAAACTATGAATCTGTCTGAATTGAGAGCTGTGACTGAAACTGAATGCCCTGCGGTGTTTGCTGTGCATGCTCCAGCTGTTGTATCTATGTCAGTAACTTGTGTCAATAAATAACCCGTTGTATTAAAGACCCCAAAACTAATGTCATCTTCAGTATCGTCGCACCATGCAACTATAATTTTATTGAAATCTAAAGGGGCGTTAGAAATAGAGGTCACTGAATTATTTGAATATGTATGTGGAGACAGAAAAGTTGTACTTAACAAGAGTCCGTCTGTTTTAGTTGAATCTAAAAGACTAGTTACATTTAACGAAGCAAAATAAGTTCCCTCTGTAACTGCAGATATATTCAACTCGAAAAAGATAGTACTTCCATTGTTTACATTAAGAAAACTTGATTGATTGATATATGTATATGAGGCTCCTGAAACATTTGTGACGCTTAAAGTATAATTGCTTGAGACTGTTCCATTGTTTGTAAAATTAATTAAGTATCTTATATTAGTTTCTGTTGTCCAAATTTGAGGAGATATTGGTTCACCGAAGACTGGGGTTGGGTCTCCTATTCCTGTGCTAAAACTATATCCTCCGCTTGAATTACATCTCCAGTCTATACAAGAAGTAACATTAAAATAATAAGTCTGTCCAGGACTTAAACCTGTTAGATTAAATCTGTGAGTTGACTGTGTGAAACTACTGCCCAAGATACTTCCTAAAGATGGTGTAGTCCCGTAGCTGATTGTTGAATTAGCATCAAAATCTGTGCTCCAATTTACAAATGCTGAAAAGGCAGTAATGGTTGAAACATTTACATTGGAGATAACTGGAAAATTTGTTGAGCAAACACCGTTCCAGATTGTGCCGTTTGGATAATATGCTTGCCAAAAGTTTTGAGCTGTTGTGTTTGCTACTGCTACGACAAAAACATTATCGCACAACTGAAGACCTGTTGCGTATTCTTCGGATGCGATATCTTGATATTGTAATGCGGCTGATTGGATGGTTATTTCAGAAGACTGCGAGGAAGTATTAAAATAAAATGTTTTGGCAAAAATCCCCGTATCTGTACTTGAATCATACCAATTAAATCCAAACTTTGATTGTGAAACTGTAGAAATTTGCAATGAACGACCACTTCCTCCTGTGTCTGAATCTACGTCTATTACCCCACTAATTGGTGTAGCATTCCATAAATGTATTCTGAAAGATGCGTCATTTGCACCTCCTCCTGCATCAAACCAACCAAATGCAATTGTGCTTGAATTGAATGCTGAAACAGATACTACCCGAGATTCACCTGCTCCCCCATCAACATCAAATACTGAAGCGAGAGAAGTTCCGCTTATAGAATGAGGTTGCAAACTTGCGTCATTATCTGTATCATCAAACCAGGAGAACATAAATGCTGTGGAATTTAGTGCGGAAACACTAACACTATTTGAAGCTGGTCCAGCTGTTGTATCTACATCTGTGGCAGAAGTTATTGTTGAGCCACTTGATGAATAAACTCCAAATGTTGTATCTTCATCTGTTGCATCATACCATCCAAGAACAAATGCTGTTGAGTTAAGCGCTGAAGTTGAAACTGCTGCGGATAAACCTACATCTGTATCTGCATCAATAGGAGAAGTTAGATTAGATAGACTTAAATTATATGCTTGAAAAGTTATATCTCCATCAACAGAATCATACCAAGCTATTACAAAACTATTAGTATCCAAAGCTGAAACGCTAACTGAATTGCCTACCGAATTTGCTGTGCATGCACCTGCGCTTGAATCTATTGTGCGTTTAATTCCACTTCCATTTGAATTATAAAATGCTACATTGATATCATCGTCTGTATCATCGCACCAACCTAAAATAAAATTTGTATAATTAACTGGAGTAAGACTTATAGATGTAACACTTGATGATGAAAAATATGGACTTGAAAGAGTGGTGATTTCTGGAAGAGTGGTTGTTGTAAAGATTGTATTACCTAAAAGATAGCTTAAATCTAAATTTACCCATGGAGTATAAAGACGTGAAGGGTTACTTAAATCTGGGCGTGGATGCGCTAAATCGTCTTGAGTTGTACTAATTTGCACTTCACTGCCCCATGAAGTCATGTTATCTGAAGAAGCAACATAATATACATCGCTTGATGTTGCTGTGCCTCCCGGGGCGCGAGTGTATGTAGCATATACTGTTATATTATTTGTGCCTATGGACACCTTAGAGCCTCTTCCTGCAGAGCCTATATTTGTATAAACATCTGTTGTTATAGCCCATGAGACTCCGTTATAGAAATATGACTGAATATCTGCTCCTGCATTCCCAGGGTCATTGTTTCCGACTACATAAATTAAACTTGTGTTTGGGTCAACTGTTGCTCCCCATGAAGCTTCAATATTATTTGTGGTGCTTCCTGTAAAAGAAGTATCTATATTAACTCCTGCAATCCATCCATCTGTTGTTTCGTTATAACGTCTGGAAATAAGGTTTGTCGCACTAACATCCATGTGAATTGCAAAAATATCTCCTCCCGCTACGGGGATGAGTGCAAACTCGTCATTAAAATCGTTATTGAATGCTGAAGCGCTTGTTGTAGCCCATGTGCTACCATTATTTACAGATTTCCAAATTTCTTCATTTCCGCTATTGTCATCTGCGCCGGAAATAAAAAGATTTCCTAAGCTACTACGAGTAATTGATGGGTTTTGTGCCTGTTCTCTAAGCCTTCCTATGTCTCCGGTTACATCAACTTCTGTAGATAATGTATCTCCAGTTGTATTAAGATATTTGTAGTAAAATGCATCTCCACCCGTTTCACCGAAAACTATGTTTATCAAGTTGCCATTGTATTCGGGAGTCCAAAGGTCATACCATAATGCAAATGTGTAAGCATCTGTTTGGGAAGTAATTGCTACAGGAGAACTCCATGTAACTCCGCTGTCGTTTGTCTTTGCATAAGAAAGCTGTGGACCAGAATCAAAATAGAAGACATATCCATTAGTGTCATTTACAAAAACCACTGATGCACCCGTACCATATTGTTGGTCCATATTAACAATAGAATTATCAATAGTTAATTCTGGGTCGTTTGCAATTTGCCAAAGCCTTTGTTCTGAAAAAGAACCTATTGAAAATGGACCTAATAAGTAAAGGGATGGTATGACATTTGGCGAATCGAATTCGTAGCCTAATTCGTAACTTTCTCCTGCAACAAAATCAACATTCCAAGAAAGAAGGATATTATTTATTTCTTCAGATAATTTCAAAGAGGGGTCTGGAGTAATAGAAAAACCTAAAGGAACTCTTTCGATTACTTTGCCCGTATAATTTTCAAAGGCTTTAATATAAAAACGCATTGAGTGATCAACATATGGATAGACTCTTGTGGGTGCGACACGACGGACATCAAATGGAACTGATTCACGCACTTCAAAAGAGTCATTTATTGAATATTCTCCCTTTTCAGTATTTGCTGTAACTGAAAATGTATAATTGCCTATTTCGTTTGGAAGGTATTCTGCAAAATAGTCTGGTTCTGATAAAGCCCCTAAATGACCGCACGAATTACTTTTTAATATATTTCCATCATTTGTTGAGAGATAATTAATGACTCCATTTGGAGATTCGATTTTAATATTTAAGTCTGCATCACAAATAATGACTCCTGTTTCGCTTAATACTCCTAATGAAATATGCACCTTGTCCTTAGGAAGATAGATTGACTTGTCTAAATTTGCTGCAAGAATTCCCCATAAAAACCATCTTTCTAAGAGATATTTTTTTTCATCATGATAAAACTCAACAACTAATTTATTTAATCCCGGAGTGATGTGTCTTGTTTCGATTAATCCTACATTTAGGCTTTCGTCTAATGAATAAATTGGTTTATCTATTAAAAAAGAATTTTTATATATATCTTCTATGTAAATTTGTGGTTGATATGAACTGAAGACTTCAGTTAGAGAATCTATAAGCGTTGGTGAAACTACTTGAGCTGAATGAACCTCTTCGGATGAAAAGAAAAACTTTGGAGCTTCATTTGATGAAAATACCTCTAAATTAGAGGGTATTCTTTCTATTAATGAATCTTCCAGATTTTCTGAATCTTCTTCTGGGATAGAAAAATTAAATTCTGAATTTTGATTTGAGGAATAATTTGAATAGTTATTGAGATTATTTTTAAAGGTTGATTCATTAGATAAATTTCCCTTGATAGCTGAAGCGATGACCTTAAAAGAATAACTATAATCTCCTGATAAAGATTCTACCAATATTGAATGGTCTCCAATTTCTAAAGGTTTAAAGATAAAAACATTTTGATTGCCTCTGTAAATTAAAGGCTCTGATGGGGTAATTATTTTTAATTTATAATCTTGAAATGCTGTAAGATCCAGCTTGACTCTTTCTCCCAACTCATAAATATTTTCAGATGTTGTCGCAAAAGATTTTTCGGAAATGAAGATAATGTTTAAAATAAATAAGAAAGACATTATCGCAAGACTAAATAATCCTATTTTTATAGTACCTTTCTTTGTCATTTAGAAACTCCTTCTTTTTTAATTACAATGCTTGAATTTTTATGATTTAAATATAAATTTACCAAATCTCCCTCTTCTAAACCTAAATTATTTAATAATTCCTTTGGGAAAGCTATGCGGTTTAATTCCTGAATTTTGCCTTTTTTGAAAAGAATTTCATTAGTTTTACTAACTTTTTTAGAATTCACCACCATACTAATAATATACTAATAAAAGGATATAAAAACCTATAGCAGATACACCAAATAATTGCAGTGCATTTACCTTCTTACGAACCAGAACTTACTGTTGAACCAAATATTAATTTACCAGTACATGTTCCTGCAACACCCATTGGTACGTAAATTCTCCAATATGTTGCATTGACATGGTCTACATAGGGGTCTGAATCATTTCTTCTTTGAGCTAAATTGAACCTACGAACGGTGTTTAAAGATGTAAGGTTTTGATATTGCGATTCAAACTGTCCTAAAGTCATTGTGCCACTTGTATTTGAAGCTGTAAGATTATACTTCTGATAGTAAACAGAGATATTCTGGACATTTCCAAGCGTACAGTTCATTGATAAGTTGTCTCCTTGCGTTACTGCATAACCTTGCAATGAAAGATTAACCAATGCATTTCCAAAGTTTGTTACATTTAGAGTGCGCTCATTTGATACATCGGTTCCATTTACGGTGCCATAATCTACTGATCCTGGAAGTCCTATTGCCATCAAAGTATTCACATAAGACAACTGTCCTTCTGTATCTGTACGTGAAGTATTGTCCATAACGACGACTGAAGCATTCCAAGTAGCGTTGTTTGCATAATATTGTAATGGTAAGATACATGTTGCGTTTACCTCGTAAGCTGTTCCGTAAGTTGTGTCTATTGAGCAGGTTTGATTTGTGTAATGATTATTATTATCATCTGAAGCTCCGAGAGTGGTTTCTAATGTATCGAAGAATGTTACAGAAACATTTTGTATATTTGCCTCTCCGTTAAAATCTCTTGCGACGACTAGCACGACAGTGTTTGAGGTAGAATTTGCAGTCAAATCTATTCCGTTTCCTCCGTTAACTTGAATAGATAATATTTCTGGAGGAACTGCCCCCACATCTAACCGCGTATTTACTGTAACATTTTCACCTATTCCTGCAAATGTAAAACTTGAAAACATGAAGATTACCGATAACATCAATGCAAGTTCCAAAGAGTAAAACAAGTAAAATGCCATTTTTTTAATTGCATAAACTCTGTTAAATCTTTTTTTTCTTTTCATTTCAGTTGAAATTTCTTTTTTATCTGAAATAGCCATTTTAGGTTAGCTCCACATAAATATAATATGCTGTTGAACCACTAAATCCTTGATACCCTATTTCTGGGACTATCATCTGGAAATCGTACTTTGCATTGTCAAAACCTGTCGTATCTTCTTCCATTATTGTTGCGTAAATTGTATTGGAACCAGCAGGCTCATATAACACAATTTCTTCAAAATCCGTATCTTGGGTTGCATTATTTACGTATGTATTTAATGTCGGGCAACTATTTGCTAATATATTTGCTGTTGCAACAAAAAAAGAGCTATGGCTCCCGTTTATTCCATTGTTAAAAGTGCGAGTGATATTATCATTAACTTGTGTATGGTTCATCCTTATATTTTCAGATTCAAGAGTTGTTATATTGCTACAATTCAAAGTTGCCCACGATATGCTTGATGAATTTCTAGTTGCATAAATCTCTCCTGTAATTGTTGTTAGTGACCAATCATATATCGTGCTTCCCGAAGCATCATCTAAAGCAAAACTACCCGTAACATTACCTACGAAAGCTTTCCATCGGACATTTTGTGTAGATGTAGTAATGTTTATTGTTGCAATTCTTCCTCCAGAAATGTTGAGATTGTAACCTGACAAAGTTGTAGAAGTCTCATTGCTTACTATACCTATTGTATCTGGTCCAGTTGGTGCTGCAGATGTAAATGAAAATGTTTGTAAAAAGAATATTCCTATTATAAACAACAGAACCAATGGTACTTCTACTCGAAGACTATTCTTTAATGACTTTTTGTATTCTTCATAGACCATTGTACTCTCTTTATTCAAGCTCTACGAAAAAGAAGTATGTAACAGCACTTACATCAGTACCATGTCCATCTTCTAAAACTAGCATCTCGAAATCATTATCTCCATTATTGAAACCTGTTACGGAAGTTTCTTCGATAAGTGATGCGAACACAACGCTTCTTGTTGCTGGCTCGTATAGAAGGACTTCTTCAAATTGCTGGTCGACTGCACCACTTGAACTGTAAACTCTTGTGCTTCTGCATTCATTTGATGAAAATTGTAAGTTTGCTGTAAAGAATGCGTCATGGTCTTGAAGAGTGAATGTGTTGTTAACTCCGTCTGCATCAAATGAGGCTATATTAAAACGAGATTCTAACTGTGTGAGATTCAAACCGCCTACACTTGTTGCTCCAGCAGTTTCTCCACCTATGCCCCCTTGGGTTCCATTTGCGGTGAAATTGAAACATTGTATTGAGCCCCAGGTTATTGTGGAGTTTGTGGAAGCATAGACTTCTCCTTGTGGACTTGCTAAAGACCAATTGTAAATAGCCTGATTATTAGCGTTTGCAAGCTGTATTGTACCTGTAACATTTCCAAAGTAACCTTGCCATGTTTGAGTTACTGAATAACCTGATATTGTAAGTTCTGTAATGTTTCCAGCAAATGCTGTTGCATTACCTGCGGTGTCTGCAGGAGCTCTTGAAGTTGAAACGTTTGTAACTGATGCACCGAAAGGTTCAACAGCAATTGATAAAGGTAAAAGAAATAGAGAAAGCATAAATGTAAAAGTTAATAGAATATTCAGATTCAAATTCTTAATCATCGCGTTCTTTGTCACCATCTTTTGAGGATAAAAACCGTTTGTATATTTAAATCTTTCTTTTTTAAAAAATTTATAGACGATTAATTTCTAAGGATATTTACTTACATTAGGTGAAATTTTGCAAAAAAACTCAAAGTTCCCTACACAAATCTCTTAAGTTGCTCATATATTCTTGGCTTGTTTTCTTCAGATATTGAAAGATATAACTCTTGAATACGTCTATAAACTTCATGCGCTTGCTCATTCATTCCCTCTTTGATTAAATCTGAATAATCTTTTATTAAAAGAAGTGCCTCATAATAGGCTAAATCTCTACAAAAGGAATTAATTTTTTCATAAATCATAGCTTTGGCTCCTCTTGGAACTCTTGAATATATCTCTGCCATATGAGGGTAAATACTTTTTGCGCTCTCTATATCTCCTGAAGCAATAAATGATTTACTTCTTTGAATAAGGCGGATAATCTCTTTTATTTGGGAATGTTCTGCATACTTCCCATATTTTCTTTCTTTGTATGAATAAATTCCTCCAGTCATTAAAAGAGTAATTACTATAAACCATCCAAAGATTATTGAAATTCCCCCAAAACTATTAAACGAACCAAGAATTGTAAAACCTGTTACTCTGTTAGATGATGAACTTATTTTTTCTTCAAAAAGTAGGGAATCTATTTTCTTTATATTTTCCTGCGAGAGATGTCCGTTTATATTGTAGACTAACTTATTATCTTCTAAGTCTTCTGATTTAATCAAGAACATTTCTTTAGAGATTACAATTTCATTAGGGATCATTACCATTAGAGATTCTCCTTGAGCTATTTGAGAGATAACTTCAAGAACCTCGAAAGAAGAATCATCTGCATTTTGCAAAGTTTTCACAATCAAAGTTAGTTGTTTTTCTTCGTCTTTGTATTCTAAAGATATTTTTAAGTATCTTGTAGAAACCCTTAGATTTTCCTGTAATTCTTCTGTATGTTCAATCATTCTTTTCCTCTCGCCACGACTTAGTTCCAGATTCTTTGCTGAAATATATTTATCTATTACTTCTTCTATTGATGAATCCACCCTATTCTTTACAAAATCTCCTGAATCTGAAACTTCTATTGAATTTGGAATGCTTCTGGATATATTTTCTAACTCTTCATATAGCTCAAGACGCCTTTCCTCTCTGCGTTTTGCGTCTGTTATGAATTGGATATCGTTTTGAAGGTCTTGTTTTATTTGACCTAATTTCTTTTGATAGAATATCATTTCCTTATTTATTCCCAATATCTCTATTGCTTCCTGTTCTTCTCTACTATACCCTTCATATCCCAAAAAAGATTCTATTCGGTCTAAAAGATCTCTTATTTTGGAATCTCCCTCAAAAGTTTTATTCTGAAACAATCTTGATTGTGTCTGATTTGAATTGCTTGAAAAATATTCAAAATCTCGAGTCTTGGAGACCATTGAATTATTTATTGCTCTGCACTCAACCTCCCAAGAATAATCTCCTTCATCAAAACTAATTAAATTAACTATTGAAACTACTCCTGAAATTACTGTTTTATTAACTAAAGAATATACTCTTTCTCCTATTTGACTACTGTTATAATAATATAAATTGAAACTGCAATTTGATACATTCCCTGTTGGCAAGTATGTGAAATTTATGCTAGTTGTTGAAATGGAAGAATCATCTGCAGGGGATATTAAAGATAAACTTATTGGGGAAGAATTATTTGAACTCAAATTTGACAGAGTTAGAACATTAATTGTAAGGGATTTTGTTATTAAAGACAACCCATCTATTACGCTTATTGAGGCATTGTAAGTGCCTGCTAAGGTGTAATTGTGAGTTATTAGTCTATTTATGTTTCTATCAAATACTGGTCCAAGAGATGAACCATCTCCAAAGAAAATTGTGTAATATATACTACGGTTGTCTAATGAATTCAAATTTAATTGAAACGGAACGTTCTGGCCCATGATAATCGTGTCTGAAGAGGTTGTGAAATTAACAGTCAAAGAATAATCTAAATTAACCGAGAATGTTTCAGACAATGACGAATTTATTGAACCATTAACTGAATCGTAACATTCAAGTGTCCATGAATAAATTCCATTTGATAGGTTTGTTGAAGATATGGTTAAAGATTCGTTATGGGGGTGTGCAATAAGCCCATAAATCTCCCTTTCGCTATTTGATATACTAAAGTTGCACAAAATGTCGTTTAGATGTGCATAATCTAAAGAATATTGAAAATTTAATTCTTGTATTGAATTTATTGTTCCTGAAGGTGCTGAAATTCTATTTAGGATTAATGAGGAAGAATTTGAAGATGTTGTGAAATTAATGATTATTCTAAAAGACTGATCTGAAAGATGAGGCACAATAAAAGAAATGCGTTCATACATCCCGTTTGAATTTTCATCATGGAACTCTACTTCAAACGATGGATCATCAATTCTATCTTCTTCTTCCTGGTTTGAATTGGTCCAATATAAATGAACTTGTTCTACATCTTCAATCTCTGGAATATTTGTGTAAACTCTTAGAGGTCTATTGAAATGAATATCGCTTGACACAGTTAGGGATTTTATGAGTGAATCTTCTGAAGATGATTCGATGCTTTCCTCTTTTGTTATTGAAATGTCTGAATCTCTTTCAATTAAAGTTTCTATTTCCATAAGACCATTTTTTGTTTTTGTGTAGGGGATTAATTCTTCTGATTTATTTTCTTGAATTTGAGAGATATTTTCGGAGCTATTTTCTTGTTCTGGATTTTCAGAGTATGCTTGAGGAATTTCGGCATTCTCTAGGGTTTCATTGTTTTCGGAAGTTTCTTCAGTAACTTCTTCTAAAAATGGATTGATTGTTTCTTCTGAATTCTCTTCAATTGAAATTTCATTTGGAACTAAATCAGATATTTCTTCTATGAAATCTTGTCCTAAAACAACAAATCCTGTCAATACAGATAATAAAATCATTACTGCCAAAAAAATAGAAGTACGCAAAGGATCAAGAACTATACTAGACATCTAATCATACCTCCGAGGACTCATGTCCCTTTCTTTTTAAAAAGCCTTCGTTATACATCCATAGAGTCAATATCTTACTCACTACGTCTTGTTCGTTACTGCCTAAAACTCCTATGAGTCCTTGAATTATCTCTTGCTGGCTTGTGGTAATTGTTCCCCTTACTACTGTTGTCTCGCTTCTTAAATAGTTACTTTTTTGTTCTTTTTTAGGCATTTTTTAGTAACTATTTAAGACCTAATTGATATATAAACCTTTTTGTTTGAATTTTGAGTTTAGAGAGATATTAAACACTCGAAAAATTACTGTGAACTGAAGAAATAAATAGTCTGGTGAAAAATAAGATTATGCTAATTAAGAAGATTATGGTTGTGGTTTTAGCTATTTTATTTATTTGGTTTGTACACGCCCAAAATAATGTAAATACTGGGATTAATGTTACCTCTGAAAACTTTAGACCTGTTTTTTCAGGAACAATTCCCAATATCACTATCGCAATGGGTGCTAACGTTACTAATGCACTGGACTTAAATTCTTACTTCTTTGATAATGAAACTCTGACTTACTCCTATTCTGACGTGCAAAATATTAGTGTTTCTATAAATCAATCTGGAAACTCTTCAAACGTTTCATTTTATCCAGATTTTAACTTTGAGGGGCTTAGAAATATTACCTTTACGGCTAGTGATGGCTATTTATCTGAAGAGAGTAATAGAGTTTTCATAAATGTGACTAATGACTCTATTCCCCCATGGTGGAGTAATCCTTCTAAAAGCAGAGCTACAATATATCAAAATGATTATGTTATTTTTTCTACTACTTGGACAGATAATTTGAGACTTAAAGAATCTATATTTTCAATAAGTGAGAATAATGAATGGGAGAATTATACTTCACAAACACTTACAGGAACTAATGCTACGTCTTATGAAGGAGTTCAGATAAGTGCGAGACCAGGTTCTCAAGTTTACTGGAGATTTTATGCAAAGGATAGTGCAGGTAATACTAATGTTACAAATACAGAAAGTTTTGTTGTTTCTTATCCTGATGAAAGTGGAGAATCAAATTCGTCAAATGGTTCAAGTAATTCAAATTCGAAAGGAGACATTAACATTAAAAAAGCACAGGAGCTTTATACTTTTGAGATTGACCCTGAAGTTTCATCTTTTAAAATGGAAACTAAACAGGGAAATACTGAAACAATAATTTTGAAATTTACTAATACGGGTAATCAGATACTTAATTTTAATATAACTATTTTGGGGCTTGAAGTTTTCGAGATAAGCATGAGTGAATCTGCATTTGAACTTCTTCCAGGAGAATCTAAAACAGTAGTAATAGAAATTAAAGTAGATAGATTTATGACTCCCGATATTTATTTTGGAAGCATATTTGTTAGAGTAAATCAAAGAACTATTACCATTCCAGTTTCAATAATAGTTAATCCTTCAATAAGCGAATATAACTTATCGCTACAAATCCCGGAAGATTACCAGTTCATAAAACAAGGAAAAGAGGCTTATGCAAATATAACTCTTGAGAGTCTAAAAGATATCTTAGCCACTTCTGGAACAATTTATTATGCAATTAGAGATTTGAGTGGAAACGTAATAGACTCTAATCAAGAAGATTTTTCATTTCAATCTCAAAAAATCGAGTTTTATAAAAAGTTGAGGTCTACTGATGAAACTAAACCTGGAGAGTACATATTTTATGCAAGGGCTACTATTGAAGGCGAAAGCATTCTTGCGGCAGATACGCTCATTATAGGTCAAAGATTTATTCTTGGAGCATTCATTAAATCTAATTTGGTTATTCTGATAATAATCTTATTGATATTGTCTTCAATTATATTTTATGTGAGATATATGAAAAATATGAAGAGGTTGCGATTACTCAATCTTTATGTGGTTATACAAGATATGAAATCTCTGCTTAAAGAAGGAAAAATTGACTTAGCAATTCAGCAGTTTATCAGAGTTAAACAGATATATGGAGAAACCATAAGTTATACTGGTTCTAATAAAGAAGAGTTAATAAAAAACATGAATGAATTAATTAAAAGGATAGAAACTCTTAAATCTGAAAATCCCTCTTCTACTCAGAGTAATCCTCAAAATAATGATACTCTGGACAAGAGCCCAAATACTAATGAAAAAAAAGCAGAGGATAAAGATATGGCTGTTTTGAAGAACGAACCTGCTAAAGACAATAACATTTCACTACCTGCAGAAAATATAAAAATTGATTCGGGTGTTCAATTTAATGTTGGGGTTGCTAAAGAGAGTTCCTCTAATAAGCCTAACTCTGAAGATTTGGATGCTCTAAGTGTTCCACACACTAAAGTGCGTGGTTTCCAAACACTTCGACATGAGAAAATTTCAAAGAAAAAAGAAACGCCAAGTAATTTTATTTCTAAGGGGGTTAAAAATAAAAATGAAATCGAAAACAAGAATAATAAAAAGAAAAAAGACAAATAAAAATCCGTTAAAAGAGGATTTTTCTAATAGTAAAAAAATTGTTCATCCCTCCCGTTCTTCAAAAATTATTTCGACCGAAACTAAATTAAGAGGTCTACAAGATGATGTTGATTTAAATTCAGATAAACTTAAAGAAATTATAAAGATAGGAGATTTACAAGAGATACATACAACTATTGATTTGATTACTGAAAAACAATATCACCAATTAGCAGAACATTATAAAAAAACAGTTTTAGAAAATAATGGGCTGAAAATAATGTTTTCCCAATCAGCGGATAAGCAACAAGCTCTTCTTTGGTTAAAGAGAGAACTTGTTTCCGATTTAAATGAGAAATATGAGGCCTTAAAGAAAAAAATAAGCGATAAAAGAAAAAGTGGTTCAGATGTTTATATTGCATGGATTATTTCTATGAGAATCCCATTGAAAATAAAGATGTATTCAACTACACTTGAAAAAAGAGATTTATATAAAATAAAACAATTATTTGGTGAAGTTGAAAAAAATTTATAAATTTTTGATAATCTCTCGTTTACCAATAATCTTTCTTTTTACGCCTTCTGAATAGAAGTAGAACTAAAATTAGACAGATTATAATTGCAATTATCAAGATTATAGTCGTTGGAGATATAATTTGTATTTTAAGAGGGAATTTGCCTTGAAGAATGTTTACTAGACTGTCAGACCTCTGACCATAGTAAGCAGTTAAATCTACGATTGCATTCTTGTCTAAATCTGAATCATCCATTTCTTGTTCTATAATAACCAAACCTTTTTTTTCAGATTTTAGTTGAATATTCCCTTCCGAACCTAAAGTTGTTCTTCTCCCATCAATTAGCATATCTGAAAGCTCTGCATCTACCCAACAAGTTGCTTTCTCGAGATTTTTTATTTTAATTATGAATGAGTCTTTTGGTTTACTATATATTAAACTCCTAATCTCTATGTTGCAATCATCAATTGAGTCTATTTGTTCTATTTGAATTCTTGTTTCAAGAATTTTCTCTAATGCCGAGGGAGTCTCACCATAGACTGCAAATATATCCAATGAAAGGTCTTCACCAATCAGATTAATTCCGGGGTAAATTACGGTTTTATAGTCTCCTGGTGAGATAAATACTGATTCTGTGTCTCCAAATCTGCTACCTTCACCATTTTCATCAATAGGAGTTATTGTCCCTTTAAAATAAACAGGGACATTTGAATCACTCTTATATGTTAATTCTATTTGGGAACTTGCACGATTGTATTTTGCCGAATGAATAGTTAGTTTCATTACAGGAGTTGGAAGATAAAATAAATCAAGTCCCTCTACGGCAGCTATTGGTCCACTGGCACTTCTTGCCCCTTGTGCAAACTTAACTATTACACTTATTCCTGTGCTTCTTCTTATGTTTGTTGCTGCACCTACCAAATCAGAACCAACCAAAACTCCTACAGAAAAATCAGAGCTCTGTAGATATTTCTGTATTTGCTCTGGAACATTATCTTTACCAGTGAACATTATGGGGTCAAAACCGCTCATTAATCCTTTCTCTATAAATTCTCCGTTTGTAAATGCTAATTGTTCTGTTGGAAAGATTTTAATGTATTTTTTAACTATCTCTATATTATCTTCAAATCTATCTCCCGTATCTATTATTTCTGGATTGTATGCCGATAGCTCATCTTTGACTTCTCTATCTACTGGGCCATAAATTATAAGGTTTTCAACATTTATATCTTCAAGGATAGAACTTATTGAGGCAATATTAGAGGAGTCTGCAAAAAATACCCAAGATTTTGACTTGACTGCGTATGGAGCTACTGCAATGGCGGATTGTCCATAGGTGCTTCCAACAACGATGAAATTATTTATACCTTCTAACTCTCGAATCAAATATTCATTAGCCGAGTCAACTGAAATCTCCCTTTCTACCTTAAATCCTCTCGCTTCTAAATCTTTTTCATATGAAATTACTTGGGGTCTTCTGTCTGAACTTATTATTCGGATAGCGTTTTGTTTGTTTAGACCGTTCATTAAAAGGGGTCCATGCCTGACACTTACGAGAAACTGTGTATCTACGCCGATTAAGTTGCCATAATGAACTATAGAATAAACATCTCTCCAATCTTCAGAATTTGAAATCACTTGTTCAAATGGATTTTCTTGAGCCGAAACCAGATGAATTAATAAAAATGAAATTGTGGCTAATAAAAAAAAATACTTTTTCATGACCAAAATACCATTACTGACTATATAAATATTTATTTGGGATTAAGCGAATTGATTGTTTAAGCTTTAAGTTCTGTTGACTTGATTGAAAGCAATGTCTATAAATAGTTTAACATTGAAATAAGAGTATGAGGCTATCTCAACTTTTGCTTAATCCCAACAAAGCAGAACGCCATCCTGCTGAAATGATTCTTGTGGGATTTTTTTATGCTTCTCTATCCCTTGTCTGTAGCAATTGGCTTTTTCCAGAATATTCTTCAATAACTGCTGTTTTTCTTACAACTATCTCTTGCCTTTATATAATACAAGGTGCAATACTAATTGAAGAAGAAAGAGAGGGTAAATTTGAAAGTGAAAAAAGTCTTCTGAAGCATCATTCTGGAGTAATTGCTTTAATTTTTTATTTATTTGTGGGTTTTTTTCTTGCATTTTTGTTCTGGAATATTATTCTTCCAGAAAGTTTAAGCACTAACTTATTCGAAGCACAAAAAAATGAGGTTGAAAACATTCAAAGAATTACTGGAAGAAGTGTTGCTTTTGGAGATTTTGCTACCATTTTTATAAATAATCTCAAAGTAATGGGGATATCTGTTCTTTTTGCAGTATTCTATGGTTCTGGAGCAGTATTTATTCTTGCATGGAATGCAAGTGTCATAGGCTTTGTTATTGGAGAAATAATAAAAAACACTACTGGAATTTCTGCTCTACCTATTCTTTTATTCAAGTATGCTATACACGGTATTCCTGAAATGGTTGCCTACTTTGTGGCTGCTCTTGCAGGAGGGATACTTTTTGTTACAATAATAAGAGGAGATTATTCTAAAGATAGAATAATTAGAACCTGCATTGATTTTAGTGTCCTTATATTTATATCAATAGTGCTTCTGGGAATTGCAGGAATTGTAGAATCTTACTTTTCGTCAGCTATTTAGACTTGAGACCAATTTACTGTTCTGTTAACTGAAACCTCATACCCTCTTTCCATGTGAATGGTGAAATTTGTTCCTAAATATGGTGGACCTATTGGAAGAGGATTTTTTATGAATCCTTGCGAAGTTTGAAGTTCTGAATTCCACCATGAAACCGCATCCGCACCAGAAATATTTATTAGTAGATTGGAAGCTACTCTAAGAGATGTGTTTGCAGTCAGTGCAATCCAATTAATTCCTGAGCTTGAAGCATTTTTAATAAGTGTAAGATTTGTAGGCTGGCGAACTATTCCTACAAGACTCCAATTCATTGCTGAAGGAGCTGAACTGTTAACGAAGATTGAGTAAGCTACCCCATTAGATATTGAAAAGTCACAATTTGTTTCTGTGCATTCTGGGAATTGAGGGCACGAAAATTTATTACAAGTTATTTTACGTTGAATCGTTGAGTTTAACAAAACTACGCTGGTGATATTTGGAATATTGTATAATGTGTTATTTGCTGTATCTATTCTTGAAGAATTTGTTGGAAATGCTACTAAATTCTTAGTATTTGTCGTATGCCTTATTGTATAAACATGTGCTCCAAAGTATTGTGAGCTTGCATTTTCCCCTGCTGGATTTACCGCAGTAACTAAATAGAATTTTCGCGTGTTATTTGCAAAATTGCTATCTGTGTAATTAGTGGATGTATTATCCGTAACTAAATTTAATTGAGTAAAATTTGTTCCTGCATAGACTTTATAACTTAAAGAGTGGTTTGAAGAGTTCCAGATTAAGGTTATATTTCCTCTTCCATCTTCTGATGTCTGAGTTACATTGTAGATTATAGGAGATTCTGGATAAATGAAAGTTGAAAATGAATGATTTGTTGAATTGAATCCTAATGTTCCAAAGTAATCATAACAATAAACATTCCATGAATAGAATCCATCTCCTTGAGTTGTTATTGATGAAAAGTTGAGCTGTGTTTCTTTTTGAGGATTTAAAATTGTCTGATTAATTACCCACAAACCTGACCAGTTACCATATAGTGAGCAGTTTACTAATGGGGAAGAGTCATTTACGGTGAAATTAAATTGAGAGACTTGATAATTTGTTATATTTAGATATGATGAAGGATACAAGAAGTCGACAGTAGGACTTATTCTATTAAGCTCTTCTGTTCTTGTTTCTGTTTTATTTAAGTTTGATACCAAATCATTTATAGTGATATTATAATAATAAATTGCTGCTGAAAGATTTGTCCAGTTTATAGTAGTTATTAAAGAGTCATAAGTTGTCCTATTCACAAGAGTCATGCCTGCAGTATTGTTGTAAAGCTCATAGGTTATGTTTGCAAAGTTTGATTCTGTTACGCTGACATTTACAAATATCCAGTCTCTTTCAAATACTGAATTGTTAGATTCTGTTCCATCTGAAAACGAAATTAGAGGGTTTGTAGAATCTATTGTTGTTGTAAACAATGTTGTGCGTGAATTTTCCCATATATCTTCACACGTTATTGAAACATTGTATTGATTATCTAATATGCTTGTATTTGTGTGTTCAAACAGCCTTGAACTTAAAGAATTGAGTTGTATGGAATCTTCTGAATTTAGACTATAAGAACAAACCGTTGAATCTTCTAAAGAGGTTATGTTAAACAATATTGAAGTTGAATTGTGATATCTTGCAGGGGAATTTAATCTGATTTCTGGGCCATTAGTATCGTAATTAAAATTAAAATCAAAGGATTGAAATCCTGCGCTGGATATTGTCGTTTCTAAAGCCGTTCCTCCATCTGGCTGAATCCATGCATTTGTATTTGCATCGTATGTTTTTGCCCATAAGTCATCTAAGTCATCTCGCACAATTACTAAAGTCTTATTTTGATCAAGATAACTTTTTGATAAAATATTTTGTTCTTCATCTGAAAAGGCTGTTAATCCTGAAGCATCGAGTCCTGTGGCTCCTCCTTCCCATGCATTAGTACTTATATTAAATCTAAAGTAGTCCATATTTAAACTGACGGCATTATCTGAATATATTGCGAGTCCGTAGTCGCTTGTTCCAGACCATGCAGGGGCCAATAGTTGGGCTGGAGAGACATCTGGATAGATATCTATTTCATTACCTGAAAGCGCAAGTGTTTGGGTTCCACTCCAAACTATAGATTCCATATCTTCTAAACCTATATCATGCATAGAGAGAATTATATGGTCGCTGTTTGGTCTTGCATTTATAACTATTTCTTCCGATTCTTCCAAAAGATTGGTAGTTCTAACTGTTGTATATGAACAGCTACCGTCTTCTTTAGTTGTATAATCTATTTCAGTTATTCCATTTACTGAACTTGCTACAAAAAGCGCTCCGGATGATTGTTCATATGCTAAATCTGCATGTTGATAAACCTCTGGGGTTAGGAGTGTTGATGGAAGTGAAGATGGCTGACACCCCCACTCCGTCCCGTTCCAAATAATTATATTTAGGGCACTTGTATTTGACATAATCATTGCTATTTCTTCTTTGAATGGATGAGGTTGTAATTTGACATAACTTACTACGCCTGCTCCTATGAGTGTTTGAGGAATTCCTTGGATATTACTGAAGGATGTTCCGTTCCAAATAGTGTATGCTGGAGTAGAGTTTCCTTGTGAAAAAACCACTAATGCTTCGGTACCTTTAGACTCATAAGCTACATCAACTTTTAATCTGTTGATTATTGTTGAAGTGGAAGTCAATTCCCAAGTTGAACCACAAGCAGTTCCATTGTGCCAACAATTTACTCCATTGAGACTGCTGTTCACTTGAACATTGATATCATCCAATGCATCTGCTGTTACTAAAATATTCTCATCTCTTGTGGGACTTGAGCGAGATCTTATCCACTCCAGAGTTCCTCCGATAGTTGAAGCGTTCAATTCAGAGCCAAATCCTGTTCCGTTCCATACCCTATATCGAGGTATTTGAACCGTTCCCTCTCCATAAGAAAGAATTCCTTTTTTTAATTTTAATAGACTACTATTTACGGAGAAGGTTACATTCGTTAAGGAAGTTAGTCCGAGAGAATCGTTTGCATATAAATAAAGAATGTGATTTGATTCTGAAACATTAAATTCTGTGCCTTGACACGAACTTAATGTGATATTTGACTCTTGATTTAGATTATACCAACAATTACTTAAATGAACATCTGAAACTGTGAAATTTAGCAATAAGCTTACGTTGCTAAAGTAGGTTCTATTTTGGGGTTCTATCAATGAAAGAGTAGGGGGAGTGATGTCTGCTAACTTAATGGTTCTTGTTTCTGTGAGATTAAAATTGTTCATTAAATCGTTTGTGCTTGTATTATAATAGTAGGTTACATTCTCGCTATTTAAGCCAGTGAAATTTATTGAGGTTACAAGAGAATCATAAGTTGTCCTATTCACAAGAGTCATGCCTGCAGTATTGTTGTAAAGCTCATAGGTTATGTTTGCAAAGTTTGATTCTGTTACGCTGACATTTACAAATATCCAGTCTCTTTCAAATACTGAATTGTTAGATTCTGTTCCATCTGAAAACGAAATTAGAGGGTTTGTAGAATCAATTAATAATGTTTGATTATCGGTCATATTCATATTGTTGGCTGAATCATGCACTTTAAAGAACCATGTAAAACTGTCGTCGTAAGGTAGAGTAATATTCACCCCAAATAATGAGCTTGTTCCATAATTAAATATGAAAGTTTGATTAACAAGACTTGAAGAACTGTTATACACAAAAAGTGTTGCGTTTGCGAGTCCTAAATTATCTGTTGCATTCACAGTGAGATTTTGATTTCGTGAGTTTGAATAGGTATTATTTTGCGGAGAGTATAAAATTGCTAAGGGAGTTGTTGTATCTATTCTTATTACTCTTGTTTCGGTAAAATTTTTATTGCCTGCTTTGTCTATTATTGTGACATTGTAAAAATAGTCTTTATCTTGGAGACTTGTCCAGTTAACGTCTCTTAGACCTGTTGTTGAGTATGTAGATGCTACTAAACCACCTGAATCATAAAGTGTGAAGTTAATTAATTCTTCATTTAATTCGATTACACTGACATTTACAAATATCCAATTTAGAGAAACATTTGCAAATGGCTGCTCTGTGCCTTCACCGTATGAAATTAAGGGTCTCATTGTATCCACTGAAAAGTTTCTTGAACGTGAACCAGAATTTCCGGCACTATCGTTTGCATAAACTGTAATCCTATAATTCGCATCTGCAATTGATGAATTTGTAGCGTTCCACGTGATATTGTTAGTTGTCTGCATGGTGTAATTTGTTAAACTGTCATTTATTGAATACCAAACTAAATCTCCTTCTTCAGATAGTTCTACTTGAAAGTAAACTGAAGAATAATTATAAAAATAATTATTTGCTGAAGGAGTGTTAAAGAATATGTCTGGAGGTGAGATATCTCCTAAAGTTAAAGTGACTGTTCTCATTACTGTTGAATTCACGTTTCCCAATATATCTGAAACGCTTACTTGATAGGTATAATTTGAAAAGGAGTTATCTAAATTGGTGAAATTTATTGAGGTTACAAGAGAATCATAAGTTGTCCTATTCACAAGGTGGTTTGAACCTGAACTAATATTATAAATTTCATAGGTTATATTTGCAAAGTTTGATTCTGTTACGCTGACATTAATAAAGAGAAAAGTATCTTCTCTTGATGAACCATTTAAAGGTGTGGGATTTACAAAACCTATCAGAGGTTTTATTGAGTCTACGAAAAACTGACTTTTGGAAGTGCTATTTAGATTTCCTACAAAATCTTCGCCGTATAAAGTTAAATTTACCCATCCTTCAGGACTTGTAAATGAACTATTTTCACAATTTGAAAGAGTAGTGTTTGTTGCTCCATTATCTATAGTGTAATAACAGTTTTGGACACCTGTTCCCGAATCTGAAACAGATATATTTATTTCTATAGAGTTTGTTGTGTAGTTTATATTTCTTGGTTCTGATATTGAAGCCAATGGGGGGATTGTATCTATTCTAAAAAATGTGAAATTTGTCGCGATATTGTTAAAAGTATCATTGCAGTAAAATATTGAATTGTATAATCTGTCTGCAATTGATGAATTTGTAGCGTTAAAGTTTATTGAATCTATCGTTGAAAGAGTTATATTATTCACTCCATTGTTTAATGTATAAACACAACTATTTGCAACCTCATCAACTGTAAGATTAAATAAAATTGACGATGTCGAATAATTAGTTAAATTGAAGGGAGGAGAATTTATTGAAATATATGGAGGTTTTGTATCTATGCTGAATGTTACTTGTGAAGTGTCGTTTCTTAAACCATTTGTATTATTTGCAAATATTTTAAGAGTGTAACTCCCATCTGCAATTGATGAATTTGTAGCATTCCAATCTAAATAATTTAAAGAAGACAGTGAAAAGTTGGTTACTCCATCATTTAGAGTATATTTAACCTCACTCCCAAGTTCATTTAAAGTGACGTTGATATTCATTGATTGCAAGGGGTATGTTGTGTTTAATGGAAAGGTTATATTTACTAAAGGAGAATCAAAATCGCAGTATCCTGACCAGTCGCTTCCATCTAAATTGAGAGTCTTTGTAACAACTGAACCCGTGTCATTTGTATATGCTAAAATATATCTTTCATCACATATTCCTTGATTTAGTAATGAATCTATCCCAGAAATGTCAAATAAGAGATTAGTAGTATTCTCGTCTGTTGCTAAAGTGTAATGATATTTCATTGAACCTGTTGAATTAAAGACCGATGCATTTATTGCATCCGCATCTCTGTCATTCCAAGCTACAACGAACCAATCTTTGTTTTCGGTTCGGTTCTTTACTGTTGCTATTGCTACTTGTGAAGTTGCTCCCGATGCTGTATCTATTGTAGTTATTCCTAAAATTGCATTGTTGTTTAAGTCTCTTATAGAAATTTTTATGTCTTGTAAAACAGAATCGTAGTAGGCCATTGCAAAACTGTTTTGATTTAAGCTGGTTACTGCTACTTGTCCTGCTGTGCCTATTGAATCGATATTTGTTTGTGTTGTTATAACTCCTCTTGTTTCATTAAGTATTGCATATGATGCTGTGTCTCCACTGTCATCAAACCAGAAAGCTACGAATCTACTTTCATTAACTGCCGAACACTTGAATAGATTTTGAAGAGATAGATCTGGATTTGCTGCACCATCAAGATTTGTTTCAGTCCCTACGAGAGTTGCGGGTGCTGAATATCTATAAGATTTAATATCTGCGTCTGATTCTCCGTCGTCAATATAACAAATATGGTAACGGTCAACCATTGGAATTACATCTACATCTACCGCCGGAGTTCCTACAGCTGCTTCAAATTCAAACTGATTAAACCAAGGAGTGCCTATTCTTGTGTAACCTCGAGCATTTCCATCTTCACTTCCCACATCCCCATCATCCCATGCAATTATCATACTTGTTGAATTTATTGCAGTTATTGAAACTCTGGAATCTGCATCAAGACCTGTTGTGACTGTAACGTTTGATGTTTTATTTGTCCCATTTGTATCGTATATTTTAAACTGTAATGAAATGGGAGAAGGTTGTATCCAAGCTACTGCAAATGTTCTATTATCTAAGGTAGCTAGAGCTATATCTTGACTTGAGACATTTGTAACTGAAATTAAAGGGTCAACCGCAATATACCATGGGCGGTATTCTTTTTCTTCATTTACTGTAAGCTTTCCAAGAGAATACATATAAGGCCAAATATCTGGAACTGAATAAGAATATGAAACTGAAGCGTTATCTGATGAAATATTCCATGTTAAAACCTTTGCATTGTTTTCAATAGAAACTTCTGCGTTAGTAGTTATATTGAATACTGAAGGAACATATTCTTTTATTAGTAATTCGTTTGTGTTCTTCACCGAACTTATGTTTATAATTACCTCAAACCAATCTTGCTGGGTTGGGTCTATTTTTGTGTCTGCTAATCTGATTATATTGTAAGGATAATTATTGTCTACGAGAAATGATGTTTTAAAGGATATATCTCTGGAATCAAGTTTTGTTCTTAATTTTACATCATATTCTCCTTGTAGACTATTTTTATAAATTAACTGATATAATCCACATTCATCTGAAGGAACTATGTGGGATGAATCAAAAAGTTCTGTAAGATTTTTAGGAGTTATTACTTCTACTTCTATCCAAGCATTGCAAACTCCAGCTCCTGCTGAATTTAATAAAGCTATTTCGAACTCAACTTCTTCATCCGATTGGTGAACACTTTTCTTAGTATTCATCGTTATAAGACCGTAAGCAAACTCTTTTTCTATGACTCTTCCATTTTCTAAAGACGCATTTAGATAGTAAATTCCTGGCTTGAATGCTCTCTCATTTAAATTAATTAAAATTTGGTCATTTACTGAAGAAATATTTACCATTTCTCTTGAATTAAAATTGTTTGATTGTGAATCAGTCAGAGATATTGAACTTATTGAATCAAAAGAAAAATTTCCAGATTCTAAGACAAAACTACCTGCTTCAGATATTGATTCTATTTCTTGCAAATAATCTATTTCTGAATCTTGAATGATGTTAGACACTAAAAAGTTTTTAACGATGGTCTCTTCTTCGCTTGTTAAGGTTATCTTATAAACTCCTTCTTCAGAGGGTTTGAAAATAAACGAATTATCTTTAGGTTTTAATATTTTCACACCAGATGGGGATTCTATTTTTAGATGATTTATTGAATCGTCTAATGGAATTTTTATTGATTCCCCTAATAAGATTGACTGTGTTTCGTCTGCAGTAGAAATTGAAAAAAGGAAAATTAAGATAGCTATGACTATTGGAACTATTCCTATTATTCCCATCAAGATTATCCCTTTTTTGTTAATCATTGTTTGTTAAAATAAAATTACCTGTTTTGTTGAAATAAACCCTGTAGTATCTTGCGTCTTTATCTTCTTTGTAAAACTCTAAGGGTATGCTTATTGAAGAGGATTTTTTATTTTGCAGATATTCTAATTTTAAGTGTTTGGTATCTTTAACTGCAACTAAAGGTATGCGTAACATAAGTAAGACATTGTTTATTGATTCTCTGGGAATAGTTGTTGAAATACTAAAATCTGAAAGAATGTTGCCTTTTTTTATTTTATTTGGGATGAAGTATAATGAGGCTCCTGAAATTTCATTTTTTGGAAATACTGCCACTTTTTCTACAAACTCATCCTCTGGTACAAGAGATAGGGCATTTTGCGGAGAAATAATTAAAAATGAGGAAACTGAATTTTCTTTGAAACTGTTACCTCTGCCTTGATTGATTGAAATAAAGCTTAAAAATGAAAGTCTATATAGAGTAATAGTTGACGTGCTTATTACTGTGTCTCTTAACGAAGAAAAAAATAAATACCTCTTTGAAAGAAAAGTTTCCGGTGTAGCGATTACATAATTTAGGGTCTGAATATTTCCTGAAATATTTGCCTTAATTTTGTTATACCTGGTATTGTGTGCTGAAACGACTCCGTCTGCACTAAGGATATCAAAATCGTTTGGAATATATTCGTAAAATTCTTCTTCTAATGGGTGCGATGACCTAATGGTCATACTTACATTAACATCTGAATTTAAAGGGATTCTTGTATTTGAACAACCGTTGCAGGATAATTTTCTGTTAACTGTTAGAGAAGATAGTTTATAGAATACAAATTTGTTTGAAAACGTTTCAATTGTATCTGAAACAGTTAATTCCAGCCCATACTTTCCATAGTCTGTAGTGTTTATATCTAAAGAAACATTTGTACACTGCGTGCATGAATTTTTATATATTGATAAATTTGGAAAAGTTATGCTATAATTAACTAATTGAAATAGTGGGTCTATTAATAATTCTGTCCTTGTTGTTTGGCCATTTATAAAAAAACTCCTGTTAGGATTTACTATTTCAAGAGGTTTTTTTAGATACATTGAAGGAAATAGGTCGTATCCTTCTCCAGATATTGTAAGCAATACTGGTTGAGTAAATAATGGGGGATTTTTATTGGATACCCTTGCAGTAATATTCTTACCTATCTGCCACGCTACTTGCCTTATTTCTTGAGGATCACAACAAAATCTGTGATTACTTGGGCTTATCTTACATGATGAAGTGTAATTTGCCTGACCTACATAAGAGATTACTACATTAAGCCAAGGAGAAAATTGAGAATTGTTTCCAGAGATTTCTCCGCATACAAAATTTGCCGAAACATAAGATGAGCAATAGAATAAAAAAATTGCAAGAATAAATGATACTATTACTGTCCTCTTCATATTTAATAAATTGCACTTCCCTATAAAAGCTTTATAGATGTCTTTTGTATACATGAGACTTATTTCTCCGCACTATCTTTTACTACCTCTTCAAACCTTGAATTTGAAAGAGATATTACCCCCATTGTTAAAAAGAATAAACCGGCTAAAACGAATAATATAATTAAATTTGAAGATAAAGATAAATTTGTCAAATCTTTTGAAGAGGCTATGAAATTAAATCCAATCATTAAAATTGAAAATTCTTTCATAAAATAACCTTCTGCAAATAAAAGTAGAATTATTGCAAATATTATTGGTAATAACGGTCCTCCAACTAAAAGAGAAATTTTATGAAAATTTGAATCAGAACATATCACTTCTGTATATGGATATGAACCTTCTTTAAAGAATATAGTTTTATACTCGCAATCAAAAAATTTTGCTATAACCACATGTCCAAATTCATGAATTACTATTGTAGACATCAGACATATACTTGTAAAAAATATTATGAATGCGAAGTATTTTGAAAATGTGATTAGGTAATTATTTTTCCTTGGTTTTTCTACGGAGTCATATATTTTATAAGAATATATATTTTCAATTAAATTATGGATAAATAGTAAAAATACTAAAAGGGATATTGTGCTTGAAGCGTGAAATAAGTCTTGCCTGAATAATGATAGAAAAAGGGATATTAAAGATATTATAAAGTATGCAAGTCCATAAATGAATGTTTTTTTAGATTTAATAAAATCTTTTGAGATTATTAATCCTATAAAGAATATGAAAAAAGATATTGCAATTAAACTAATTGATAGATAATTAAAAGAAATAAAAAATGTGAATAACCCCGGGAAATATAGAAGCAAAAGAATGTTAAGACTCTTATTTTGAGATAGTTTTGAAAAAATGGACAATATAAAAGGTAATTGTGCAATAATAACTGCTGTATAAATATAAATAAAATCAATTATTGTGAACTCTGAATAACCAAACAGCCATAAAATATTGTATAAAACCAACACTAAATTTATAACTCCAATAATTGCAAGGCGAATAGTTAGGGGTTTTAGATAAGAATCTCTATATTTGAAAAAAGAACGAATGAGGGCTGAAAAAATTAGAAAGGTAATCAACGAATGAATTATTAAAATAATTTGTTCCATATAATTAATCTAACTCTACAAAGAAGAAATAAGGTGTTATTGATGTGTCTGCGTTGTGCCCGTCTTCTAAAACTAGCATCTCAAAATCATGATTTGCATTGTCAAATCCTGCCAAATTTTGCTCTATTAAAGATGCGAACACAACGCTTCTTGTTGCTGGCTCGTATAGAAGGACTTCTTCAAATTGCTGGTCGACTGCACCACTTGAACTGTAAACTCTTGTGCTTCTGCATTCATTTGATGAAAATTGTAAGTTTGCTGTAAAGAATGCGTCATGGTCTTGAAGAGTGAATGTGTTGTTAACTCCGTCTGCATCAAATGAGGCTATATTAAAACGAGATTCTAACTGTGTGAGATTCAAACCGCCTACACTTGTTGCTCCAGCAGTTTCTCCACCTATGCCCCCTTGGGTTCCATTTGCGGTGAAATTGAAACATTGTATTGAGCCCCAGGTTATTGTGGAGTTTGTGGAAGCATAGACTTCTCCTTGCGGATTAACAAGTGTCCAGTTATACAAATTATTTGAATTTGCATCTGTTAATTCTATTCCTCCTGAAATATTTCCAAAATAACCTTGCCATGTTTGAGTTATTGTGTTTCCTACTATGCTCAATTCAGTAACGTTTCCCGCGAATGTGGTTGCATTACCTGGAGAATTGCTCGAATTTGACCTTGAGGGATTTCCGGATGAGATTTCTGCTCCAAATGGTTGAGCCAATGATAAGAAAGAGGTTAATAAAATTATGAGCAATACTAAGGGTAAGATTAGAGATATTTTTTTCATTGTTTTTCACCTTTTTCTTGTTTAAATTCTACGATTCTTTCTGGAGCATAAATAGAAATTAATCCCGAAAATTTTTTTATTTCCTCTCGATTTATAAGCATTATTTTGCACTTGAGAGAGATATCTTCAGCTATTGCTTCCACCTGTTGCTTGATAAGTTTCAAACTTGAAACTATAATTATCTCAAGAGGTTCAGCTTTGAGATAAACCCCATCTACTTCTTTGATATACTTTTCTAAAACTGGATAAAACTTATGGGCGAATTTATTAAGATTTTTGTCATCAAAAAACCAAAATTTTAACATGAATCTGTGATAATCACTTAGAGGAATCACTTTTTTTGAAGACCAACCCTTTGACAAGATAGTTAGATGAAAAAAATCTTGAGATATAGAATAAAGTGAACGTGGCTTACCCTTATCTGCAAGACCTGTTTTTTCTTTTATGATTAACCCTGCAGCTTCTAAAAGTTTTAGTTGCTGGCTTACATATGAAACAGAAGTTTTCAGAGATAGAGCAATATCTGAAGGAGAAACTGGTTTTTCTGCCACAATCTCCAGAATGTGCCATCGGGGAGTTCCAAAAAAGGCATCAACATTCATGTGACAAAAAAACAAACAGCCTATTTAAGTCTTTTGTTTAATTAATAAATTAACCTTTTTTATAATAAAGGTTTATTAATTAATAAATATAGTTTACTTATTAAAGTATTTAATTATTTAGTAAAATAGACTTATAAAAATTATTCTAATTCTATAAAGAAGAAATATGGTGTAGAAGATGTATCTGTGCCATGTCCATCTTCTAAAACTAGCATCTCAAAATCATGATTTGCATTGTCAAATCCTGCCAAATTTTGCTCTATTAAAGATGCGAACACAACGCTTCTTGTTGCTGGCTCGTATAGAAGGACTTCTTCAAATTGCTGGTCGACTGCACCACTTGAACTGTAAACTCTTGTGCTTCTGCATTCATTTGATGAAAATTGTAAGTTTGCTGTAAAGAATGCGTCATGGTCTTGAAGAGTGAATGTGTTGTTAACTCCGTCTGCATCAAATGAGGCTATATTAAAACGAGATTCTAACTGTGTGAGATTCAAACCGCCTACACTTGTTGCTCCAGCAGTTTCTCCACCTATGCCCCCTTGGGTTCCATTTGCGGTGAAATTGAAACATTGTATTGAGCCCCAGGTTATTGTGGAGTTTGTGGAAGCATAGACTTCTCCTTGTGGACTTGCTAAAGACCAATTGTAAATAGCCTGATTATTAGCGTTTGCAAGCTGTATTGTACCTGTAACATTTCCAAAGTAACCTTGCCATGTTTGAGTTACTGAATAACCTGATATTGTAAGTTCTGTAACATTTCCTGCTTGTGCTGGAACTGACTCGGGTGAATTTGGAGATGCTCTACTTGTAGAACCGTTAACTACAGATGCTCCAAAGGGTTCAACTGCACTTGCTATTGAAAACCAAAAAATTCCTATTGCTATGAAAAGGAATACTTCTAAGCTAATTAGACATTTTGACTGATATTTAAGGATCTTATTTTTTACGGAGATCATTTTTTATTAAGTTTTCAAGATACAAAGAAATTTCCATATCCTCATCAATACAGTGTTTTCTTGCTTCCTTCCAGATATCTTCTTCTATCTTGATACTAGTAGTTTTTTTCACCACTTCTTGGAAAGCTTAGAGTATTATATAAATCTTGCTAATAATAATACTATGATACTATAAAGAAAAACTACTTTGAACCATTTCCAAGCATCTGACGAAGAACAGACAAGTCCTTAGATAAAGATGATGTTTTGTTAAGTTCCTTCAGAGAACCCATATATCTTTCAATTTTGCCTGTTAATTGCTCTACTTCTCCTTTATCTGCAAAATTCATTATTCTCAAATTTATTGAGTCTATGTCCTTTGTATGTTGTTGCATTCCTGCATTTAGCTCTTGAAGTGAATCTGAAAATGAGTCTAACTCTTTTTGTTTTTTGCGAATGTCAGAATAAATTATTTCTATTTTGTCTCCGTTGACATGTATGGAACTTTCAACTTTCTTAATGTCTATCAACTCCTTCTTTACTTCTTCACTTAGTCTAACGACTTCTTCTACTCCCCTAAAGAAGTCGAGTTTCTTTCTCAATTCCTTGAGTTCTTCCATCAAGTGATCCATTATTGATTCATTGCCTTCTAAATTTGCTTTAAGTGCTTCAAAATGCGCATCTTGTTTTTGAATTTCAATCATGAATTTTTCTGGTTGCACTGTTTCAACCAAATCTGCCGCTTTTACTGCTTTTAATTCCAAATCTCTTATTGTTCGGTCTCTATCTAAAATCATTGCCCTTAACTCTCCTATCTGTTCATTCAAAGAAGACATTCTTTCTGTAAAGCTAGTTCTTACCTCGCTAAAACCTTCTACTGCTGCTTTAAGTTTGTCTACATCCGTGCTCAATTTTAAAATTGAAGTTGCATCTTTTGTATCTGTGTCCTGACTTTTCTGTAGAGTCGCATTTTCAACAGATTCATCTTCTGCCGATTCTGTAGAAATATCTGATTCTTTATCTAAAAGCTTCTTTTTTGAAAATATTTTTATGCCAAGCATGATATTTCGCCCTTTATATTATTTAATAATCTATTTGTATGGTTAAAACTTCCTATGCTGAATTTCATCCTTAACATCTTTATCTTTGAGGGCATTATCTCGAGACGATTTTTTACGGAATTAAAGTTTTTTATTAATAGTTTATATTTTATAGTACGATTTAATAAGTGTTCATATTCATATTCTAAATACCTCATAAGAAAATGCTCTGATAAACTTGATTTATCTTCGTAGCTACTCAATTTATTAATATTCGTCCTCCATTCACTTGGGATGATACGTCTTGCAAGATGGACTACATTTAAGGGAATCATTAAATAGCAAGAAATAGTTAATTTATATTCTTTTCTTGGGCATATTATTCTTGGTCTTTAAGGTTATCAACTTCTTATTATGTCCGACTTTTACTCTAACTAAATTTATTTTGCTAAGATATAAATCCCAACTAATCCAAAAAAGAATAAAACTGTTCCTAGAATAAACCTTTGATTTGAACTTCCTTCTGAAATTACAAGACCTGTAATATTTGTACTAAACATCATTATAGAAATAAGAAAACTGGAGAATACAAATAGGATTAGCGCTTTTCTAAATATGGATGGCTCACGTTTTAGTTGGGAATCAATATCTTCTATTTTTCTTTTAATCCCATATTTTTGTGAAGATGAGTTTTCAGGACAGTATCTTAAAGCTAGATTAAACATTTTTCTTGCTTTTTTCAGGAGCAATTTATCATTAAAAACCGAGTTTTGGTCTTTTGAAGTTGTGAATGACTTCGCCCATGCAGACTCATAAAAGTCTCCAGCTTTTTCTGCGATATCATATAGACCTATTCCTGAAGATAGACTAAGATTAAATAATTTTTCATGTAAAAAACCCTTAGATTCATTATTAATAGATGAGGGGATTGTATCTTTTAGATATTTTAATGACTCTTGGAGATTATGGCTTTTCAGAAATTCCTCAACTTCCTTTTCTAAAGTAGAGTCTGTATTCATTTTAACAATTACTTTGAGTTATAAACATTCTCATTAGTTAAATTAATCTGTTTTCGAGAAGGTCTATTAGATAATCTTGATACAGTTTGTTTGGAATTATTTAGATTGCTCTTTTTACGAAGGAGGAATAACGCTCCTGCAAGACCGGATAAAAGAAAAATTATTGAAGCCATATTTGCGATTGTTAGCCCTTCAGTTGAAACTGCATATCCAGTTATACTTCCCATGAATAAAAAAGCTGAAATAATTAAACTTACTCCCAACACTAAAAGAGCCATCTTTCTTTCAGAAATTTCATTAAGAGACATTTTCATAACCTATCTTGTATATTTAGATTTAATAAACTATGCTTCATTCTGATTTTTCTTTTCTTCTTCCTGTTTTTTTGCTTTTTGTTTTTCCTTAAGATTTTTATCAAATAAGTCTATGGCATTTATTATCAAATCTTTTGTTTTTAACCCCATCATACTTTTTCCAAAATCGGAATCAATTTCTTTTTCTATCCAAGAAGAGAGTTCATTTTTATCTTTATTTACGTGAACTGCAAAAATGGTGTTATCTACGGAGGAGAGTGAATCTTTGAGCTCTTTTAGACTTGAAACCATCATCCCATTGTCAAATGTAAAGGATTTTACTATTTTATCTAATAATGACTGCTCTGCTGGTTTTTCTTTTTCTTTTTCAGGAGTTTTGTTGTCTTTTTCCCACGAAGCTCTTTCTTTCTTAGCTGCCTGAAGAGATGCGTTTATATCATCTTCGGAAACTAATTCTATCTCTTTTGCACGAGGTTTTTTACCTAATTTTTCCCACTGCTTTGTAATTCTTGGTCTTATGCCGTCAAGATATATGTCCACTATCGTAAAGTTTCCTATCATTAGTTTGTCTTTTACCAATTTAAGTTCCATTTTAAGGTCAAATGTGTCTACCTTTTCTTGTTCAAGTTGTTGTATCTGATATTCTAAATCTTCTATTATTTCTCCATAAGAATTATATTTTTCTAAAATTTCATCACTTAAACGTCTTGTATTATGCAGAATAGGTCTGAAGTTGATAAAGTAGGGTAGAGATCGATTATATGACGGGTTCACAAACATCCCCACCCCTACTGAAGCTTTTATAAGAGATTGTAAAACTTCTTCGCCATATTTTGTTTTCAACCTGTTGAGGTCTGCTTCATCTCGTGTCCTCATCTGCACTTCTGTATTGATGTTTGCTTTTATTTCTCCTACAAAATCTGAT
>JBBSYC010000009.1:0-34192 GCA_038045445.1 Nanobdellota archaeon
TTGGGAGGCTATTATTACTAAACGTTATTAGCCTCCTTAAGAGAGGTCACTCTCGAATATTATTTATAAATCTTTCGTTACTAGGAAATTAAGACACTTTCATCAACTACCCTTCGAAATTGGCTTCGTGCCGAACAGAAACTGACTCAAATGTCAATCCAGCTCTCAGGAATTTCTTCTTTTTATAGCAACAGATAAATCTTTATAATAGTCCATCAATCCTATTAGTCTTGCTTGGAATAAGTTTGGATAAATCCAATCAAATAATAATAATTGCCCACTGGGTTCTCTGCGAGGTTCAAGATCTTTTAGATGTGGGCTTACATATGTTCTTTCATAAGTTTGATTGGGTTTAAAACCTAGCTCTTCTAATACTATATGGGATAATAAAGGATCATTAGGATTTACTCTCTGCAAATCTTCATGTGCTTTGCATACTAAGAGAACTGCAGATTCAAATTCTTCAATATCTGTTGACATTTTTAGTATAGTTGGTGCATCCTTTATAAAATTATCGTGTCGCCTTACAACTCTTTAGCTCTATTTCATTCCCTTGGAGAACGTTGCACTAAAAATCAATCCTTCCAAGTATTCTGGAGAATAGAAAAGCACTTTAACTAAGTTATTTATATGCTGGAGATTAGTTAGTTGAATGATTAAAAAATTTGAGTTTCTTGGGCATACTTCTGAAGTCAAGTTTCGGGCTTATGGTAAAAGTGTTAATGAGCTTTTTGAGAGTTGTGCCCTTGCAGTTTCATCCGTTCTTTCAAGGGGCATGAAAATTAAAGAACCAATTAAAAAAGAGATTAATGTTTATGGTAAAGATAAAGAATCTATGCTTTACAAATTTATAGAAGAGATTATTTATCTATTTGATGCTGATGGATTTATAGTATCTAAGGCTAAGGTTAATGTTGAGGGGAAATCTCTAAATGCAGTATTTTATGGAGATGAGTCTGTGAATTATAAAGACCTTGATGCAATTAAGTCTCCAACCTATGCTGAAATGTATGTAAAAAATAATGGAAAAAAGTGGGAATGTCAAGTTGTGTTGGATGTTTAGGTATTTAAAGATGGAATTTGAATATTGTACATGAAAGAAAAAGTGAAGAGAATTAGTGAATATATCTATGAACTGCCTAAACAAGACGGAATGAATGTGCCTGGAAGAATATTTGCTTCTGATAAATTATTTGAGAAAATAAAGAATGACTTGACTTTACAACAGGTTAAGAATGTTGCCAAACTTCAAGGAATCGTTGGATATTCAATAGCCATGATGGATGCGCATCAGGGATATGGGGCTCCAGTGGGGGGAGTGGCTGCTTTTGATATAAAAAGGGGTGTTGTAAGCCCTGGAGTCATAGGCTTTGATATTAATTGTGGTGTTCGCCTTCTTGCTTCTGATTTGGACAAAAAAGATTTCATAAAAAAAAGAAAAGATGTTCTTAAAGAGATATACAAGAATGTGCCTTCTGGCGTTGGAAAGAAAAGTGATTTTAGAATTAGCCAAAAAGAGATAGATGATGTTCTTGTCAGAGGAGTTGAATGGGCAATTGAAAAGGGGTTTGGTGAATCAAGAGATATTGAATATTGTGAAGATAATGGAAAAATTGAAGGTGCTGACTCAAAAAAAGTCTCTGCGAAAGCAAGAGGAAGAGGAATGAACCAACTTGGTAGCCTTGGTGCTGGAAATCATTTTCTTGAAATACAGGAGGTTGAAAAGATTTATGACAAGAAAACTGCTGGAATTTTTGGAATTAATAATGTTGGACAGATTACTGTAATGATTCATTCTGGAAGCAGAGGTCTTGGGCATCAGGTTGCTTCAGATTATATGCAGATTATGGAAAAAGAATATGGCTGGAAACATTTACCTGACAGGCAACTTGCTTATGCGCCTATTGAATCCCCTTTGGGAAAAGATTACATTGCTGCTATGAGGTCTGCTGCTAATTTTGGATTTGCAAACAGGCATTTGATTATGCATCAAGTTAGAAAAAGTTTTACTAAATATTTTCCTAAATGTGACCTTAAGCTAGTATATGATGTTGCTCACAATATAGCTAAATTTGAAGAGTATGAAATAAATGGCAAAAAAAAGCTATTATGTGTGCATAGGAAAGGAGCCACAAGGAGTCTTGGACCTGGAAGAAAAGAGATTCCTTCTGCATACAGAAAGTTTGGCTCTCCAATACTTATTCCAGGCACAATGGGAACTTATTCTTATGTCTTAGTTGGAACAAAAAAAGCAGAAGAGATTAGTTTTGGAAGTACTGCTCATGGTGCTGGAAGAGTCATGTCAAGAAGTTCTGCTTCCAAGCAGATAACTCCTGAAGACTTGTCAAAAGAGATGAGAGAAAAAGATATTCTTCTTGAGGTTGGAAGCTTAAGAGGTGCTGTTGATGAAGCACCTTCTGCGTATAAAGATGTTAATGAAGTTGTTCGCGTTAGTGATGAACTTGGAATAGGAAAACTTGTTGCAAGGCTAAAACCACTTGGAGTTGTGAAGGGCTGACAATATATTAATAAACTATACATCTCTCTTTAGTTGATGTCAAAAAGAGTGATTTTAATATCATTATTTTTTGTTTCTCTATCAGCCGTTATCTTTCTCTCAAGTGCTCAATTCACTAGTCAAATAGTTATGGATAAGGGAAGTAACTTTGAAAGAAGCTGTGGCAATGATCTTTGCACAATTACAATATATTCTTATGATAAATATTTCAATAGGAATGGTCAATGGGAAGAGATAGATGAAAACTGGCACAGGTGTGGAGATAATTTTTGCACAAATAATTACTATTTTAACACAATTGCTGATGAAGAAGGTTTAGTGACTATAAATTCAGATAATGTGCAGTTTTCACAAAGAATCTCAGGTTTTGCAAATTCAAATGTTGTACTATTAGAGCCAATAATAAGAGGAAGCACACTCACCTATCTGAATGTTATTCCAAATGTTGACCTAAGATATCAATATTTACCCCATAAACTAAAAGAAGAGTTAATAATAAAGGAACCCTTGAATAATATTGAAGAGGATTTGCAAGTTTCATTTGACCTAAATGGTGAACTATCTCTTGTTTTAGAGGAACCTTTTATTTGCGATAATAATAGAAACTGTAAGACTCTCAATTATACGTTAAGCAGAAATAAAATAGATATAATAATTCCGAGAGAATTCTTAGCAAGCGAAAATTTAAGATATCCTATAATCATTGACCCAAGTTTTACAATAGGTAATTCTTCAATTGTCTGGAATGGAAGAGTAGAAGAATACTTTGACGGGGATTTATTTGGATATATAAGAATAAGCAATCCAACAAGTTTAGATGTAGGAAAAACTGCAAATGGTTCCGCAAGAGCAGATTTGGATTGGAATCTTGAAGGAATACAAAATCCAGATGTCATTAACAATGCTACTTTGAGATTATTTATTGAAAATGTTATTTCGCAGAACTTCATCAATATAACCAACATGGAAAAAAACAGCAGTCAATGGTCTAATGATCTCGTAGGCAATCAGCATTTTTATACAGATATGAGAAATGGTACAGTTTATTCAAACATGGTATTTACATCTAATATCAGTAACTTCTCACAAGATTTCATATTTACTCAACAAGGTTTGGATTATCTAGGTATTGCATTTAATTCAACCAATAGATTTAGCACAGGGATAGATACTCTTTTTTCTAAAGAAGTTACTATTTCTGCAAGAGATAATGTAAATTCAAGCAGAAGACCTCAGTTGGTTATTGTTTATGATCTTAGCAATTCTTCTATTAATGATGCAATCATAGAAGGTATTAATAATTCTCTGCCAAATAACCCTATCGTAAGCGATCAACAAATTTATATCCTAAATCAAAATGGTCAACATTCGCTTGGAAGATTTGATAAAACTACTACTCTAAATAATCAAACTTGGTCTTTCAATTATGTAAATTATGGAGAATCTTTGGTTAATATGTCTTCTTTGTTCAATATTCTAAATGTTTGGCAAAATTCATCGTTAAATTATACAGAAATTGTTGATCAGGTTCAAAACTTTATAAATAATACATTGATACAATGATAAAAAACAAATTTAACTTGAAAAATACATTTTTGTTATTTGGAATTATATTTTCATTTGGTTTTTTAGCTAATTTTGTAAGTTCTGTTGAGTGTGGTAGTACCCCAAGCGATGGTTGTACGGTTTCTCAAAACACTAATTTTACTACAAACATATATAATTTGCCTAATGGTATAGATATTGTTGCTGATGGAATAACTCTTGATTGTAAGGGATCAACCTTGATTGGAACAGGTACTGGAATAGATGCTGGAGGAAGAGATAATTTGGTAATTAAGAATTGTCGTTTAGATAACTATGGAATTTCACTATATCTTAGGTATATTGGGTCTTGTCCTTTTTCAATAAACTCTGCAAATAGTAATAAGATAATTAATAATACTTTTTATAATTCCACAACTTATGGAATTTATTTAGGTGGGGGGTCATGTAATAATCCTTCTGGGGAATATTTCTCAAGCAATAACTATTTTGCGGATAATTATTTTTTAAGGAATTCAAAAGGAGCTTTTATATTTAACTCGAGAATTTCTAATTTTACAAGAAATAATTTTGTAAATAATACAATTTATGGAATACATCTTTCTAATGGTGCTTATGATTCAATTATATATAATAATTCTTTCTATAATACATCTATTAGGTATGATGAAACCAATAGTAATCAATATTGTCAAAATAATCAGTACCCTAACAATTATTTTAATGGGGCTGTCGGACCTCCTTGCGGGTGCATAATTCCACAAGATGAATTTACCGTTACTTCTAGCGAGATTTTTTGTCACGGAAATTATAGTCTTCCAAATGGTTTTGTCATCGGAGGAACTATAGAATTAAATTGCAATAATTCTTTGTTAACTGGTTCAGGAGGTGGAATTGGAATTGAAATGGGCCAGTCTACTAATGCTAATATATCAAATTGCCTAATTGAGAATTATTTGACTGGTGTTTTAATGAGTTATAATGGTGTTTGTAACGCCCCTATTTACCTTAGCAGTTCCAATTCTTTTTATAATAACCTCTTAAGATATAATAATAGAGGGTTTGAACTAGCTGGGGCTTATTGCAATACCCCAATTAGTTTTGGATTGCACAGTGTAGATAATAATAAGATAATTAACAATACTATTATTAATAACACTCGTGGAATTTTTGGCGCTTATACTAGATATAATAATATTTCTTTAAATAATATCAAAGATAACTCCAAGGGTATTGAATTTAATCAATTCGGAGTATCTGATAACAATATATACCATAATAATTTTATTCAAAATAATGTTTCTGCAAAGGTTTCTAGCCCTAATTATAACTGGAATATTTCAGGACATGGAAATTATTGGATGGATTATGATTCTGCTGGAGAAGGTTGCAATAATGTAAATTTTGATCAGTTTTGTGATTCTCCATATAATATAAGTGGTGGAAATTTAACAGACTTCTTCCCATATGTTGTTCAAGATGGCTGGCTTCTAGGACCACAAGTATCTCAACCAATTCCTGTTCAAGTAATTCCAGATGTAGATATGGTTAAAGGGAAGACAACTTTAATCAGAATACCAATAACTTTCACTAGTGTTTTGTCTAATGATACAATAACTCCCAATGTAACTGTTTATTGGAATGGGACATTTGTTGGTCAGGACCTAACAACTTCTTTCAGTTACAATGAAACAAAAAACATTGATTTCTGGTATGTTCCACAAAATGTTGGGAATAACCTTCCAATTTCTGTAATGGTCAGCGGAACGAGTGCTAATGGGATAAATTATACAGATAGCAATAGTAAGAGTGTGAATGTTGTACAGACTAGAAACTTTACTTTAACTTTTGTGAGTGTTGATGGACCAACAAACTTTATAGATACTGCTGAAGATGCTTTGAATTATATTAACAAACTTTATCCAATAAAAGATGATGGAGTAAAATATGCGATTAATATAAGTAATATGGAAAGTGGTTCTGGACAAGGAGTAAGTTATCGATTGCTTTCCAATATTTATAAGAGCACTTTAATTGCTGGAGAGCTTCCTGAAAGAGCAGTAGGAGTTGTTCCAGACGGATGGTTTAGTGAAAAATTAGGTCCAGGACATGAAAATGTTAAAGGCTATGCAAAACTTCTTTATCATAAATCTATATTAGTTGAAGAAGATTCTAACGATTTCAATGATTATGTTTCAGCTCATGAGTTAGGGCATACTTACGGATTATGCGATGAGTATAATGAAACTGATTGGGATAGGCAAAATGGAATATTTAATAATTTATGCTATAACGGAGACTCAGATAATGATGAGATTTTGGATTCTGTTTGTATTCCTGGTGGTTGTCCAACATCTAGTTTAGAACCTCTAAGTGGATTCCCAGATAGTTGGCCTTTAGGGAACATGATGGGCAGTACAAGTAATTTGTTTGCATGGATTGCTAAGGATAGCTATGAACATATATTTAATGAATTTAAACATGAAAGCCCCGAGTTTAAAGATAAAAGGGTTGTTATTAGTGGTATTATAAATAAAACTAGCAACACCTCCACTTTTGACCAGTTCTATACAATTGGTTCTGGACTAGCCTTTAACCTTAGTGAATATGTTTCGGGAAGTTACTCCATAGAGGCATATGTGAATAATACTTTAAATTATAAATTCTCTTTTAATGTATCATTTTTAGATATTTTCTCTGGTGGAGAAACTATAGAAAATAACGAAACTGCATTTGAATTTACGTTGCCTTATTATACCAACCTTACAAGATTTGTATTAAAGGAGAATAATATTTCTAAATATGAAAAGAATGTTTCTGCGAACATCCCAAACCTAACTCTAATCTCTCCAATAGGAGGACAAACTTATTCTAATGAAGAAATATTAGTTAATTGGTCTGCATCAGATATAGATCCTGGAACTAATTTAAGCTATGCAGTTTTATTCAGCTCTGATAATGGAATGAATTATAGAACTTTGATATTCGACTATAATTCAACTTGGTTTAATTTAAGTTCTAATAATTTAGGAGACAGTGACAAATATTTGATAAAGGTTCTAGCAACTGATGGAGTTAATACAAACTTTAGCCTTATGAATCGGACCTTTGAGATAGATAATGATCTGCAAATAAGAAACTTTTCGATAATTTACCAAAATAATACAGAAGCCATATTTAGAATAATTCTTAACAATACATTAAGCCAAACTATTAGTAATATTACTTGGGAATTTAATGGTGGTCAAAATGTTAAAACCTCTCAATATAATATAAATTTACAGCCATTTGAAGAAAGTTTATTCTTTATTTATCATAATTATTCTGTGGGTGGCAATTATAATGTTAGCTTCAAAGCAAGAAGCAATGATTACATTGAAAGTGAAACAATTGAGGTGATTATATGAAAGGAGGTGAAAAATGAGTTTTTTTAAGATTACTTGGAAGAAAATAGTATTTACAATAATATTATTAGGGTTATTTTTAATTACTGGTTTTATATGTTCCCCTGCCTATGCAGATCCAATTGGTATGATTTCTAGTTGTTGGAAACCTGTAGAGAGCATATTTTTTGAACCTACGTTTATAGCATTTCACTATCCTTGGCTTATTTTATTTTATTTTATTTTATTTTATTTATTAGTTTGTTTGATAAACTATTTATTAAATAAAGTAAAGTATAAAAGATGAATTTATTGTGGTTATTAGAGGCTACCGAATTTGTAGTTGGAACATTTGTAGGGTGGGATTTGACAACTACATTTAGCCATAATCAAAGCAAGAATGTTGATTTCTGGTATGTTCCTCCAAATGCAGGAACCAATATTCCAATTTCTACAATAGTCAGTGGAACAAGTGCTAACGGAATAAACTATACAGACTCAAATAGTAATAGCAAGAGGGGTAGTAACAAAGAATAAGCTGTGGAATCCTATCCACAGAATACCCAATGCTAATAAGTGAAATTCTATTTATTTGCAAAGCCTAAAAACTGATAATATTTGCAGAAAATTGATATTTTCTAGCTCATAGTTGCTAACTAGGATTATTCAAGCAATTATTTATAAACCTGCGACGGCATCACATAATTATGAAGAGGTTGCCTGGGGTATTTTTTTACACTGTAATTCTTGCCATTCTTTTGGCATTGGGAGTTAGTGCCCAGTCAACATGTGGAGATGCTAACGATATTATATTAAAGCTATCCTCTGGGACTAATTCTCATGGGCAGACTTGGAACCAGAATGGATATAACTATCAGGTTTGTTTCTCAGATTTGTTTGGGTCTGCTTATTCGGGAGCTAATCCCCATCAATGTATTGGCTCTGGAGCAAGTCCAGACAATCTTGTTTTGAGATTGAGTTCAAATACTAATGCTCAAGCTCAAGGTCCAGATTACACGGGGACGGCTTATACAACTGATGTTTGTTATGGGGATTTGTCTTGTTACAGCACATCTAATTCGTGTGCCTCTGGAGAATTGGAGGTTGTTTCCTTGTCTGCCAATAATAACGCCCATCTTGAAACTTCTAGTTCTAATAATTATAATTTGAAAATATGCTGTGCAACAAATACTGCAACTAGCCCTAGACTATTCAATCCAATTTGGAAATATTATGATGAATCTCAGATAAATACGGGGTCATTGATATGCTCTGGAAGTTATTTAGTGGCAAGTGTTGGAACTAGTGGCCTTGCAGATGGCGAAGGGGTCTCGTTTAAAATATATGATAATGATAATCTAGGCTCTGATGAAATTATCAATTTTGTAGGTACTGTTTCTGGAAATAAAGCTAAAGCCATACTTAACTTGACAGATCCGGAAATAAGAGACACTCTTAACAGTTTTATTGGTGGTCTTGAAGGAAATGAACTTGAACTTTTTTTCACAGTGAATAAGAGCAATGTTCAAGGAATACAGACATCTAATCAAGTAATTTATACAGACAATAGAAGTCTTTGTTCTTATAATAAGCCTATTGGGGGGATAAATGCCCCTATTAGAAGAGAGGTTTATTTTAAAGGTACAGTAGTAGAATTTGACTCTGAATGTTCTAGCCAAATTGGTCCGTTAAGATATGGGTGGTCTGTAATTCAGAATGGAGAAACACAAAACCGTTTTGAAAAAAACTTCACTATGTCCTTTGCAAATTCTGGGCAAGTAAATGTGAGGCTTAAATGCTCTGATGTAAATGAGGGTTTTAGTTTTGATGAATCTCAAATTCTTATTATTGATTCTTCTTCTGTTCTTGCTTATATAAACGAGCCATCTCTTGATTCTTTTGTTTATTCTTCCCCTCCAATTTCAGGACCTTACTTTCCCCAAACGGTCTCATTCAGTTCATCTGATAGCTTTGCCTTAAACGTAGTTAATTCATGTAATGATATCCAATGCATTGCTGGTGACTGTCCCTCACAGACTCAAAACTCTCCTTCTACTTGCGGAACATACGGAGCTCCTGTTACAATAAATTCTACTGGAACACCTAACTATAATTCTCTTGATTTTAACTGGAGATTCTGGGATAATAATTGGAATGAAGAATGGTCTTCATATGAGGGTCCTGGAGTTTATAGAGGGGCGGTAATTTATGATGATGTTTCTAATAGTCTGAATGATAAGCATATGAGTGTTTCTGTAAGTCATTCAAGTGGGGCGACTGCTAATTTTCAGAGAGATTTTACTTTGGGAAGATGCCTAAATAATGGGAATAATTATTATTCTTCGACTTACGAGTCATTGCAGACTAGTCTTGAAAATAATGCATGTACTGGGGGAGACACTCTTCCTGAAACTGCAGATGATTGTTGTCCTTCAGGTTTTCAGTGCAGTAATGATGGAAGTTCTACTGGTCAGTATTATTGTAAGTTATTAGATAATCCAAATGTTAGATGTGAAGATTTTGACAATGAAACCTCTTGTAATTCAAATAATAATCCTTCAATTCCTTCTGCTTCCTATGGTGGAGACCCTCCCCTATGCACATTCCTTAAATGTTATTGGAGTTCCAATTCTAACAGTTGTGGAGTTAGGGCAACAAGTTATGGGCAAAATTCTACTGGTTGTAATGTTGGTGGGGGAACGCAACCTGGAAGTGATTGTGCATGGACGACAAGTCAGACAGAATGTGTCAACGGAAAGAGAACTATATCTTACAATACTATTCTTGGTCCTGCTTCATGCAACAAGGAACCGTTAAGTGTTCCTTGCGGTTCTTTGAGCTTTGAACTTGGATTCTTTGGGTTTAGGGAGTTTGCTTTATCCTTATTTATTATTGCTGGAATTTATATCTTTATAGGCCTTTTTAAAAAAAATGAAAAAAAATAAATTTAAACATTTTAGAAAATTAATTTTAGTGACTACTCTGTCAATGGCATTCTTATTCTTAATAGCATTAAATGTTATTGGGGGGGTTAATTATTTAGGGAATAAATTACAAACAAACTATTCATACGGAGACAAGATACTCGGCAATGTATATTTGGAAATTGAGAATGCTCCTGGAGAACTAGCTGTGACAAGCAACTTTGGAGGAAACGTTACTCTCATTGATTTAATTAGAAGTCATCAAAACCTAATTGAAGGAGAAGATTATACTTGTACATCTGTAGGATGTGTAAACAGCTATTCTTCTTACGGACTTATTAATCAGGTTTCTTTAGATTATGAACCTGAATTTTTCGGTTTTGGAATAGATGGACCAGGAGTATCTGTGAAGAATGCTAGAATTACAATAAATAGCAACGCCCCTGCAAGCTGTACACCAAATGTTTTTGTAGATATTCTTGCGGATGATGATGAGGTGTTAACGAGTAATCAAGGTAATGGAGAGAGTTGCGGAATAAAGCATACTGGATGTTATAATATGTCAAACACTGCTCAAACAACTCTTTCTACTGGTAGAGAATATTGTGAAAAGATAAGAATACCATCTTCACCAGCAATGATTCTTGGGGGGAATATTGGAAAAGGTGAAGGTGTCTCAAATCTTACAATGAAACTTTATAGCTTAGCTGGCAGTTTATTAGGATCTTGCAGACTACCCCAGAGTTCTCAAAGTTTTCAGGAGCTAAGTTGCATTGCTAATTATTCGTCTCATCAGTCTCAAGAATATTACGTGTGCGTAACTACTTCTGTTAATAATAATTATAAAGTTGGTTGGGAGACTTCTTCCCCTAATTGCGGGACTGCACAAGGATTCAATTTTCTAAACAGCGACTTTGATTTATTTGCTGAAACTGTAAAGTATGCTGCTTCACCTAGATTTGTAATAAATCAAGAAAATTACAAGGATGCGTTTAGGTCAAACCTTACCCAAAAGCTCAATAATTACTTGCAGTCAAACTATAATGGAAATTGTGAATCAAGCTCGTGTTTCATTCCAATAAAGATATTTGGAACCAACCAGTATGCTACATTTAATGATTATATCATAAATTATGAAAGCGTCGGGATTCCTGCCTCTAACCAAAATGTTTATGGTCTGGATTATAGATCTCCTAAGATAAACGCAGAAAATTTGAGTATTGATATTTCCAATGCAAATTTTGTTGTGCCTGAAAGAAGCACGGATAATAAATTTAAATTTTATATTGGAGGAGTCAAATTGTTTGAAAAAGACTTAGCTATTCAAAGAGGTTTTGCGTTTGACATATATCCTAAATTAGTTGCATTTGGACAGAATTCTAGATTTACAATACTTTCTGATATAAACATAACTGAATCTGTCTGGGATTTTGGGGACGGTTCTCAAAAACAGATGACTAATGGTAATTTTGCATTTCATGCTTTCACTGCACCGAATGTTTCCTCATTTGATATTAATGTTACTGCAGTGAATAATCAAACTAAGGCGACAAGACAGTTCAAGATTTTTGTAGGTAGTCCTGTAGAAATAGCCAATCAGACAATAAGGGATTATAAAAATAGATTAAATAACCTTAGCTCTCAGATAAATTCTTATCCTTCGTGGTTTACTAAAAAGATACAAGAAATTATCAATCTAAGCAACATGAATGGTTCTTTAAATTCTATTGAAATAAAATATAAGTCTGCTGTGAGTGAACAAGACTATCAGAATGTGATGCTTGAACTTATAGCTCTTGATGTTCCTCTTTACCTATCATCTGCCCAATCTGGAAACAGTCTTCCATTAAGTGTTGGTTATGAAAACTTTAATTTGAATTATATTGAACAATTGGAAAATAAAGTTATAGAAAACAAAGAGTTGTTGAGAGATCAAATTGTTATTTGGATGAATGACAATTTTATGCCAGAGATTTCATTTAAAAAAATTGAAGCTAAGGGAGACTTTGAGAGTAGTACTGTTGGAACTTTGTTTACTATTGAGACAAAACCTGTAAAATCTGTGGATAGTAGTCCAGTTTACTTAATAATTGGTCATGATGTTGAGAATTATGGGCTCTATAAACAAGATTACTCCGTTAAATCTGTAACTTCTGGTATAGACTATTTTACTCTTGACTCTAACAGTCAAACTTTTGAGTTCTTTATCCAGGATGATGTTGATGCTGAATCTCTTGGTGCTTACATCTCTCCGTCACTGGATATTCTCTCAAATATTGAACTTCCCGATGAAGAGTGTAATCTGAATGATATTTGTGAAGCATATGAGAGTTCTAGTAGTTGTCCCGAGGATTGCTCTGGTGGCTGGTTTAAATTTACTTTTTTTGCATGGATTATACTGACTCTTATGGGGCTGGTAATTTATATCTTGCTACAAGAGTGGTATAAAAAGAATTACCAGCATAGCCTTTTCCCTGAAAACAATGACTTGTATAACTTGATTACATTCATATATAATACAAGAAAATCTGGACTTAGGGATAAGGATATCAAGGCTAAACTTATACAACAGGGCTGGTCTAATGAAAGGGTAAATTTTGCTTTCAATAAAGTAGATGGAAAAAGAATAGGGATGTTTGAAATCCCCTTATTTACACGAAGAGACCATAAAGAGACAATTAAACAAATATATGAAAGGCGGGAAAAGGTTGACGTAAGATTTATTAAAAGACCTTTTCTAAACTGAATATGTTAAAAATATTATCAAGATTGTTTGGGTTGTTCAAAAAGAGAGATAACCTTAAGATAGGCTTTTATGGTCCTCCTAATGCTGGAAAAACTTCCCTTGCAAATTTGCTATGCATGGACTGGACTGGCGAGGAAATTGGTACTGTAAGTGAGATACCTCATGAAACAAGACAGGTGCAATTCAAGGAAAAAGTGGAGATAGAACATAAAGGTAAAAAAATGGTTCTTAAGATTGTGGATACTCCGGGAATAGCTACTAAAATAGATTATGAAGATTTTCTTGGATTTGGGATTGCTAAACAAGATGCTAAAAAAAGAGCTAAGGAAGCTACTCAAGGGATTATTGAAGCGATTAAATGGCTTGATGATATGGATGCTGTTGTGATTGTACTTGATTCAACTGAAAATCCTTATTCTCAAGTTAATTTAACTATAATTGGTAATCTGCTTGCTCGAAAGATTCCAGTGCTTGTTGTTGCTAATAAGATAGATTTACGCAAGGCTAATGTTAAAAAAATAGAGGCTGCGTTTCCAGAATACTCTGTAGTGGGAATATCTGCCAAAAAGGCAACTAACATGAATGATTTTTATGATGCTCTTTTCAAACTTACTAAAAAAGTATGAAGAGATTTAAATAAAACATGATGTTAATAATATGGTGAAAAAAAATTTTAAGAATTTAAGAGGTCCAAGCATACATATAATGCCTTATTCTGAAATAAAAGAGCTTACTATAACTGAAAGAGTTAAAAAAATACTTAATTTGATTCTTGGAAATAAAGTGGTTATTTTACAAGGAAGGTTGAGACCTGAAGAAGAAATAAGGCTTATTGAGGATACTATGGCTATGGTGGACCATATAAAGTCTTTCAAAGGAATTGAACTTGCTGTTGTTGATGCAAATAAGGATGAATCCTTTTTCCTGAAGATGCGAAGAGGAATAGCTCGCGGACTCACTGGAGAATCTAATTCTCTTACAGTAATTGGTCCTGCCTCTGTTGTTAAGGAAATAAAAAAAGACCCTTCAAAGATGGAAGTATTTTTTGGTTGACTATATATTTATTAATCTTAAAAACTCGCAGATTGTATGCCAAATCAATGCATTCACTGTTCTGAAATATATCCAGATGGGGCAAGGGAGATTATAGAAGGATGCTCCAAATGCAGAAGTAGGTTTTTCTTTTACCTTAGCGAGGAAAAATTACAAAAAATTAGAGAGAATAAAGAAGGGAATGTTGTTCAGGAACTTACTTCTGAAGAAAAGAAAAATATAGAACAAGATGTCCGAGAGATTACTGGAATAACTGAAATAGATGCCCCGGTTATTCTTGACTTGGAGACTGTAAAGGTTACTAGCCCTGGAAAATATCTTCTTGATATTCCTAATTTGTTTAGTAAAGAAAGGCCTCTTGTGTATAAGCTTGAAGATGGCAAGTATGTTATTGACTTGTCTTCTACTATTAAGAAAAAGTGAACTTTAAACAAACTTTTCAACAGCATCTTCTATAATTTGAGATAGGGGTTTTCCTGTTTTTTCTTTTATAATTCTTAACTTGTTGATTAATTTTCTGCTTAAAGTAATATCTATTCTTTTCTTTCCTAAAGGCCATTCCCTTGTTTTATCATAATTTTCAAGAATCTCAAATACATATTTCCCTTCTTTCATTATTTTATTATGTAATTCTTTAGTTATAGACAATTCTGATAATTTAATCCTAATCTGTTCAGAATTTCTAATAGCCAATTCTTTAAATGTCTCGATGCAATCAACAGAATTGGCTATAATTGCATTTTTTAACCTCTCCTCTATTGACTTAATGGTTATCATAATGAGGGATATAAATAATTTGGCTTTTTGAACCCGAGGTGCAAATGCTCAGTTTTCAGTGTCCTTGACTATATTAGAACCATATGAACTTTTTGATAACCCTGCACATACCTTTTAAAGTAAATAAACCTTTTATAATGTATGTTAAAAAAAGTGATTGCAGAGCAAATCGAAATCCTCAAGCCAGATAAAACAATTATCTATGAGCTAAAAAAAAGAAGCAACACAATCATAAATTTGCTTAAAGAAGAGATATCCAAATCAGGAATTGATGCTGGTGTCTTTATTGGGGGTAGCTTTGCTAAAGGTACTCTATTGAAGTCTGACAATTATGATGTGGATATTTTTGTCAGATTTGACTGGAAATATGATTCTATATCTGATATGCTTGAAAAATTTATTAAAGGAATTTCTAAGAAAATGGAGATTAGATTTGAGAGGGTACATGGGAGCAGAGATTATTTTAAAGTATTCTCTGAAGGCGTGCCAGGTTATTTTGAAGTAATTCCCGTTACTAAAATAAAGAAGCCTTCTCAGGAAAGAAATGTTACTGACTTAACTTATTTTCATGGACCTTATATAAAAAGAAGGATTTCTGGATTAGAAGACCAAGTCAGAGTAGCTAAGAAATTTCTCAAGGCACAAGAAGTTTATGGGGCAGAAACTTATGTAAGGGGATTTTCTGGATATACTGTGGAGTTGCTTATAATTAAATACAAAAGCTTTGCCAAAATGCTTAAAGAACTTGTTAAAGTGGGCTCTGATAAAAGATTAATTATTGATATAGCCAAGCATTATAAAAATTCAAATGAAGTATTTATACAACTTAATGAGGCTAAAATACATAGTCCTGTTATCTTGATTGACCCTACTTACAAAGAAAGAAATGCACTTGCTGCATTGAGTCATGAAACTTTCGATAGATTTCAGAAAAGTGCACGTATTTTTTTGAAAAACCCCTCTGCAAAATTCTTTGAAAATAAGGAAGTAAATATTAACAAGTTAAAAGAAATGGCAAATAAAAAAAAGTTAGATTTTGTTTCTGTTTATATGCAAACAGATAAACAAGCGGGAGATATTGCGGGGACTAAAATGAAAAAATTCTTTGAATTTTTAGTAAAAGAACTACATGAAATATTTATAATTAAAGATAGTTCATTTAAATATGAGGGTGGAAATAAGGGTAAGGGCTATATAATCGCTAAGTCTAAAAAAGAAATTGTGCGAATCGGACCACCTCTGCATATGAAAAAAGCAGTTTCAAGTTTTAAGAACAAACATGCAGTTACTTTCATTAAAGGAAAATATATTCATGCTAAACTCGATGTTAAATTTAGCCTAAAAGAATTTTTGGATTCGTGGAAAAGTGGAAATGATAATTTAATGATGCAGATGCATATAACTAAATTTGATGTTGAAAATTGAATAGGGTAGAATTAATTCAATTCCTTTTTCTACTTTCTGAACATTTAGGTTTATTATCGAAGGATTTTTTGCTTTTGGATATTCTTCAATAAATTTTCTAATGCCCTTAAAGTCTGATGAATTTATTTCATTCTTGAATTTAACTTCTATAGGAATTAATTCATCTTCTAACAAGAAATCTACTTCATTTCCGTTCTTGTCCTGCCAGAATTTTATATTATCTCTGTTGCATTTAATTAACTCAGATAGTATAAAACCTTCAAACAAAAATCCTGAATCGTTTCTTAAACTAAGGTCATTGAAATTTCTTAAAAAATAGTTTCTTACCCCATTATCTATAAAATATATTTTTGGTATTTTTACTATTTCTTTGTTTTTGTTTGTATAATATGGTTTAACCACTTTAATAATGAAAGTTTCTTCCAATATTTCAATAATATCTTTTACTCCTTTTAGACTATGATTAATTATCTTAGATGCTTCTTCATATTTAATTTTTTGACCGTTGTTTACTGATAAAAATTCTATTAACTTTTTGGCTCCCAAAATCTTGTCTATTTTAAGATAATCAATCAAATCTTTTTTTACATATAAATCAAATATGCTCTCCAAGACAATTATTTTTTCCTCTTTTGTTTGCTTAAGAGCTACTTCTGGATATCCTCCAAATACCATAAACTCTTTTAACAAAAATTCATATTCTTTTAATGATTCTCTTAGATTGTCTCCTTGTAGTTTGTGTATGTTTTGGTGATTCTTGATAAGTTCTTCTTTTTTACTAAATATTAAAAATTCCTCAAAATCTAATGGATAGATTTTTGTAATTAACTTTCTTCCAGCTAAAGATTCCTGAACTTCTTTTTTTATTGATAATGATGATGAACCAGAAGCATATATTTTAACATTACTTATATTGTCGTAGACATTTTTTATTATTTTTGTAACTTGTGAATATTTCTGAAACTCGTCAAGAAATAAATAAAATAAACCTTTTTGGTTTTCTTGGTATCCGTTGATTATTAGAGTGTTTAAAAGTAACTCATATGTACTTATTTTTTCATAATTGGATAAGATATCTAAGTCAAGATACAAACATTTGCTTTCTTTTGACAATTCTTCATAAAGCTGTTTAAGAAGTGTAGTTTTTCCTACTTGCCTTGCTCCTAAAAGTATTGAGACTTTTCTGTCTTTTGATTGAGCTAACAACTTTGGATATATCTTTCTTTTAAACATACTCTATTCCTACTATTTTATCGATTTTAGTTAACACTAAAATCTATTAGTTAATAATTTTAGTGTAAAATAGTATTTAAATCTTTGTTTTTTACACTATTCTTACCATTTATGTAATTTTAGATGACTCTGAAATGTTTTGTTTGGATATTTTGGTGTAAAATGGGAGTTATTGACAAAGAAAATTAAGAGTTTTATGAGATTTAGAGAGAATTGGATTAAAAAGGGACATTGGTCTTAATGGTTCTATTTTTGAAGTCTATTCTATTGGTAAACTGTTTTTTCGTGAAAGTTCCTCCCTAAAAAAGTCACATGGATAGGTTAAACTTATATGTCTAAGTCTATCTTCTGACTCATAACAACTCAATTGAACATTTCCATTTTGTGCAATTTGAAAATGGGGTAAGGTTAGCCTTCTTTTCTTACTGTTCCATAAATAATCGGGCATTGTGCCTTGATTCCAAAATTCATTTATACTTACATATGGTGGTTCTTCTGTGTCTTGACTGTATTGATTTATCTCTTTTAATCTATCAATTGCACCTTCATCACCAGTAACAAGCAATACGATTTGATCAATAGATAAAGGCTTATCTCTGGATATTCTTCTTATCGTTCCATCTTTGTTTACTTCAATACCCTTAGTCCATTCTCTTCCACCAAACCCCTCATCAAAATTTTGTTTAAGAGCCCCTTCAAAATCATCCACAAACCCTATAGTAAGGCGAGGTATCTCGAACGCATAAACTGAATCTTCTGAGTCATAAGCCATTGTCCTTCCAAATAATAATTTATGTTGAGCTGAATCAATAATTTCTCTAGCTTGGGGAGAATCTTTATTAAGAACTGCTGAATGTAACAACCTTAATTGATCTCTTAAGGGTCCTGCTAAAAAACTTCTTGATAATCTAGGATCATCATCTAAATCCGAAACTCTTGATGTTAAGGCTAAACTCTCGAGTAAAAAGGTTCTCCCGTCAACAGATACTGTTTTTCCGTCGGAAGATACATTAAATGTTGGTTTTTGAAGAGTCATGTTTAATCTGCTCCTGAAGAATCTCCCTTATTGGTCTCCCTAATCGTAATCGAAGCATCACCGTACCATCTATTTCTTTTATGATCTATGCGATAATTAACTAAAAATGCGTCAACATCTAAACCTGCGGAATTTGGGTCTGATAAGCTATTTGGATGCGTAGCCCTCCTAATTCTCAATGCTCCAGATTCTAAGAATTCTGTAAAATCTTCAGAACGTAAGGGCATTAATGCATAGACTCCTTTCCAGAAATGGAAATCATCATCCCCAGTTTCAAAAGAATAATCATAAACCCCCAAGAGGTTAAGTTTTCCTGATAAGTCTGGTCGATAAAGTAACAAATCTCTTAAATCTCCTCTAATTGTAGTAATAGATTTAATATTCACTTTTGCCATTTTTAACTTCTTCTGCAATTCTGTAAACGATAAACGTCTCCAGAACAAAACAATCTATTTCCTTCTACAGGATTATACCTTAAATTAACCACATATAATTCTCCTATAAATTCTGAATTTAGACCTATTCTCGAAGCAACCACTGGAATAATCTTCCTTGCTGTTTCTATTGCACCTTGTTGTCTTGAATCTACTATTGGTCCTGTAAAATTCCCAAAGAAAACTAATCCCATTGACTCCACATCGGGTCTTGTAAGATATAAATCTTCTAAACCACCTGCCATGACTTGATTATCTTCCACAAATCCCATTTTCAATTCCCCTTATCCATCATTGTAGTTAAAGAGCTTGCGAAATAAGGAGAGTTTATCCATACTCCTACTTCTTCCTGACTGTTTTCTGGGTGAATCATTAAAAGCATTTCTTTCTTATCTATTATGAAATATTTTCCTATTTGGTTGGATTCCTTTATTTTCAACTCGTTTCTAGAAGATAATCTCTTTACCTTATAAGAGTCTCCGCTTAAGGATAACTTTATTTTTACTTCTTCCTTGTTTACCTTGTTAAGGACAGACATTAAGACTCTTGATTTGTCCTCAAAATCCTCAACTGTTGTGTGTATGATTATCTCTTTTTTCGCTGAGTCTATCATTTCTTTGAGCTTTGAAAGAAGATTTGCTCTTCCCTTGATGTGTCCAGATAATTCTTCTAGATTTATTGGAGATATTCCTTCTTTGTGTAATTGTACAATTTCATCGTATTCTGCAGTGTCTTTTAGATTTGAGAGTACGGTTATTTTTTCCTGTGCCTTGTTTAAAGTGTTTGTCTTCATCCTTTCAAGAACTGTTTTTGGTTCTACTGCAATATATTTAATTGGTTTCCCAACTTTTATTATTGCGAATCCTCTTTTAGTGAGTGACTCTAAAACGTCATATGTTCTTGACCTTGGAACTCCGGATATTTCGGCAGTTTCTCCTGCAGTAACTATTCCTTTTGATAGCAAGGCTATCCATACTTTGGTTTCGTAAATGTTAAGGTCAAAGTGTTCTTTTACTTTGTTTACTGTATCTTGTTTTATTATCATCTTGTTTGCTCCTGCCATCTCTTGCTATTCATACTAGTAGCTAGAGTATCTAATACCTCATTAATTCTTCTTCTTGTTTCTTCTGAACCCATTTTTGAGTGATTATTTATAATTGGAGATTCAAGTGAATTAATCCTATAAGCTCCTTGTCCACCTTCGTAATTTGAATCAAAATAAATCGGTTTGCCTTTAACTGTCGCATCTAATCCATCGCCATCAGTGATTCTTGTTTCTGGAGGTAATAACGACCAAATATACTCATAGGGAGACCCTAATGTTGAAATTCTTAAGTCGTCGGCAATCTCTTCAGGAGGATGGTAGCTTGTTTCTACTTTTATACCTCCCCTTTCATAAACTGGTGCGCTCAAGTTTAATGCAGTTTCAATAGCCAGTGGAAGTCCGAATGATATAGCTAAACCAGCAAGACCTAATCTTATTCTTTCGCTTGTTGTTTTGCCAAATGTTGCTAGAAATGGTGGAGATAATGCTGATGCAAAAGCCTTTGCAGATGTAACTAAAGTTTCTCTTAAGCTCCTTCTATTTTGTTTTGGTGTATCCATATTAAAGTAGCGAAAATAAATGGGTATTTAAATGTTTCTAATGTTGTAACTATATAGAAGTCATATGGCTAAGATTTTTAAATTAAATTTGTAGCCTTATTGGATGAATAAAAGAAGAATACTCCCTTATGTTGAGGATAAAACTTTGGATTCATTTATTGATCGGCTTGCAAATGAAGGGGTAGATAAAGCGGTTGAATATCTTGAAAGAATTTCTAATAAGATGGAAAGAAATAATCTTCTATTGGAAATGTTTACTAATGGCTCTCAATCTTATTTACCGTCAAGGGGGGTTTACGAACTGCTTTATTTATCTCTTAAACCTGGAGAAATCCTTCCAATTGTCACAAGAGGAGTTATAAGAGTACTGTGTTTGCCGGATAGCAGTGAATTTAGACAAGAATTAGGAGATTTCTCAGATAATATAGGTAATGAGAATCCCAATATAAAAAAATTTTTATCTGAATATTACAAGGATTATGAAGACCATTTATTTTGGGGCTCTTTAACCTATATGGCGTTAAGAATGCAGTCAGTTAGGGATAATGATAAAATGGAAAGGATAATTAGATCAAACTAACTTAAGAGATATATTGCTATGAGGGCTATAAAGCAACCTATAGTTATGAAGGGCATTGCGGGATAGAATTTTCCTTTTTCTGACCTGTAAAACAAATATGCTAATGCCAATGTTGCACCTAATGCTATAATCAATGCTTGCCATAATCCCAAGGTTCTTAGGACTACTCCTGCAAGTATTATTGGAAATACAACATCTCCTCCGCCTAGAATTGCAACATTTGCTTTTATTTTCTTAAGTTTCTTGTTTTTCTCTCTAACGCTTCTTGAATTATTTATTATTAGTTTATCCTGTTTTCTTATATATGTTACAAAAAACCCGGAAAATATTTTTAGCTTCTGTATCTGGAATTTTGCCATTTTCTGCATGAAACCTGAATGCCAGACTGCATACATGTCGTATAACGAAATTATTACAAGAAGTATTACTACTGCCCATATATTTAAAATTGGTATGAATACTGTCGCTATTCCTGGATAAATCAAAAGCTCTGTTGCATTGTGAATAATCGCATTCCTTTTAAATATTTTAAATATTCCTAAAGGAAGAGCAATTATGAATGAGATTATTGCAGAATAAGGTAATTTTATGAGTATTGCATTGAGAGCTATGGATATTCCTAAAACGACAACTATTGTAAACCAAATTCTTAGAACTGATTCTGCTCTAAGCTTCATAAAGAGAAACATGAGAAGAACTGCAATGCACAACGCAATTACTATAGATATAACCGAATCCCTTGGGCTGACATCTTTTGGAGGGTCTAACCCGTATGGAAGACTGTATATTGTTTCGTTAGTAACTTGGCCAGTTGTTTCATTTACTGTTTGTTTTATTTCTGGGAGATATTGATTTGCCACAAATATCCCTATAAGCTGGGCTACTAAGAAAAGAGATAATAAAATTAGAGTAATCTTTATTGTATGCTTCATTATTCCTCTTTGATTTGTTGAGATTTTGAATGTATTTAAATGTGCTTGAAAGTTGGAAAAGCAATGTTTAAATAGTATTACCTGGGTAATACTTTTATGGAAGTTAATAAATCTAATATGGGTACTGTTCCAGCAAAATTAACAAAGAGAATAATTAGTGAAATGGAAGAGCTAATTAAACAAGGATGGTATGCTAATAAATCTGAACTGATTCGTGATGCAATACGGGAACTTATTAAGAAACAAAAAATTGCCCAGTTGGAGTCTGCTATAAAAGAAGACGTTCAATGGGGATTATATGGAAAATAGGGTTGTTTCTAATACTGGACCAATAATTCACCTAACCGAAATTAGCCTAATTAATTCGTTAAATTTATTTTCTATAATTCTTACATCTAAAGAAGTTGCTGAAGAATTGTCAAAACATAAAATAAGCATTCCTAAAAGAATAAAGATTAAGGAACTAACTAGTTATTCAAAAGATTCTACAAAATTATTCATGGAAAATTATAATCTGGATATTGGAGAATCTACTGCAATCGCACTTGCCTTACAGGAAAAAATAAATTGTTTTATTACTGATGATCTTGATGCACGCAATGTAGCAAAAAATTATTATTTAGAGGTACATGGCACGGTTGGAATTATTTTAAGGGCATTTAGGGAAAAGATAATTGACAAAAAAACAGCAATAAATAAGGTAAATGAGTTGTATAATAAATCATCTCTATTTATTACAAAAGATCTCGTTAATAGTGTGATTAAATCTATTGAGGATTTCTAGTTTTAAAAGCTAAATGGTTTGGTTTTATGAAAATTTAACCTAACCAAATACTAATTTCAATAGTGGTAGCAAAAAAAGACCGTAAATAGCCCATTGTAGGAACAATGCTAAAATGGCGAATATGTACTTTAGGGCGAAATTTGTTTTTGTTCTTTTAAATCTTTCTTCACAAAGCAGATAAGTAATCATTGGAAATATTCCATATACGAACATTACAATGACTGTGTAGAGAGAACCTTCTAAGGGAGTAGATAAAATTCTTAAAAAGACCTGACCACTTTCTTCTGTAAAAATGCCTACTAATCCTGTAATTAAGAATACTTCTTTTTTAGAATAACTTATCTTTCTTAATAATAAGTACCATACAACTATTAAATTCATATAATAAAAAAATCCGTAAATTAAATCTAAAGCAGGATTTGGACTAATCAATATTCTCTGTTCTGCTGGCACAGAAAGATTATTTAATATAGCAAAAAATTCTGTAAGAAGTCCGAAAAAAATTCCTGTGCCGATAAATGCCACGGGTAAGGGAAATCTGTTCAATAATAGACTGATTTTTTCTTTAAATAAATAAGCAAAAATCCACATGGGAAAAATGAGAAGCATTGTATCTCCAAATCCTACAATTGTCAAAATTATACCCAATATCATTAGGGCTATACGTTTCCAGTTCACAATAATATCATTCTTAATAATTATTTAAAGATGTTCACTTGACAAATCTTCATTATTTATAACTAATGATTTAGTTCAGAGAACCATATAATCAATTGAAAATTTTAGGAGATAAAATTATTTGATTTTAATTGTATTTAAATTGCCTGGATGTCTAGGGGAGGTTAACAAAAATGCGCTTATGTATCCAAGGGTATAATATTAGAAGAGATACAAATAAACTTAATCCCAAAAAAGCAAAACCAATTTGGTAAGATAAATTCATTAAAAGACCTCCTAAAAATGCGACAACTACCTCAATTATATTTTGAACTTGATGTGAAAATGAAAGAACCGTAGCTTTGTAATTTTTGTTTTTTAAACATTTATTCAAGATATAATCATTAATAATTGCCCTTCTTCCCCAGAAATAACCTATAGACATTGAAGATACTGCTCCTACAACAAAGGGATTTCTGAAAATAACAATTAATAGATAAAGAAATGGAAATAGAAACATTTCTATTTGTAGAAGTCTTTTGATTCCAACTTTTTCTTTAATATAATGAGCATAGTGTCCTATCCCAAACCAAATGAATCTGGATACTCCCATAACTAATCCAATAAAGACAATAGGATATCCTAAAGATACTAAGTAAGGTGAACGAAAAGCACTATCTCCAAGTAAAAATCCTCCAATCAATCCTGTAAATAGAGCAATCGGTAAAAATTTATAGTTTACTGATTTCTTAAGAGTCTTAAATGTAGACTCATATTTTTCGACTCTTTTTCTTGCAGGAGGGTTAACTAAAGAAGATACTGCAACAAGACCAATTAAATCAAAAACCAAGTTTATTTGTAAAGGTAAAACCAGGCTCCATTTTGAAGCAAATGGAAGCAAAATAATTAGGATAGCACTAAAAAAAGAAACATTCGCCGAGTTTTTGCTCATAATTTTTGTAAATTCTTTTCCTTTTTTCATACTTACAAGCATATTGTGTATAAATGCGCTGTCTGTTCCGCTTGTGAAAGCAATAGAGGCTGACAATAAAATGGAACCAATTATAAATAAAGACAAACCATCTGCAATAATAAAAGAGACTACAGATAGAACCATAAGAATCTTCCCTAAAATTAAGGTTTTCTTATGGCCAAAATTATCTGCAAAATAGCTGCTTGGAATTTCTAAAAGAAATCCTGCTAAATACCCAATTCCTGTATACAATCCTATCTGCGCAGCATTAACATCTGGCAAACTAAGAAAATATATAGATAGAATTGGGAAAAAATGGCGTCTATGCGATAACTGAAACAAAAAGAATTTGAATAAATTCTTCTTGAAATTATTTGTTTTCATTATAATCTATGAGTAAAGATGCTTAATAAATAAGTCTTACTTGAGCCTAATTGTCTCAAGATTTCTTGGGACTACTGTTTCTATGCCATACTGTCTATAAATGCTTGATGCAAAATCTAAGGCTCTTGACTGCTCTCCATGGCTTACTATCACTTTCTTAGGCTTAGGATTCATTCTTCCTACAAATTGCATTAACTCTCCTCTTCCGGAGTGTGCTGAAAGACCAGACATTGTCTCTACTTGCATATTTACATTTACAGTCTCCCCTCCGAAATGCTCGTCTATTTTAACTACTTTATTTCCTTCTTGAACCATTCTTCCCAAAGAACCTGGTGCTTGATAACATCCGAATATTATTAGGTTGTTTGCACTTTGTGCAAATTCTTTGAAATATTCTACTGAAGCTCCTCCTGCAAGCATTCCAGATGTTGCTATTACTATACAAGGTCCACCTTCTATTACTTCTTTTCTCTCTGTTTGAGAGCCGACCCTTTTGAATAAATGAGATGTGAATGGATTTTCATCTTGAAAGATTTTATTTCTTACATTGCTTCCCAAAAATTCTGGATAAGCTGTATGAATTGCAGTAATATCCCAAAGCATTCCGTCTAGATAAACTGGTATCTCTGGAAGCTTTCCTGTTCTTATTGCATCCTCGACTCTTAACAAAGTTTCTTGTGCGTGTCCTAATCCTAATTCTGGGAGAAGGATTTTTCCATTTCTACTTATTGTTTCTTTTACTAATGAGAGGAATTTTTCTTCTACTTCAAACAAAGGAGGCTGTATTTGGTCTTTTGAACCATAAGTTGATTCGACCATTACTGATTCTACACGAGGATAATAATTTACTGCAGGATCTAAGAGTCTTGTTTTTCTGTAATTTGAGTCTCCTGTGTAAACAAAATTATGCAAACCATTTCCAATATTTACATGTGTGACTGCTGAACCTAAAACGTGTCCGGCGTTATAGAAGGTTATCCTTATATCTGGAGTGATGTCAAATACTTCTCCAAAATCGAGGCAAATTGAATGTCTCACCATTTCCTTGACATCTTCCTGTTTATATATTGGAGCTTCTGCTTGTTTGTAAGTTACTCCAACTAAATCTAATGCTAGAAGTGCTGCTAGGTCTCTTGTTGGAGGTGTCATATATACTGGTCCCCGATAACCCATCTTGAATAAGTAAGGAATTAATCCCGAATGATCTAAATGCGCATGAGAAAGAACTATTGCATCTATACTTGCTAAATCCCCTACTTCAGAGACATTAAGATAAGGGAATCTTTCAGGACCGTCTACTATTCCGGGGTTTATCCCGCAATCAAAAATTACTTTTGATTTTGGAGTCTGTAAAAGTAAACATGAGCGACCGACTTGTCTTCCACTTCCAAGATATGTCAACCTCACCCATATATCCATTTTTTCAGGATTCCAATTTTCATATATCTTTTTCCCTATTTCATTAAGGAATTTTTTTCTGTATGCATTATTTGCATATAGAACATCTCTAATCTTTTCAGTGATTTTAGAATGTATTGCAGGACTTCTTTGAGTTTGTATTGTCCACATCGTTGAATTTCTTATTTCTTTTAGAATTGAGCCTTGTTTTCCTATTACTATTCCAGGACGCTTTGCTTCTACTATTGCAATACTTCTCTGGACATCGAATATTACGCTCTCTATGTTTGCTTCTGAAGGAACTAATTCTCTTATTGTTTTCTCTGTTTCTTCTTGAGGTGCAAGAAGACTCGTATCTGCTCTTAGTTCTATTCTTTTTTTTACTTGTTTGACAACATCTCTTATTTTTTCATCGCTATTTCTGAAAAACTCTTTGTCCGTTGTATAAAGAACTATATTTGCCCCTTCAAAAATAGCTTCGCTAACTACACCATTAGGTAATTCACTTTTTATCGCTTTCAATATTTCGCTCATAGAATATTACTTTATTATTTCAAAAGATGTTACTGCTTCTTTTTCCACTATCTGTTTTATTTCACCTTTCTTTACTGTATATATATCTATTCCAGCACCTACACTTGGCTCACGAGATGTTGCTGCCCTGATACATTTAGAGATTAGTGTAATTCCTTCATCTATAGTCATATTCTTCTTATACTCTGTATCTAATATTGGGTGGGCTTGCATTATTCCGCTCCCAGTTGCAACATAGGTCTCTGAATTTTGTATATGGCCGTCTGGAGAAATATCGTAGAGATATAGCCCTTTTTCATCGTATCCTGAAAGAATAAAATGAGTAATGCTTGGAATCATTGAAGGAGTCCTAATATTCCCATATACCATATTTGCCAAGAAATTTGCGGCTTCTGGAACAGTTATTTTGTCTCTAGTTCTTAATTCTTTTAGCTTGAATTCTGCGCGAAGTATATCTAAAACCTTCCCAGCATCTGAAGCAGTTCCTGCAACCGTTGCTATAATCCTATCTGTAACTGGTCTTACTTTCTTTAAAGAACCCGCAAGATAAGAAACTCCTCCCTGACCTCCAAAAGAGACTCTTCTATCTGCTCCTACAACTATGCCGTCTTTACAGACTATCCCTATCGTCAGGGTTCCCGTTTTCAGTACGTGCTTCGAAATGTCTTCATTCATTAGAATAGAAATACCTCTTCCACTAGACTTTAGTATGAGTATTTAAATTTTTTGTTTTGGTGAGGCTTTGCACAATAAGGTCTTAATCTTGGCAACTTTTTTGAAAGTTGTGTAGACTTTAGGTTAATCAAAGAATTATGCAAAGCCATCCTGTACAAATCCTTAAAAATGCTTAAAATTCATAAATTTTATGGTAAGTAGAAAAATAATAAAGTATGTAGTGGCTTTTCAAAGAAATAGTGAATTTGGAAGAGCTCTGGGCTATGGACAAGGTTCTGGACCAACATACCAAATGGAGCTAGCTTTTGATTATCGAGAGGATGCTGCAAGAAAGGCTGGATTGAATTCTTTAATAACTGGAATAATTTTTGGTGGACCAATGGAAAACTTAAGTCAAGAAAGACAAAATAGAAGAACTACTAGAGGAATAGCAGACCTTACTCCAACTCAACAAGCAAGAGTAGCAAGAATAAAAGAAACTCAGCGTAAGTTGGGTCTTAGGAGATAATTGAAGAATCAACAGAATTGACTATATCTTTTTAAGTTATGAAGGAAGTGTCAAATCATGAAGATAGTATATGTGTGCTCAAGGGGTGAAAGAAGAAGCCCTGTTATCGCGACTTACACAAGAAGTTATCTTGATAGACTGGATTTACATGGAATTACTGTAGGATATAGAGGAGTAAAAGAAGTTGATGAGGATAAAGATTTAGTAACTAATGAATCGCGTTTAATAAAAATAGAAAAAGTAAGAAAAACTGAACAAGACAGAGATATAATAGAAAGAATCAGAAAAGCAAAAACTTTGATACACCCACGAATGGCTTATCTGTTATTAAAAGAAGGTGAAGATATTTTAAGAGTGCCTCGAATTGAGGCAATTGACTTTAAAGAAGATTTAGTGCTTGCATTAGATAGAGTGGTAGGGGTTCAAATGCCTCAACATACTAAAACTGTTCTTGAATTTTTAGGAGAAAGAGATTTGGAAATTCCAGACGCTAGATATTGGAGTTTCGGCACAGATTATCAACTTAAAGTAGATAAAAGATTATGTGAAAAACTCAGAAAATATGGCGAAGCTGTTGTAAATAATGCACTTAGGAATGAGTGGTTTTAATTAAATCCCTTAACATCAAAAAATCGATGCACCACCACATCTTAAAGATGTGGTTTCATCAAAATTCTAAGAATTTTGAATGTGCTCAAAAACATAAGTTTTTGACATAGGGAGGCACTATCGACATAAATCTTTTCTTAAACTCTTATTCTTGCAAACTTTTCTTGGGAGTCATATCAAATATGAAAACATCACAACAAACAATATAAAGTAAAAATTGCCTTGCTTGATATGGAGATTGGAAAAAAACAAGAGTTTGAGCTTGAAGCAAAGAGATTTTTCGAGGCTTACAAAAAAGACATGGGAAAGTCATTGAGGGGGAATGATCAAGTTGTAAAACTTGATTTTAATTTACTGTCTCAATTCTCTCCGATGCTCTCTGAAAAATTGATAGAAACCCCTGAAGAGATAATTGCTTTGCTTGAAATTGCCTTGAGTGAAACTGGTCTTGCTAAAAATCCTCGAATAAGACTCGCTAGCTTGATTCCTTCTGCAAGTATAAAGATAAAAGAGATAAGGGCAAAACATCTTGACCAATTGATATCTATAGATGGAATTGTGAGGCAGTCTTCTGATGTAAGACCTCAAGTTGTCAATGCAAGATTTGAATGTCCAACTTGCGGTGCAATACTTTCCGTTTTACAAATAGATAGAAAGTTTAGAGAGCCAAGCAGATGTTCTTGTGGAAGAAAGGGATTGTTTAAACTACTTTCTAAGGAAATGGTCGACGCCCAGAGAATAGTTGTCGAGGAATCTCCAGATTCAATGGATGGCGGAGAACAACCTAAGAGAATGAATGTCTTTCTAAAAGAAGATTTAGTTGACCCTAAGATGGAAGAGAGAACAACTCCTGGAAGCAAGGTCAAAATAATAGGAATATTAAAGGAAGTTCCTGTCCAGCTTCAACAGGGAGCAATATCTACTAGATTCGACTTAGCAATAGAAGCAAATAATGCTATACCTCTTGAAGAAACATTTGATGATTTAGAGATTAATGAAGAAGATGAAGACAAGATAAAGAAACTATCTGCTGATTCTAAAGTAATGGATAAACTTAGTTCAAGCATTGCTCCAAGTGTATATGGTTTCAAAGAAGTAAAAGAGGCTCTCCTTTTACAGCTTTTCTCTGGTGTTAAGAAGAAAAAATCAGACGGTGGTAGCACAAGAGGAGATATTCACATACTATTAGTAGGTGATCCTGGAGTTGCTAAATCAGTCACTTTAAAATTCATGTCAAAGATTGCTCCAAAAGGAAGATATGTATCTGGGAAATCTGCTACAGGTACTGGACTTACAGCATCTGTTGTAAAGGACGAATTCCTTAAGGGCTGGTCTCTTGAAGCAGGTGCAATGGTTCTTAGCAATAAAGGTTTTGTGGCAATTGATGAAATAGAAAAAATGGATGAAAACGACCGCTCTGCTCTTCACGAAGCACTTGAGCAACAGTCTGTATCTATTTCTAAAGCAAACATTCAAGCCACATTAAGAACAGAGACTTCTGTGCTTGCTGCTGGAAACCCAAAATTAGGAAGATTTGACCCAGTTATACCCATTCCTCAACAAATAAACATCTCTCCTGCATTACTTAGTCGTTTTGATGTAATATTTATTTTAAGAGACTTGCCTAACAGAGCACAGGACTCTGCAATAGCAACTCATGTTTTAGAAGAGCATAAACAAGATATTGAAAGAGAAGTTATTGACCCTAAATTACTTAAGAAGTATATAGCCTACGCAAAAAAAAATATGAAACCTAAATTAACAGATGAAGCTATAGAAGAAATAAAAGAATTTTATGTTGGGTTAAGAAACAGGGCTATAAGCTCAACCTCTGAATTAAAGCCCATCCCTATAACTGCAAGACAGCTTGAGGCAATAGTTAGATTATCAGAAGCGTCTGCTAAAATACGATTGAGCCCTTATGTTCAAGTAGAAGACACTAAAATAGCGATAAGACTACTAAAATATTCAATGATGCAAGTTGGATTTGATGAAGAGACTCAATCTTTTGATATTGATAGAGTCACTACTGGAATACCTACATCTAAAAGAAATAAAATAATTGTAGTTAGAGATATTATAGCAAGACTTGAATCGAGTTTAGGAAAACTTATCCCTGTTAATGAACTGGAGAAAGAGTTAGGTGAAAGAATGTCAAAAGAGGACTTAGAAGATGCAATAAATCAGTTGGCAAAGTCCGGAGATATTTTCAAGCCTAAAACTGGGTATATACAAAAACTTTGATTAATTCATGAAATATTTCTCATGAATTTATTTAATTTAGAAAAGGGAACTCTTACATCTCCTTCACTTGTAGTGAATACTGCTTCATCTCGACCTCCAAATGTTGGAGAATATCTTTCAAAACGTAGCGATTCAAGTGGGCTTACGGTTCCATTACGGATATAGGCTGGTATCTCTCTCCACCCCTTTATTTTTGGAATTACATGATAAATTCTGTTGGGTCTTGCTTCTTCTGGACTAACTAGAGGAGTCAAACGAGAGTCAACATAAAACGATAATTTAATCCCCCTATCCATTAGTTCTTTTATAGAACTCTTTAATATTTCGGTGTAAACTTCATCTTCCATGTTAACATTTATATTTTTAGACATGTGGTCTAATTAAATTTAATTAGAGATACTTTGACATAAAGACAATTCTGATAATTGTATAGCCAAAGATATAATTAATTGAACAAGGGATATGTCTTTGTCGTGATAGTAAAGGCACAAACTTGTTCAATTTTCAGTGTCCTTTACTATATCTTCATATGTTCAGAATTCTCTAATAGCCAATTCTTAAAATTATATTATCTAATCAACAGAATTGGCTATAAAAAAAACTTTGAGTTCATTTTTTAGTTTTTTGAATGATCAAAGTGTTCTATAAAGATACACTTTGACATAACAATCCTTAAATAACTAAAAAAATACGTTGGTTTATGGCTGATGAATTCAAAAGGCATACCGCTTATAAATTAAAGATAGGCGATGTTTTATCTGGAAATCAAATAGTTGATGGAGAGAAGCTTAAATTTGTAGAAATTAATGGCAAGAATGTTGCCCGTGTTAATCTCATTGCTAATGTTGTCGATAAGTTCATACAAGATGAAGAGAAAAAATTTGCTTCTTTAACTCTTGATGATTCTTCAGGACAGATAAAACTAAAGACATTTGGAGAGGATATAGAAAAACTTAAAAAATTTGAACAAGGAGATACAATTCTGGCAGTGGGAATGGTGAGAGAATGGAACAAAGAGATTTATGTTACTCCTGAAATTATAAAGAAAAAGCAACCTGAATATCTATTGTTGAGAAAACTGGAAAACGATTTGAAAAAACCAGTTCAAGATAAGAAGGAGATAAGTGACCTTAAAGATAAAATTGTTACTGCAATAAAGCGTGAGGAGCAAAATGAAGGCATAGAGATAAGAAAGCTTGTTGAGGAACTAGGAGCTAAACAGGATACAATTAACCAGGAGATTCGTAAACTATTGGAAGAAGGAACGATTTATGAACCAAGACCTGGAAGAGTTAGGTATTTGGGATGAAATGGATTTTATAAACGGGGCTGTAATTGTTGCCTTGAATTCTACATGTGAAAGGGCTAAGTGTGGCTCTATAATTGTGAAAGATGGTGAAATAATTGGAAGGGGTTTCAATTCTCCTCCAAATAATCTGAAGTCGCAAAGAAGATGTAAAAATGATAAGAAAGATTATAATAAAAAAGTAACTGATAAGACTTGTTGTGTTCATGCAGAACAAAGAGCAATAATTGATGCTTTGAAAAAAAATCCTTCGAAAATAGAAGGTTCAAAGTTATATTTTATAAGACTTGATAAAAATAATAATAAGACTTTTGCGGGTAATCCCTATTGTACAATTTGTAGTAAGATGGCTCTTGATGTTGGAATATCTGAATTTGTTTTATTTCATGAAGATGGAATGAAGGAATATAATTCTGAAGACTATAATTCTCTTTCTTATGGTTATGAAAGTTAATTTTTAATCTTTATCACTGATTTTTTAGTAAGACATAAAAGTTTAAAAAGTCACTAAAAAGGAGTAAACTATGAATATCCCTCAAAAATCCCCTAATGAAAAGAGAAGGGCGCTACTTCAGAAAGCTAGAAAAAAAGCTTCTAGTGCGCGTGAAAAACATATGCAGAATATAACTGGAGAAGTTTTTAGTCATAGAGGCATTAGAAGAGACTTTACTATTTTGGGAGGAATTCTTGAATTAAATGATAAGGGTTATAAATTTCTTCCACAAATTGATCATCATGGCCTCAGAGGTCTTTTGAAAGAACATGTTGCTTCGTTAAGGGGCTTAAAAGAAAAACTGACTTCAGGGATAGATGCCTTTGTTTCAGATGAGGTGAAATATTCTTTGTTAAATTCTATTGAATCTTACATTTTAAAAATCAATCCAGAGAATCTTGAGACTAATCCCTCTAATCCTGGACAAAGTTTGATGAATGGAATTATAAGAAGCAGAGAAGAAATGAAAAATGTAGTTGGTGGAATCGGAGCGTATTTGAAAGATTTAGAATCTAAGAAAGACATGAAAATGCCTTTATCAATTGGTAGACTCTCTGGTATTGCCATGGAAATGCGTGCAGATTTTGATGCTGAAACAAGAAAAAAATCTATGGTTGTAAATAATTTGTCTACTGATGAAACAAATGTTTTAAGATGGGCATTTTATATGCTTGAGTATCGTAGGCTAAGTTATGAAGGAACAGACTATGAAGGCATTTCTATATTTGAAAGAGAATCTCAACAAATATTGATGAATCTTGAAGGCTTGGAACAGCGTGAAAAAGAGGGGCTTTTAACTAAATTGCGTGAAAGAGGTTATGTTGATAATGGTGATTTTTCATTTTTACATGAAGAGGTAAGGAAATTTCATAGCAGAGATTCTTCAGGAGATGAAACTATAGATGAAGATGACCTTAAACTTTGTAGAGAATGGTTAAATGTAGAATATGGATTGAGTGAGGATGCTGTTTCAAGACTTCGTGGAATTACCAGCGATAGAATTACTGGAGTAGAAGATGCTTTGGTTATGATATCTGAAAAAACAAGGAAATCATTAATTTTAGATAATCCTGATTTGCTTCTTATGGGTGGAGATGAAATCCGAAGGTATGCTTCTGCTTTGCTTAAAGTTATTGTGCAAATGGAAGGTTATGCTGTCCAAGATAAACCTAATCTTGATACCTCTCCAGAATTATTTTCAAGTATCGGTGCATTGAGAAACACACAAGGAAGATTAGAGACATTATCTAAAAAAACATTCGATGTTGAAAATGAAGATAAGGGGATGCAAAGCATAAGAAGATTACTCGAAGATAGAGGGTATGACCCCGACGGCGTTATTCAAACAATATATGCTTTTTGGTTTAAGGGAGGATATTACGGAGAGTGACCTCTCTTAAGGAGGCTAATAACGTTTAGTAATAATAGCCTCCCAA
>JBBSYC010000010.1:0-53316 GCA_038045445.1 Nanobdellota archaeon
ATACAATTAGAGATATTTATAGTTTATAAAACCTCTCTAAATAGGGTCACTCTCGTTAATAAATGTTTAGATTGTATTAACTATGTAAAAGTAACTAGGGTTGTTTAAGAGGGGTCTTCTTCGCAAGTCTATAATCCAAAGTGTACCTATCAGGTCCGAAAAGAAAAACTGAAATAGTTGCCAAGGCAAGGCCAAAGTCACGAACCCCGAGAGGATTAAATCCTATCGAGAAAGCTATTCCAATCAAATGAATTCCCAAAATCAAAGAAGCAAATCTTGTATATAATCCAATTATCAAAAACATTCCTAAAACAAGTTCAACAAAACCATTCAACAAAACTATATTATTCGCAGATATTCCAGAGACCTTAAACCTTTCAGGCACAAAGCTACTCCATGAACCAGGGTCACTAAGTTGCATAAAAGCAAAATAAAGAAACACAAGCGCAAGAGAAACACGAAGTGTAACAAAACCTAATTCTTTAGAATTCATCATCATGCATTTAACAAATGTAAAAGATATATAAATTTAATCTGCAAGAAGAATATATGGACTCAAAGATAAACTTAATATGTTGCAACACACTAGAAGAATGGCATAACTGGCTCAAAGAAAATCACCTTAAGGAAAAGAGCATAGGAATAATAATAAACAAAAAACATACTGGAAAAGGAACAATATCTCATTTAGATTCAATGAAAGAAGCAATATGTTTCGGATGGATAGACACCACAATAAAAAGGCTTGACGAAAACAAGTATATAAGACACTTTAGAAGAAGAACCGACAAAAGCACATGGAGTGAAAACACATTGGGATACGCAAAAGAGCTTCTTGAACAGAATAGATTATATCCAGAAGGGTTAAAGAGATATAAAGAAGGTCTTGCGAAACCAGTTTTAGACCATGGAATACCTAAGAACCCAAATACTCCAAAAGATGTAAAAAATGAAATAGAAAATAATAACTTAAAAAAAGAATTCGAGAAAATATCAAAATCTCGTAAGAAAATGCATCTAAGATATATTCTAAAAGCTAAAACCAAAGAAACAAGAAAAAAGAGGATAGCACAATTAATTAACAGCCTAAAAAATTAATAAATCTTCTTCCACAAGCCGTAAGAAACAAACATCACCACAAGAAATACTAATGGCATAAAAGTCGCAGATATGCCCATACCCGATAAAGCAAAAGACATTGAAGCACCAACTATATCAAAAGTGAAACCTGCATAAGCCCATTCTTTGATTGTTTTCCATTTAGTCTGGATTATTGCAACAGAACCAAGAATTTTAGCGAAACCTAAAATAATATTCAGATAAAGGGGATACCCCAAACTCTCCATGACTGCATTACCTACTTCAGAGCCAACAATCCCGGAAACTCCGCTAAAAAGCATGAATAATGCAAAAATAATCGTAACAATCCAGTAAGTTATTTTAAGTCCTTTTTTAGCCATGAGTAAAATAAAAAACAAGTCTTTTTATATGTTTTGTTAAAACATTTTATAAATAAATTCAGGTAAACCATATCTCTCCCTATTAACCCTACCCAACGCTTCACGAATATCTAAGTTTCCATCATTTCCAATCACTTCATCTCCTTCATCCACCTTGAAATTTCTATTGTAATCTGTAATAGTAATTTTTCCCCCCTCAGATCTCCCTAAGGATACTTCCTGTTTTGGATCTGCATAAATTCTTTTAATCTCCCAATCAGTAAAACCACCCAAATCTAGTCTTCCCTTAATTCTTTCTGGTGGAAAAATAGTCAGAGCAGTAAATAAAGTAGCTATTAGCCCTAATCCTAGGGGTATTTTTCTCGAACTCATAAATCCCCCAAAAAGCAATTCTTTTTATAATTTACTAAATAAGAAATTAATGTAAACAACTTAGGCAAATTATTCACTGCTTATTATATCTGAGTCACCGTAATAGAAAACTAATCAGTCAGGCAAATCTTCAAACTTTACTTTCCATTGATTTTCCCACATCTTTTTCTTCTTAGCACTACATTTAGGGCAGTATTTTCTTGGAAATCTAGCATTTAAGGGAGCCTCAAATTCCTTCTTGCAATTAAAGCATTTCTGTTTAGCCATAAATAACAAAGGAATCAGTGATATATAAATGAGTTACCCTTTGAAATTATCTATGTAAAACCCATTTTCATTCATAAGCATCTTGTAAATTCATAATGTTTTACACCTTTCATTTTATTTCCATTAGACAATCCAGGCCATTTCACAATTCTTTTGATAGTTGATTCAGACCTAAAAATCTCTTTCCCCCATTGTTTAATTGGTTTCACAGGTCTTCCTACTTTCCCCCCAAGAAATGGAATCTCACCAGTTGTTAAATATTCTTTCCATATCTGGTCAACTCTTCTCACAGAAACCTTTGCTTCTCTTCTTGACTGATAACTAGATTTACCCTCGGCTTTCAGCCGAAGAGCCTCGAGGAGACTCTTTTTAGTGAATTTCCTCTCCTCGTTTATTTTGTTGTTAAGAACTAATTTTCGGATAACACATCTCCAAATAAAAACATATATTTATATACCCTAAAAAAAACACATACTTATAGGAGAAACATAAATGAAAGGTAAAATAAAGTTCTTTAATGAAATGAAAGGTTTCGGATTCGTCACAGGAGAAGACGGAAAAGACTATTTCATCCATAGCACCGGCATTGAAAGCAACGCATCTCTAAACAAAGACGATGAAGTTACATTCGAAGTAGAAACCGGTGATAAAGGCCTAAAAGCTGTAAAAGTCAAGAAAGCTTAATTAGTAAGATTTTTCTTTTTGTTATCTGAGATATAATATACTTGTATAGTGTAACGCTCGGACCACACCAGAGGCACTTATCCCACGCTGGGAGGAAAAATTGCTAATTTTTGGACTTATTTTTCTTTTTAGCTTTCTCTTTAACTTGTTTAGTGAATAACTTCCAGATTTTATCAGTTATAGATTTTGGAACAAAGATCATTTTTTGATTAATTAGTTTCTCAAGTTTTTCTCCTAGCCCCAAAATAACAGTCTCATTTCCTAATCGGACCTGTTCTTTTGATTCTTCTACAATGTTATTCCAGTTAATTCTGCTTTTGTTAACGATCGAAATAATGTCCTCCAAATCCTTGTCTCGTGAGGTAACACTTTTCATGATAAGAATATCGCTTGGATCTGCAATTTTTATGATAAGATTGCCAAATTCATGTGTTTGTTTAGTTCGTTCCTTCATTCCATCAGAGAAAGTTGAGGTAATTATCTTATCCATAAACATATCAAAACGGCAATTGTTAAACTCAAGCATAAGCGGAGTATTGCTTTTCAAACCATAAACTAGGGTTACGTCAGATTCTTTAGCCCCAAGTTTTCTCAACACATTCATAAATTCTTCTCTATCACTCTTTTTATTGAATACCAAATCAATATCTAATGTAGCATTTTTAATTCCCATAAACATCATAGCAGTTCCGCCTATAGCATAAACAGACATTTTCTTAGGAAGTGTCCTACCTATCGCAATTAGCATATCTTCTTGCTGTTGTACATCAATCATCTTGTATACTCCTCAAGGTCTGCACGATTTAATGGAATATAAACTTTCCATTTCTTTTCAACATCTTTAAAATCATCAGAAGAAATACCCTGAACAATGTAGCGAAATTGATTGGTCTTTCTCTTTTTTGCTAAATTGAGAAATCTTTTAGGCATTCGTTTTATCTTTTTTACAATTTTTCTTGCAGTCTCATAGAGAGCAACTACCTCACTAACTAAATCATCTTTTTTAGCTAGATTATACAATAAATTCCAATCAGATATCTTTCTAAATAATATCAACGAAGCGATAAGATATCTAACATCTTTTTGCTTTATGGCATAAATAAGAGCTTCCTCATAAGAGGGTGTTCTGTCATGAACATAATAATCATTAGGAGGGGCAACTATGGCATAACTAACAGTAGGTGAAGCTTTACTTATCCATTGAGTATAACTTATGCCTTTTTGCTTATTCTTGAGAGAGATATTGTACAATCTTTTTTTACCTGCTTCATAACTAGTTTTAACATATCCTAATTTTCTTAATCTATGAATAACATAAATTGCTTTAGATCTCTCTATCTTTAATCTATTTTCAAAAGTCTCTAAAGTATAGATTCCTTGCAATGATTCTGCCAATTTTTCATACTTATTACTTCCCTTTATCATTATTAAATGTATAAGGTTTAATATATAAACCTTACTATTTTAAGTTTAATTATTAAATGTATAACTAATAATATATAAATAACGTCATATATTACTCTTTTCATTGTATAAAATAATGAATATTTAATTTTTTTAGACTTTCCTATACCCACTTTATATTCAAAAGGTTAATACCATAAAACCTAACTTCCGACGAGGGAGCTAGGTGTTACAGGTGTGTGAGACGCCCGAACCAGGAATCGAACCTGGAAATCCGTAAGGAAATCGGTTTTCGAAACCGACGCAGTACCATTGTGCCATCCGGGCCTTTATGCTTATGCAACAAAGACAATCATCAATTTTTAAGTCTTGACAATTACTTTCCCCATCTCCACCTAGGCTTCTCACCTGTTTTATAACAAATAAAAATCAAAACCAACGATAATATAACAAAAGGAACAAAAATACCTATAAGTGTGTCACTTACAGAATTAGACCTAATATCTGTAGCCACAAAAACAAGTAAAACTAAAAGAACATAAACTGCTAGAATTAAACAGCCTTGCCATGTGCAAGGATACCATCCATAACCATATCTCTTAGCCTTAAACCAAAGTCGTCTGGCCATTCTTAAACCAGCAGTTAGACTTTTAAATACTTGATTGTTAAGAAGAACATGAAAATAAAAAGAGGGATACTTATAGGATTAGTCTTATACTTTGCAAGTCTAATAATAAATGTAATCTTAACAATTACCTCTAAAATAAACCTTGGTCAAAGTCAAAGCATCTCAACAACTTACTGGGTAATAATAATAGTCACAACGGTAATCTTGACAGGACTGGCAAGCATATGGTATTTCAACAAAGCAAATAGAAATGCAAAAGAAGGATTGAAGCTTGGAATAACTTTTGTCATTGTGGGGTTCATAATAGACCTTTTGTTCTTCCTAACTCAATCAGGAGGAATCCAAGTAATGAAAGAATACTATACAAATCTCTCAATTTATCTTGTTTTGATTCTGGTTGTCGCAACTTGTATATTCATTGGGTCAAGAAACAACACCCATGGAAGACATTCAGTTAAAAATCCAAAGATGAAAAGCAAATCAAGAAAAAATAAAAAGTAAAACCTAAGCTACTCTGGCCCTATAAGAATCATCATTTGAGGAAGCATAAATTTCTCCCCTAGAAATGTAGGGTATAATGCTCTCTCTCTTTCTCGCCAATTCATCATATATGTCAAATGTTTGCATTCCCATCCTAACTGCAGAATCCTGTGGAAAATATTTAGATGGTCTATAAGGAAGTGTATACTTTCTATCATTTCCTCCTTCGGAGACATCTGCAACTGGAATGAGATTTAGAGATTCCATGAAAAACTGATAAATAAGGATTTAATAATTTTACTATTATAGATTCTGTGGATTGTGTCGGGCGATAACATTTAAAAGACACAATTCTAAAGATAAATAACCTCCGATAGCTCAACGGTAGAGCGCGCGGCTGTAGGATAGCGCAGACATTTCCCTTCCTTGGGAAAAAGTATGAAGCGCAATAAGAATGGTTTCGTTAGAAATCATTGGTTCATGTAGAACCCGCGTTACCCAAGTTCGACTCTTGGTCGGGGGATAGAACCTTTGTATTCGATTGAGAATAAATTTGGAAATTAGAATAGGCCACGAAATTTTAACTTTGCTTGAATTAGGAGAATCAACAAAATGAGAAATTCTAATCTCAATTCAGGAAGAATCTATAAAGTTTTAATATCGTTTGAAAAAAAGATTAGTTAGTTTTATTGTATAAAAAAAGGCAAAATTATTTAATTGCCACCAGGTGGTGCAGACGGAGTACACTTGCCAGTATATAATGATGCGCCTCCAAATGCAGTACATGTCCACGTATTGGAATTAATTTGATTACATGCATCTACATGAACATCACATTCATAATAATCAATTGTTGCATCAACATCAGGGCTACATTGCAAACCTTCAGAAGTTAGTTGAAAGCATTGTTGAGTGAGATCGGTTGTTAGTTGGGTTACACATTGCTCAAATGCGGCTAGTGCTGATGCCTGATTAGATACACAATTATCAATTGCATTTTGTTTTGCTTGTTCTCTTGTGCTACCTGATCCGGTCCCTGTAATACCTCCCGTGTTGCATGTATAATAACCCGGGCATGTAATCGTAGTACCTTCAGCTATAACTGGTTGCCCTTGAAACTGTAAAACTGCTATTATAAATAGAATAGTTAAAAAAATGAATGTAGTGGATTTGTAGAAAGTTGATTTTTTCATAAAAAAGAAATACTGTAATCTATTTATATAGATAAGTGTTCTCAGAAATAGATGTTGAAAGATAATAAGAAGAAAGCAACTTTGACATAATATAATGCTCAAGACAATAATTTAAATCCTCAAATAACTAAAATAAAACATGCTAATCGATGTCCACTGCCACCTTGACAAGTTAATTGATGAAGGTATTTCAGCAGAAAAAGCAATAAAAAACGCCAAGGCAAAAGGCGTAGAAAAAATAGTTGTAAACGGAACAACCCATGAACAAAACATCATAATATTGGAATTAGCAAAAAAACATAAAGAAGTTTTGCCAGCCTTAGGAATCTATCCCTTAGATGCACTTAAACTATCAGAAAAAGAAATAGATAAAGAAATAGATTTTATAATAGAAAATAAAAAAGGTATCGTGGCAATAGGTGAAGTAGGTTTAGACTTAAAAGAAGAAGAGTTACATAAAACATTAGACAAACAAAAAGCAAACCTCACAAAATTTGTAAATCTGGCAATTAAATTAAACAAACCAGTAATAGTTCATTCAAGAAAAGCAGAGCTACATACGATAGAACTATTAGAATCATTAAATGCAAAAAAAGTAATCATGCACTGTTTTTCTGGGAAAATGTCTTTAGTAGACAGAATTGTAAAAAACAATTGGTTTTTATCTATACCCTCAAATATACATTACTCAGAGCAATTTCAAGATGTAGTCAAAAGAGTTCCAATTCAAAATCTTCTATGTGAAACAGACACCCCTTATCTTCATCCATTAAAAGAGTGGCCAAATGAACCTGCAAATGTCATTTACAGTTATAAAAAAATAGCCGAAATAAAAAAGATTCAAGTAAAAGAAGTAGAAAAACAAATAGAAGACAATTTCGATAAACTATTCAAATAGTTTTATTAACTAAAATAGGTAATAGTAATCATGGATGGGGTGATGGTTATAGGATGGATAGGAGCATTCATGCTTATATTAGCATATTTTCTTTTAATCCATAAGAATCTTACAAGTAGGTCAAGGAGATATCAAGCCCTTAATGTCGTAGGTTCTCTTCTCTTAGCGATAAACACTCTCACAACAAAAGCATATCCCTCTTTCATTACAAACATAATATGGTTTCTAATAGGACTGTATGGTATTTTCCATATAGTAAAACATCACAAACTGCATAAGTCAAAAAAGAGATGAATAAAAATAGAATACTTAACACAATAGGTTTGGTATTTCTCATTTGGGGAACTGCAGCTATAATTGATAATATCCTTCATATAGACGAAGGTATTGCCCCAATTTTGTGGATAAGTTATATCTCATTGATTATTTTAGCAATAGGTCTTTTTAAGAAAAATAGTGGGTTGATAGCAAGCCAAATAGCAATAATAGGAATCCCCTATTTGATATGGAACTCTGATTTTTTTTATCATTTATTCACATCAAAAAGCTTGTTTGGAATAACAGACTACTTCTTTGAGTTAAACAATCTTGTCGCAATAGAAAAAATAATAAGTTTCCAGCATATATTTAACATTCCATTGAGTCTATGGGCATTGCATTTGATAGGCTTGAAAAAAAACAATTTCTGGATAGTAAGCATAGTTCAAATTGCGTTTGTATTCATAATAACAAGGACAGTCACAAACTACGAAGAAAATGTAAATTGCGTATATAGAAACTGCGCAGGATTCACCTTTGGAATCCCTTATATAATCGAATGGTTTACGGCTTACATTCTTATGATCTCAATAACCAGTTGGTTTCTGGTTAAAATATTTAAAAAAAGAGAAAAATAAAAAATCTATTAAATTTAACCTAGTTCGGCATCAATTATTTGTCTAAATACTGAATAAGGTTGCGCACCGCTAATTAATTGGTAGTCATTGTCTTCACTTCCAACAAAGAATCCTGGAGTACCCTGGATTCCTATGCTTGCCCCATATGCAAAATCTGCATCAATATCAGATTCAAATTTTGTAGAATCTAAGCAACTATCAATATTATAGCCGAGCTCTTTAGCCCATCCTTTTACAACACTGTCCCCTGGGTAAGGAACTGTAGATTTAACCGTTCCGCCTTCCTGTGCATTCTGTTCATCAACAATCTTATCTCTCATCTTAAAGAAAGCTTCATCTCCTCCTATATCTCTTGCACAGCGACTAGCCTTTGCGTAAGGAACAGCTCCTTCATGGAATGAAAGAGGAAAGTCCTTATAGACTAGTTTGACTAATCCAGTATCAATATAATCTTTCTTTAATTGAGGATATGTTTCAGTTTTCCATTTTCTACAGAAAGGGCATTGAGCATCCGAAAATTCGACAATTGTGACTGGTGCATCTTCACTTCCAAGTGCGGGTGAATTTCCAATATCCACTTCAACACGACCTCCAGTTGGAGGAAGTTGCTGTCCTGGTTGTTGAACAACATTCCCAGTTGGACTCTTTCCAGGCAAAACAAAGAACACAACTCCAAGAATGACTATACCCAACAAAATAAATGTTGAGTATTTCCAAAGAGTATCCTTTTTTATAGTAATAGTATCATTTTTTTGTGTTTCCATATCAAAACCCCCTTTCAGTTTCTTATTTTCCATGAAAAAAATAACTTATGAGGTTTAATAAAGGTTTTCATGACTTCAAAAAAGAAGATCTTCGGAAGGACATATTCCAATGAGTGAAGCTCCATCAAAAAAGCCAACAAAAGTCCTGCCCTCAAGACTTACAGGATCAGATACTCTCGAACCATTCAAAAAATCTGTAATATAACCTTCCCTTTGAATAAAAAATTGGTAATGGTCTAATTCACTCTCACCCCTTAGATCAAGATATAATTCTTTGTCACCACTTACATCTTGCATTTTACAATGGACAACCATTAAATTTCTTCTGGGATCTTTTGGATCAACTCCGTTTAAGGGCAATGTCTTTTCAATACCATAAAGAGTCATTAATACAAAAATAATTAAATTTTATTTAAGCATTTATATTGCAGAGATTACTATTTATTTTTCGGGCAATGCTCCAGTTTGCGTAAGCAAGAAGCAAAAAAGATATCACCGAAATCTCTATACCCTCAAAAGGAAGAGCAATCAAAAAACCCCCCAATCCAAACAAAGAAGCGAGACCTAATCCACAAGCAGCGCATCCAGGTGCTAAAATTCCCGCAAATACTCCCAGAACACCAAAGAAAGAAAACTTCTCAAATTTCTTAATCTGCCCAGTTTTGTATATTGCCAGAGCTATGTAAGTTCCAAAAAGCAAAGCCAAGACGATAATTGTATAATAAGATAAAGGAGTCATTGTACTTGAAAAACCAATAAAATAATTGAAAGCAAGTCTTATTGAAAAAAGAAACCCATATTCTCCAAATAAGTTTCTCAAATTAGAAAAATCAGATATAACTACATTTAATAAATAAAAAATAAAGGCTCCAAAGAAAGTTAAAAACCAATAAAATGGTTTGGAAAAAACTTCAAGAAATCCTTTGGCAAATTTCATCTTAATCTTATCCTCTTTATTCCAGTAAGTATCAAAAGAAATGAAATCAAAAAGTATAAAACAAGAACAAAAAAGTTATGAAAAATCAAAACCCCTAATAAACTGTCTTCAACAGCATAATTAGAACCATAATCCGAATCAAATCTAATAAAATAACTAGTTACTAGCAAAATTAAAATAAAAATCCCTAAAAAAAACCTTTTTCCATTAGCTATATTCATAAATAAAAAAATAAGCAATAGTTTTTATTACTTTGCTACAACCTTACCAACCATAACTATAATATCTAGCGCCGGAATAACCATAACCATACCCACCATAATTGTAACGTCTTCTTTCTTCCAAAGCAATTCTCTTAAGTTCAAGTTGATATTCATACTTTGAGTTTTGTTGATAAGTTCTAAATGCCTCTTTCAAAACAGCGTCTTGGTCTATATTGTCATAAGAATTATCTTTATAGTAAGGCATATCTCCATAATATCCATAGGAATTCTTGCATCTCCTTCCATTATAAGACCAGTCATAATAACCTTGACTTTTACAATAAGTATAACCCCTTCCCCTATATTTTGTATCTGTATCTGTGAAATCTATTCTGAAACCATCATTTCCCCCATTTATATTCTCCCTATAAGAAAAGCTATCTCTATCAGTGTAAGTGTAAGAGTTATAAGAATAAGCATCAACGGTATAAGCAGAAAGAATAAAAAAAGATAAAGCAAACAAAACAAATGTCCCTTTAAAGTAGTTTCTCATAAAAACAATAGTTCGTTTAATTATTTAAACCTTTTGGCCTGGAAAATCTCGAAAACCCTGATAATTTCTTGGAAAAATATACTCTTGACTATCAAAACCCCCTGAATTCATAAGAGACTCAATAAAAAGCTCATACGCACTCAAACCCCATGCCATATCTTCCCTCTCTTTGAGCCGGAGTCATAAGAAGAAGGTCCTCAAAGTAACTAATACTTCTAACCGTATAGTTCTTATCCTTTCTAACAATTTCAGATCTACTTTCCATAGAGATACTCAAAAAGAACCATATATAAATCCTTTTCACTAACAACAAACATGGAAAACAAAGACTGGAAGTCAAAGCTGACAAAAGAGCAATATCACATTCTAAGAGAAAAAGGAACAGAAAGACCATTTACAGGAAAATTTTATAACTCTAAGGAAAAGGGGAAGTATGTCTGTGCAGGTTGTGGGGCAGAGCTATTTGATTCAAACGTAAAATTCGATTCTGGAACTGGATGGCCGTCCTTCTACGATGCAAAAAGGGGAGCTGTAAAATTCGTAGAAGACAATAATTTAGGAATGCAAAGAACAGAAGTAGTTTGTGCGAAATGCGGAAGCCATTTAGGCCATGTCTTCAACGATGGTCCAAAAGAAAAAACAGGAAAAAGGTTCTGTATAAATTCATGTTCTTTAGACTTTAAAAAGTGACCGAGACATTTAAATAGTCATAAAATTAATATATAGTATGTCCGATATAATAAAAGCTCTAAACTGGAGATATGCCACAAAATCCTTTGATTCTTCAAAAACTCTTAGTGAAAATGATTTGAATGAACTACTTGAAGCAGTTAGATTAACTCCTTCTTCTTTTGGTCTTCAACCTTGGAAGTTTATAATAGTAGAAGACAAGGAACTTCGTAAAAAAATTGCAGGTAGTGCGTGGAATCAACCCCAAGTTACTGAAGCATCTAATCTTCTAGTCTTGTGTGCAAAGACAGATGTTTCTGAAGATTATATAAAAGAGTTCATAAAAGATACAGCTAAAATAAGAAATATCTCCATAGAATCTCTTAAGGGATACGAAGATATGATGATAAACTTCAGAAAGGGACTAAGTCAAACTCAAACAGCTGATTGGTGTAAAAGACAGGTTTACATTTCATTGGGAATTCTTTTACAAAGTGCTTCCTTGAAAAGAATAGATGCATCTCCTATGGAAGGTTTTGACCCAAAGGGAGTTGACGAGATACTTAATCTGAAAGAACAAGGTCTTACATCAACAGTTCTTTGTGCATTAGGCTACAGGTCAGAAAATGACAAAACATCTAATTATGCAAAAGTAAGATATTCAAGCTCTAAGATAATAGAAAAAAGATGATTTATATAGTATAAAAAATTAAAGCATAGATGCTAGGAAAAGCGGGATTTTTTAAAGCAATAACTATAATTTTTCTCTTCATAGCCATAGGCTTCTGTGCATACTATATCTATCAAAACTTTCCGAGAGAAGCAATCCAGTTAAAAACAATTCAAATAAAAGAACCTTCAATAAATAACAGCATCCCAAGTAAACAATTTTATGACAACATGAGATATCAAGACAGAATAATAAATTATAACATAGCTGAATCTTGCGCTGAAAACAAAAAAAGTTTAATGGAAGAAGCATTTAGAATAATAGAATCAAAAACAATACTTTCTTTTAAAACTGTATCAAAACCAAATTCCGTGCTAAATATCCTTTGCGCAGATATAGCTCCTGAAGCTGGTGAAGAGAATCATTTCGTTGCAGGGGAAGGAGGTCCTTCAAAAGTCTTGAATGTTACGCTATACTCTGTAATTCTTGAAGGCAAAATTGCATTGTATAGGGAAGGTTCCTGCAACAATGCAAATGTACCCCTACACGAACTTCTTCATGCGCTGGGTTTTGACCACAATAACAATAAAAAAAGCATACTCTACCCCATATTAGAATGTGATCAAGAAATAGATGAAGAAATAATTAACAGCATAAATAAACTTTACAAAATAGATTCACTTCCAGAACTAAAATTTGACGCCGTAAGTGCAACAAAAAGTGGAAGATACCTAAACTTTCATATGGAAGTATCAAACCAAGGATTAATTCAAGCAGATAATGTAATAGTTAATCTTTATGCAGAAGAAAATTTTGTAGAATCATTCGACTTAAAAACAATAGGTATTGGTGCAAAGAAAATAATAGATGTAGAAAATCTAAAAGTTCCACTGGGTGCAAAATCAATAAAACTTGTCATAGATAATGATGATGAAATAAGAGAGATATATGAAGATAATAATGAAATTGTGTTAAATACTTAAAAAATAGATGCGGGAGCTAGGATTACTTCAACAGCAATGTTGAAGTTCCAGATGACTTCAGTCAGCTAGGACGTTCGAATCCTTCAATTCAAGAAATGCGGGAGCTAGGATTAATTCAATTTCATTGAAATTGGATTTGCCAGAGCTTTTCAAAGCTATGAGCACTTCGAATCCTATTAGGTTTGATACGTTAGCTAGGATTCGAACACTTCAATTTGTTCAGTTAAAATTGAAGTCACCGATAACATCAGTTAGCGTGTGCTTTCAACTCGTCAGAGTTGTAAAGGTGAGAATCTAAATGCGGGAGCTAGGATTCGAACCTAGGTAAGCACTAAGCTATCACGGCCTTAACGTGACCCATTTGACCACTCTGGCACCCCCGCACGAAAGTCTCAAATAAAATCACTTTAAAAGTGTTTGGACAAACGCTTTTATAACCTAATAAACACAAAACATTCTATGTCAAAGGGTGATCAATCAAGGCTTCAAAGTTTACAAACGAATAGCGTAAAATTCTGGAAACCAAAAGAAACAGTAATCCTTCCAGATGACTTCGAAGAATTGATGAATGGAAACACCACGCTAAAAACCTCAAGCAGTTTAAGTTTCTTAAAACAAGAAGAAATTCCTAAAACAGAAAATATCTTTAAAAGTGCAAACTGGGACCTTAATGATAAAAAAGGGAAAATATCTCCATTAACCTTCTCAAACAAAAAAACTCAAGAAGATGTAGTAAATGAAATATTAAACTTAATAAAAGAAGGAAATAAGATAATATTTCTTCACGGTGCTTGCGGAACAGGAAAATGCCTGGATAAAGAAACATTAATATTTTGTAAACCTTATGGGAAGAAATGCTTTAGTTATTATAAAATATCCGATATTATAGATAAAGAAGGAGATATATTATCTTTAGATGAAAAAGGAAATATTGTTAGTTCTGAATTTAAAAATGTAAGAGAAACTGGAGTCAAAAAGTTATTCAAAATTAAAACAAGAAGTGGTCGAGAGATAATCGCTTCTGAAAACCATCCATTTTTAACAATAAACTCCAATGGAGTTTCATGGGAACAGTTAAACAAATTAAATAATAAATCTTATATCTGCCTACCTAATAATATTCATATTGAAAGTTCAGAAGATTTAAGCGATACTAAATTAAAAATTTTGGGCCATTTAATATCTGAGGGTAAGTTAGGAGACAAAGCAGGATCTCCAAAATATTATCAAGATAAAACAATAACTCCATTAATTAGGCAAGATTATATTAATGCCTTAAAACAAGAGTTTCCTGATGGTCAAATAAAAGAGGATCATAAAACTGAAGTTAAAATTAATTTTAACAATAAAGATACAAGATTTGGAACCACAAATAAGCTAAGATTATTTATAAGAAAATTTGGTCTTGATGGCAAGAAATCAGCAGATAAATTTGTACCTGAAGAAATATTTAATTTATCTGAAAAAAAGATAGCTATATTTATTCAAGCCCTCTTTTCTGGCGACGGGTCTATTTATTTAAGAAAAAATAAACAAATAGGGATAGAATACAATTCAATCTCTAAAAGACTCATACAAGATGTATCAATATTACTTATTAGATTTGGTATACAATATACAATAACAGGTCACAAATTTAAAGAGAATCAAAACTATTCTTGGAGAATTACTATCTCAAATCATGAAAATATAAGAAAATATATAGAAAAAATAGGATTCTTAGGCGAAAAACAAGCATTAGCTTTATCCATATTATCCAAATGCAAAATTCACAAATTCACAAACATTGACAAAGTACCTAGAATAATTAGAGAATATCTAAAAAACAAAGGATATGATTATAATGAGTTAGATCGAATGTTGAATTACGAAGAAATAGAAAAACTGAGGAGATATATTGGTTTTAAAAAAATAAAAAAGAATAAGTTAACTATTACTCCTCAAGTATTTAGGCAAGGCAAAATAGACTTTTTAAGAAGCCATATAAGAAAAGTTAATGAATATATAAAAGATGATACCTTATCATTGATATGCAACGAACAAATATTGTGGGATAAAATAAAATCAATCGAATTATTAAAGGAAGATGTTACTTATGATTTAGAAGTTCCAAAAAGACACAATTTTATTGCAAACGGAATAATAGTTCATAATTCAGCAATCGCATTAAACGTCGCCCGTAAATTAGGTAAATCTTCAGTGGTTGTTCCCGTAAAAGCTCTCCAAAAGCAATATGAAGAGGATTATACTGAAAATAAATTTCTTTATAAACCAAACGGTCAGAAAATGAAAATAGCAGTCTTGACTGGAAGAGAAAACCATGACTCAATAATAAATGAAGGAATATCCTGCGCAGATCCAGAACTACCAGAAAATATAAAGATAAGTGAAAAAAACTATGCAAAGATTGCAGATTATTTTAGGAATAATCCTTTCGTTTCGGGTCAAGACATTCCAGACTACAAAAACATAAGAAGGCTATCAATAGCCCCTTCAAACCCTTACTGGAGCCCCATAGTTCCATCAAGCTATGACTTAAATCAACTAAAAGATGCAAAAAAGATAAAGTATGAAGGTTGTGATGGCAGAGAATATACGTTTTATCATAGAAAATCAGGATGTTCTTATTATGACCAATATATAGCCTATAAAGATGCGGATGTTATAATCTTCAACGGGGCTAAATACAAGGCAGAGTTAGCTCTTGGAAGAAAACCTTCAACAGAAATAGAGATAATAGATGAAGCAGATGAATTTCTAGACAGCCTATTTCAGCAAGAAGAAATCAATCTTACGAGACTTGGAAACAGCTTATCAACAACAGCACCTGAAACTCCAATCGCAAGAGAAACAATAAAAGAAATACTTGAAATAATCGGTTTGGAAGAACAAAACAAAAGAGCTCTAGGGATAGATGAGAATCAGATACATAATCTTGACGAATCAAGAATAAAAAAAATATTTAAGTTGTTAATCAAAGACAAAGAGTTAGAATCAGAAATACTTGTAGATGAGAATAATTACGCAAATAAGGCCTTGGAGTTAGCCAGAAATCTTGAGGAGATGACTGAAGAAGTATATTTAACATACAGAAAAGAAGATGAAAATTTACATATTAAATTAGTAAGCACAAATCTCTCTCAAAAAATAAGTGAATTATTAGAAAAAAGTAAAGTTCTATTATTAATGTCTGGAACTCTTCATTCTCAATCAGTCATAAAAAATATATTTGGTTTAAAAGAATTCAAAATAGTTGAAGCTGAAACTCTTAATCAGGGGGGAATAGATATAGTAATGACTGGAAAAGAAAAAGATTGCAGATATTCAAATTTTTCAGATGGACAACATTCAAGAAAGGAATATCTAGAAGCACTAAATCTGGCAGTCGAAAAAGCAAAAAAGCCTGTATTGATACATGTTAACGCATTTCAGGACCTTCCAAACGAAGATGAGAAATCAATGTACAAAATAGGCAACCTCATAACACAAGAATCATTAATAGAAATGCAAAGAGAAGATAAAACTGGAAAACTGGTAGCAATATTCAAACAAGGATTAAATGACAAGCTTTTCACTACAAAATGTTCTAGGGGCATAGACTTCCCTGGAAAAATGTGTAACTCAATAATTTTTACAAAATATCCAAATCCAAATATTTCGGACACATTTTGGAAAATACTCCAAAAAACACATCCAGATCATTTCTGGGAATTTTACAGAGACAAAGCATATCGTGAGTTTTTACAAAGAATATATCGAGCAGTTCGTTCAAAAGATGACCACGCATATATTTTATCACCTGATTTAAGAGTAATACAATCAGTAAGAAAACTGCAAAACGGACAGGTTTAATAAAGAAATAAACTCCCAACAAACATGGTATTTAGAAGAAGAAGAGGTGTTGCAATTGTAGAAACAAATGAGGGAATTTTAGTTGTAGCAACTAAAAGAAAATGGTTCATTTTACCAGGCGGAGGAGCAGAAAAGTGGGAAAGTAGAAAAAAAGCTACAATAAGAGAATTATATGAAGAAACAGGTTTGAAAACCAAAAACCTGACTTATTTATTCAGTCACAAAGGAAAAGTACATAATTTTAAAGGAAGAAATGTCATAAATTATTCAAAAGTATTTCTTGTTAAATCTGAAGGTAACCCAAAACCTAACAATGAAATAGAACATATAGATTTCTGGAGAGAAGGAAAGAAAATAAATATATCAGAAAGCACAAAAGATATAATTAATCAGTATCTTTCATCAAAATTACAACACGAACAAGTTTAATAAAACAAAAAACTTCTAAGAGTTATGAATATATTTGAAATAATTGATCAAAAAAATCATACCCGTTTGCAATAATTTTATTCTTTACTTTAATTGATTCAAACAACTCTTTATGCTTCTTTTCCATTTCTCTTTTATACTTTGCTTCAATAATAGTATCTTTTATGATAAAATCAATTTCTATTCCATCTCTTTTAATATATCTCGGATTCTTATCTTTAATTTTTAAAAACACAAGATTTTCATAAATAGAACCTATATCTCTAAAGCCCACAGTCACATTTTTTATACCGACATCTGAACAGTATATTTTTTTATTATCTTTGACCCTTTCGTTTAAACTTTTTGAGTCTTTCTCAATAATATAAAACAGATAAGAGTCTATAAAATAAAAGATGTAATCTCTAACACTATCCTTATTGATACCCAATACATTAGCAATTTTATTATATGAAACTTGTTTTCCAACCCTTTCACATAATAATTTAAATAAATCCTTTATTACAGAATGATTCTTTAAGTTATAGAATGCTATAATATCTTTGTATATTATACTGTCAACTAAATTTGTGATATAATTTGGGTCTTTTGTCAAAACATATTCAGGCATTCCACCATATTCTAAATACTCCTCAAAATATTTCTCAAGAAGATACCTTTCAGATTTTTTAACAGAATAATTCTTGAATAAAAGAAACTCTTCAAAATCAAGAGGTTCGATTTCTATTGTTCTGGTTCTGCCTGTCAAAAAAGCTTTTTTATCTCTCAATAAAGAGGCAGATGATGAACTTGCAAAAATCTTTACATTTTCAATATCATATAGATTTTTTAATTCCTGATTAAAATCTTCTTTATATACTACTTCATCAAAAAATAAATATATTCTTTCGTCTATTCCAATACTGTGTATTTTTCTAAATTCTTTTACTACATCATGAATGCTATTATCCTTGAGCAAGTAAGCATCAAGAGATATATACATTATTCTTTTAGGATTGATGCCTTTCTCATTTATTAATTTAAAAATAAATTGTTTTAAAAGAGTGCTTTTCCCAACTCTTCTAAGGCCAGTAACAAATATAACCTCTTTATTCATTAGATTTTTATCAAAAACTTTCAAGTACTTATTTCGCTTTATTCCTTCTTCCTTAAGAAACCCTTCCCACCAAGGGTTCATTTCAAACATTAATTCTTTCATATAATTACATATTAATCGTATTTATAAATGTTGCTACTGCCAATCTCCAACTTTCCTAAAGCTTAGCTACTGACAATAGCCAACTTTTCAAGAATAAAAACCAATAAACAAAAAAATCAAATCTATAAATCAAATAAAACAACTAAGTGATTGATACATTTTATATGAATAAACAATAATCTTTAACTGTAAAGCCTCAATAACCTATTACTTCAATTCCTTCAATTCTTGAGAAATGCTCCTTATTCCTGCTTATTATACGAGAAAATCCATTTCTTTTCATTATAGCACTTATAAAAATATCAGCTTGCTCAATTATTTTTGCGCTTTTAGATAGAGAAGAATGAATAACAGATGCCTCTTCCCCACGCCAATTATCAAAAGGCAAAATGTCAAGAGTATTAAAAAAATCTTTTGATTTAGTTAATTCAGTCTCATCAATAACCTTTTTTAAGTAAACTCCCAAAAGCACTTCAAATACATTTATTTCTGTTGTAAAGAAAGAATCTTTTTCTTTATATTTATTAATTACCTCAACAGCTTCTTTTCTACCATTCAAGAAATCTATAATAACCGTTGAATCAAGGCAAATTCCCATGAAGCCTCTTAATTCTATTTGACCATTCAATTGTAGATTTTTTTCTCATTTCACTTATATCTTTCTTCATTTCACCAATTCTCTCGTCACTTATATTTTTCCAAGCTCCCGCAAATTCCATAATATCTCTCTTCTCTTTAACAGTTCTCCTAAGCAGGTCTGAGAAACTTTCGTTAACTTTTTTTCTAGCAAGAAGCATTCTATATACATCTTCCATTATTGAGATATTCTTTACAACCATGTGTACACATAAACATATGTAAATGTTTCCATCTCCATTAAGACTTTTGTTCATTCCTAATGAATAATTCAAATCTTCCTAACAACCTGTCCTTCTGAAGTATCCTCGACACTAAAACCAAGCTCAACAAGTTCATCTCTTAACTTATCAGATAAATTCCAATCTCTATTTTTACGAGCAACCTCTCTCTTCTTAACAAGCTCATTAACTCCCTTAGGAATTTTGACTTTCTTTTCATTCATTTCCTTAATTCCCAAACCTAAAACATTATCAAACTTAACAAGAGTCTTCAATCTAACCTTACTATTAACATCTGTATCATCAAGTAAACTCCAAAAAACCTCAAGGGCTTGAGGCATATTCACGTCATCATTAATAGCATCAAAAAACAGTTTCTCATAATCTGAAACTCCAGCATTTCCATTACTATTTTCATTTCTCAAATTAATAACCTTACGTTCAATTCTAGCCAATGCGTTTTTACTTGCTTCAAGAGAATCAAAAGAAAATTCTAAAGGCTTTCTATAGTGTGTCTGCAAACACAAGTAACGATAACATAACGGTTCAAATCCCTTATCTCTCAAATCAGTTATTGTATAAATATTCCCAAGAGACTTAGACATCTTTCCTTCTTTCAAGTTCAACATTCCACCATGAATCCAGTAATTAACAAATTTCTTTCCATTACATCCCTCACTTTGAGCTATTTCATTAGCATGATGGGGGAATATCAAATCCATACCACCTGTATGAATATCAAAACTATCTCCCAAGGCTTTTGTACTCATAGCAGAACATTCGATGTGCCACCCTGGCCTACCCTTACCAATAGGGGTGTTCCAATAAACTTCACCATCATCATTAGAATAAAATTTCCACAATGCAAAATCTTGCGGATTTGTTTTATCATATTCGTCACTTCTTACTCTTTCCTTGACATTAGTTACTCTATTAAGACCAGCAATTAACCCATAATCCTTAAATTTTGAGATTGAAAAATAAATCCCGTCATTAGCCTCATAAGCATACCCTTTCTTAATTAAATTCTGAATCATTTTAACCATAGAATCTATGTTTTCAGTAGCCCTCAAGAATTTGGTCGGTCTAACTATATTCAGACTGTCTAAATCTTTCAAGAATATATTTTCATATTTTGAAGTAAGCTTCTTCAAACCAATACCTTCTTTCCTCGTGGCGTTTATTATCTTATCATCCACATCAGTAAAATTAACAATATGCTTAACCTTATATTTATTATACAAAAGAATTCTCTTAAGAAAATCAGCAAGTAAAGCAGTTCTAAAGTTTCCTATGTGTTGTGGTGCATAAACAGTAGGACCACAAGAATACATCCCAACATTGTTCTTTTTTATGGGAACAAATTTATCTTTATTTCTAGTTAACGTGTTATAAAGCCTTAACCCCATAAAATACATAGAATAAAGGACATTTTAAGGATTTCTAACAACTTTTTAAACTATCTCTCTCTATATTGATATGTCAAAAGAAGTAAATCCACTAACAAATGTCTTCGGAGCAGAATGGCAGCACCTCGGGAAAAGGAAAAGAACATTCACAATATATACAATTTTGTTTTTTATAGCGGGGATAATAAGTCTAACACACCCCCTTATACTTGGACTCATATTTAACAAAGTTCAGGACCAAATAACCTCACAAGCAGAATTAAGAAATCTGATTTATACAATTTCTTTATTACTTGTAGTTAATATTGCATTCTGGCTATTTCATGGAACTGCAAGAATCTTAGAGCAAAAGACTGGATTTTTTGCTAACAGAAACTATGTAAACTCTAAAATTGAGAAAATATTAGATCTTCCAATAAAATGGCACAAAGACCATCATTCTGGGAGCACAATAGATAAAATAAACAAGGGAAGTTATGCAATCAATGCATTTTCAAGAGATACCACCTTTGATATATACTATGCAATAACAAGCCTATTTGGTTCTGTAATAATTTTATTATTCTTCGATTTAACTGCAGCGCTGTTGGCATTAGCATTCTCATTTTTAACTTTATATTTCATCTATAAAATGGATTTAAGACTAAACAAACAATATAAAGAGATAAATAAATACAGCAACAAAACTTCTGCAAAGATATTTGACTATCTAAGCAATGTAATCACGGTAATAACTCTTCGCCTTAAACCAACAGTCAAGAAAGAAATAGACAACAGAATCATGGCAAGTTATAATGTGGAGAAAAAAAGTATATTTCTCAATGAGATAAAATGGGCTATCTCTAGTATAGCAATATCTGTGATGACTGTGATAGTTTTAGGGTTAAAGGCCTACACAGACTATAATGCGGAAGGTCTAATAAGAATAGGTACTTTATACATTTTATATGGTTATTTAGAACAAGTAGGTCAGACATTTTATAGGTTCGCATCTTTGTATGGTAATGTGGTAAGATACAGTTCTCAAATAGAAAATGCAAAACCAATCGACCAAGCATTTGAAAATATTCAAGCAGAAACTTCTGAAAGAGTACCTCATAATTGGAATGAACTTAATATAAAGGAAGTTCTATTCAACCACAACTCAAAATCTCAAAAACCCCACCTAGAAAATATAAATGTTAATATAAAAAGAGGGCAAAAAATAGCATTTGTAGGCAAGTCAGGTTCTGGAAAGAGCACAATGTTAGCTCTTCTCAGAGGACTTATAAAACCTGAATATGGTAAAGTATTTGTAAATAAAGAATTAATAGAAAACGGCTTCGAGAGAATAAAGCATCTAATAACTTTAATCCCTCAAGACCCTGAAATATTCAACAATACATTAGAGTATAACATAACTATGGGTTTGCCAACAGATAAAGTAGACCTAAACAAAGCAATAACAATATCTCAATTCAAGACAGTAATAAGTCGTCTGCCAAAGGGTCTACAAACAAATGTCTTAGAGAAAGGAGTCTCATTAAGTGGAGGAGAAAAACAGCGTCTGGCCTTAGCAAGAGGTCTACTAGCGGCAAAAAACAGCGAAATAGTCTTGATGGACGAACCGACAAGCAGTGTAGATACAATAAACGAAATAAAAATTTATGAAAACATATTAAAAGAATTCAAAAACAAAACAATAATCTCATCATTACATAAATTACACTTGTTAAAGATGTTTGACTACATTTATATCTTTGAAAAAGGAAAAATAATTGCTCATGGAACACTTTCTGAACTAAAGAACAAGCCATTCTTTGCCCAAATCTTGGAAAAATATAATTCCAAATAGCTATCAGTAAAGGCTTCTCAATAAATTATTAACATCTCCAATATTCTTAGTCTTCATCAATTCAGCACGAGCATTAGAAGCCCCGCCAAAGCCCTTCAAGAAATTGCTTCCAATATATTTCACACGAGACATTTCAAGAACATCATGCTTTTCAGCTAACTTAACATAATCCGAAAAACCACTAAGCTTTTCTTCTTTAGTAATCTCTTTTTCTTTTCCAGTCTTTAAATATCTTAATATTTCACGAAAAACGAAAGGGTTTCCAATAGAAGCGCTAGCAACCATTGCCCCATCACAAATATCAAGCATCTTTTCAGCAGTAGAACCATTAATAACTCCCCCATTTCCAACAACAGGAATACCAATTTCTTTTTTCACTTTAGAAATCCAACTCCAGTCAGGAGAATCAGAATATTTTTGTTGAGCGGTTCTTGCGTGAATAGTCAATAAGTCAGCACAAGCTTTTTCAATAATTTTAGAAACCTGCATTACATTATTATTTTTATATCCCAATCTAATTTTAGCAGTTACAATCTTCCCAGAATCCTTCAATATTCTAATCATATTTCCTATCTTTTCGGGGTCGTTAAGTAAATAACTTCCAGCTTCATTTCCAACAATCCTTGAAGAAGGACACCCACAATTAATATCTATTAAATCATAGTTCTCTAGCTGTTTAAGTTTAGAAAGTTTAGTAAATTCTGTCAAGCTATCCCCAGTAACTTGCAGTCCAAGAGGTCTATCAAGTTTGCCCCCAATAGTCATCAATTTTTTAGTTCTTTCATTCTCATGAAGTATCGCATCAACATAAATCATCTCGGTATAAGCCATAGAAGCCCCTTGTTCACGGCACAACAAACGATAAGCACAATCAGTAACATCCACCATAGGCGCAAGAAAAAGCCCATTTTTCAATTTTATATTTCCAATTTTTAACATAAAACCTAAAGATAATTCTTGTTTTTAATATCTCCTAAAACTAATCATATTTCAATACCAAAATATAATCAAGATATATACTTGATGGATTCCATTCAGGATTAACTATCTTGACAAACTTTAAATTTGTCCCCTTGCAATTAATTATCTTCTTATCTTTTCCAATTATACTGTCAACATTACCACAGAAGACCCATTCATCTGGAAGATTGTCATAATTGTTATCCTCTCCAACTAATACTTGAAGAGCAAGATAATCTCTTTCGTAATTAATAGGAGTTACTGTAATTTGTATTGTTCCAGTATAGCTTGAAAGAGTGCCGTTGTGTTGTTTAAAAGCAAATTGCATATCTGCCCTAGGAGGCATCTCACATTCATCAATCAGACCATTAGAGTTCCACCAATTATCAACATAACTTGAAGCAAGATAAGGAGCGTCTGCGCAATATTTTTTATCTGTTCCATGCTTAAGTAATAATCTGTTTACGGGAACATCCTCACACAACCCTTGATTATTACAGACATTAAATGTATAACTGCTTGGTTCTATAATTTTATCAATAGATATATATTTACATTCACCTCCATCATCACACACCTCATATTCATATTTAGGGTTACCAAAATAATATTTAGTATTAAAATTATAAATTAATAAGAAAGCTACAACAACTAAAATTGCAAAAGTCAAAAAATACCTAAGCTTTAATTTAATCATATTTTATTAAAACTATAAAAACACAAATCCTTAAATATATATCCAAATCAATAAGAACATGGAAAAAGATATAGATAAAATACCGAAAAACCCCGATACAGACATAGTGATAAGAGTAGATGACTTCGGAGGAAAAGCAGGGCTTACAATTAGAGAATTCGTTCGTTCAGAAAGATACAATGGATTCACAAAAGCCGGAACAAGAATCCCGGCAGAACATTTCAAGAAATTTAAGGCAGCAATAAACTCAATAAATGAAGCAGATTTCGTTGTTTCAGAAAAAGCTCAAGAAGAAGCAAAGAAATATCAGGAATCAAAATCCCAAAAATCAGAAGAAAAATCAAAACCAACAAAGAAAGCTAAGGAAGAAAACTACGAAGAAATGGAAATGTAATTAGCATCTATTCTTATCTTCCCTTAAATCAACCCAATCTTCACCAAATATAACAAAGCCACTAATTGCTCTTAAACGGACTATTTCTCCATCATTGCAAGTAAACTCAAAATCTCTACAAACATTCCCATCACAAACCGCAGAAGTATACTTTCTTTCATAATCGCGAGAAATAGTAAAAGAAAAAACTAGCAAAATCAAACTCAAAAAGATAACAATCAGCAAACCACAAATCAAAACAACAGATGCCCTCATAAAGTCTAATAATCTCAATAATATAAAAGCAAGATTATGCTAAAATATACAATCCCCCAATGTTGGGCATTAGAATCATATCAGGAAACCATATATCTTCAAAGTAAACTTTCTATTCCTGCAACATATTCGGGGGAATTAATATTGTGAGATGCTCCCTCTATTATATGAAATTTCGCCCCTAATTTTCGAGCAAACTATTGTGCGAATCTAGAGTACATTTTTTCTTCAGAACCAGCTACAAAAGTTAGGGATTGTATGATTTTAGGGTCAAGATCCATTTTGTCAACCTCTTCCCAATCTAACAAAACACCTGCGCTTCGGGTTAACAAATCAAACACCTTTCTTTTACCCTTCTCTGTTAAGTCAGGAGTTGAGCAACAAACTTTTCTTGCTAAAGAATCCGCAACAAGACCGACATTTCCACCATAACTAAACCCTAAAATAATATCTCCTTCCAAAGAATCATCTAATTGTCCCCTTCCCTCTTCAATATAAGCTCTAAGAGAATTTCTCATCCAATCTATTCTTACATGTTTTATTTCAAAATCCCTTCTATTAAGCATTTCCAATAACAAATCATATTCTTCAGACCTTTGTCCGCATCCAGGAATGAGATATATTCTAGATTTTTTCATATTCTCTTTGTTTTTAACCCCTTTAAAAACCTTTTTAACCTACTCCAAACAACATTCAATATGACAACCGAACAAAAAATACGCCAACCAATCATAACAGTAGCAGGTCATGTGGACCACGGAAAATGTGTAGCTGGAGATACACTCCTAACGCTTAGTACTGGAGAAATAAAAAAGGCAAAAGATATATTTAACGAGCATTTTGAAGAAAACAAAGCAAAAAAAATAGATGACGGCGTATTCCAAGACGTTTCAAAAAGCGGAATATTTGTATCTTCATTCAATGGAACTAATATAATAAAGAAAAATATAAGCCACATATGGAGAAGAGAATCTCAAAAGTTAGTTGAAATCAAGATTGCCTCTGGAGACACTATTAAGACTACCCCAGAACACCTGTTTCTGGTATTTAATAATAAGATATCTGAAAAAAGAGCAGACCAATTATCTGAAAATGATTTTGTAGTTTTTCCAGGGTGTTTAGTAACAGAAGATATGCAGATTAAAGATATAATAATCAATAGGCTAAAAAAGTTAGATAATTTTGTCTGTTTTATAAATGAAAAATTTGATTCAGTCTTTGGCAAAATATTAAATGAAAATCGTAAATCTCTCGAAAAGAAACTATCTATAACTAATTTATCAAACAATATTAGAGAAAGAAAATTTAGGATAAAAGATTTATTTCTAATAGGCTATTATCTTGGAATAGAAGACGAAAAGATATATTCAGTTATAGATTCCATAAAAAATTCATCAGATAAATGGAGAGTAGGACACACAAGTAATAAAGTTTTACTCTCAATTGAAAACCCTGAAGAATTAGGTTATGTATTAGGTTGTGTTGCTGGACACGGACATATAACAAAAACAACAGTTGTATTAAATAATAATGATGAGGATGTTCAAATAGAATATAGAAAATGTCTTAAAAAAATATTTGGTTTAGAGACAAAAATAGAAATGGGGCATACGTGCCAGATTATAAAAGATTCTGGAGGCAGAACATTTGCCAGAATACTAAGTGAAGTGTTTGATATCCCAGTTGGAAATAAGTCAGGTATAATAAAAGTGCCTGAAATAGCAAAAAAAAATAAAGATGTTTTTAAAGGGTTTTTTGCCGGGTTATTTGATACAGACGGATACGTCTCAAAAATAAATAACTGCATAGAGATTACTAGTAAAAGCAGTGAAATCATAAAGGAAAGTTCTATACTTCTCTTAAATTTTGGTATTCTATCAAGTATATATGTAAAGAACGGTTTTCATAATCTAAGAATATCTAATAAAAAATATTTAAAAGGTTTTTTAGAGAATATAACTCCCAGATTGAAAAGAAAAACAGAAAGGATAATAAAAGCTTATGAAAAATCACAGGCAAGTAGAATTTTTGATATAATCCCTATAGATAAAAAACAATTTAAAAAACTTAAATTTTCAGGTAAGAAAAATATATTAGTGCCATATTTCAACAAATACCTCAAATCACAAAATATAACTAGAGATTTTGTATTAAAAGTGTTAGATAAAATAAAAGAAAATAATGAGTTTTCCAACTTTCTAAAAGAGTTGCTATGTAAAGATATTAGAATCGTAAGAGTATTATCTAAAAAAGAAGTAAAAAATACTGAAAAATATGTTTATGATTTCACAGTTCCAGAAACACATAATTTCATAGCGGAGAGGTTTATTATTCATAATACATCTTTACTGGACTGCTTTAGAGACAGTCAAGTGCAAGAGAAAGAAGCCGGGGGGATAACTCAAAAGATTTCATTTACAAAATACCCAATTGACCAAATAAAAAAAACATGTCCTTTAATAGACAAGGCAAACATAGAGCTCAAGATACCAGGATTTCTCTTCATAGACACTCCAGGACATGCAGCATTCACTAATCTAAGACAAAGGGGTGGCTCTCTAGCAGATATAGCCATTTTAGTTGTAGACATAAAAGAAGGAATAAAACCTCAAACAGCAGAAGTAATCCAAATCTTAAAGGCAAACAAAACTCCATTTGTGGTGGCTTTAAACAAAATTGATAAATTAGGGGGCTGGAAAAAAACAGAATCGATAAAAAATTCTCTTCAAACTCTACCCACACATGCAAAAGAAGAGTTTGAAATAGCTTTAGGAACTTTTCAAGGTTCATTACAAGCACATGGTTTTGATAGTGACTTATTTTATGAAATATCTGATTTTACAAAGAAAGTTGCAATAGTTCCATGTTCAGCAAGAACAAGAGAAGGAATCCCAGAGATACTTCTAGTTCTTTGTGGATTATCCCAAAAATTTCTGGCAGACAAATTAATAATATCTACCGAAGCAAAGGGAATTCTATTAGAAATAAAGAAACAGAACTCCATGGAAACAGCAGAAGCCATACTTTACGACGGCTCATTAAAAGAAGGAGACAAAATAGGAGTAGCAACTCTAGATGGAAACTTAATAATAACTAAAATAAGATGTATTGAAGAAGTCTTGCCCCTTAGTTCAAAATTTAAGTCTGTAAGAGAAGTATTTGCAACTACAGGAATAAGACTTCAATTAATAGACAAAGAAGAAATTCTTTCAGGAATGCCATTTCAAAAAATACAGAATAATGAAAAAGAAATTAGAGAAAAATTTGCAAAAGAATTCAAAAACACATTAAATATAGATAAGGAAGGAATAATAGCGAAGGCAGATTCTTTAGGAAGTTTGGAAGCTCTTTTAACTCTGTTAAGACAATCAAATATACCTGTAGTTAAAGCTTCAATAGGTCACATAAATAAATCTGACTTAGTAGGCGCAAAGGCAAATCTAGAACTAAATCCATTAAATGCAATAATTCTAGGATTCAATGTAGAAAAAGAGCCAGACCTTCAAAGTGATAACATAAAGATAATAACTAATCAAGTAGTCTATAAGCTGATAGAAGATTTAGAAATCTGGAGAAAAAACAAGCAGGAAGAGATAGAGAAAGAAAGGATGATGGAGCTCTCGCAAATATGTAAACTTGAGATACTGCATAAATACCAGTTTAGAAACTCAAACCCTGCAATATTCGGAGTCAAAGTTTTAGCTGGAAAATTAAAAAAGAACATAAATATGATTGATGAAACTGGAGAGGATATTGCAAGAGTAAAAGCAATACAAGAAGATAAAAATTCAGTTGAACAGGCAGAGGAAGGGAAAGAAGTAGCCATCTCCCTTCCAGGAACAAATTTTGAGCGTCAATTAGCAGACAAACAATATCTTTATAGTCAAATAAGCGAGAATCAATTCAAAATATTCAAGAAAAATAAAGACCTTTTATCAGAATCAGAAATAAAGGCAATAATGGAAGTGGCAGAAATCAAGAGAAAACGCAAGTCTGATTGGGGTAAGTAGGCCATTCAATTCAGAAAGAATTATAAATCTACATTTTAGATTATTATTATGGGTTATTTTTGTAATTCCTGCAATAAAACAATAACAAAAGCAGTATATACTTATTCTTATAAAAATTTCGATAAAGCCTTATGTAGAGAACATCAGCCAAATAATATAAGGGAACCTAAAAATGTCTATGGTAAAGAACCAAAAAAAGAAGCAAAGTTTTTAGGAAGTTTATTAAAAGATAATGGATGGAATGTTGAATTTGAAAAATGGGATGGGTACAAACATGTTGATATTGTTATTGAAAATGCTAAAGTTCATATAGAAATAGATGGCTCTCATCATAACTTAAAACTAGGACAGGCAATCATAGATTTACAAAGAACATATCATTCGTTTAAAAAAGGATATGTAACTTTAAGAATACCTAATTGTCTAGTAAAGAATAAAGATTTAATTTTTAAGACCGCCCATTACATAAATACTTTTCTAAAGCAAGGCTTTGAAATGAACAATAAAGTAGATGATAGGAATTTATTTGAAAGAATAATAGGTAAGAAAATAGAATTTGTTTAAAGATAAGTAATATAAATCTCAAAAAGTTACAGTTATATGCAATCCGCGTTAATCTTAACATTATCAATTCTAGGTTTAGCAATAACAATATACATCACAATAGCACACATCTTAAAAAAGAAAATAATTTGCCCAATAGATGGAAAAAGTTGCAACAAAGTCCTTGACAGCAAATACTCAAGAACTCTGGGCATAAAAAATGAAATAATCGGCTTCAGTTATTATCTCTTAATTATTGCAGGATTATTTATATTCCAATCAGAAAGCATAAACCTAATCTTAAAGATGATTTCCCCAATAGCGATGATATATTCAATAATCTTGTTTGGAATACAAATCAGAATAATAAAAAGCTACTGCTTTTGGTGCATCTCAACAGCAATAATAAATATCTTGCTCTTTATTTCAATAATTAATTCTTAATCAAATCTTCTTTCTTCTCAATAAATTAGCATTAGTAACAACAGTAATTGAAGATAGAGCCATTGCTATTTCAGCAATAACTGGATGTAAGACTCCTGCAACAGCCAATGGAATGGCAATAATGTTATATGCAAATGCCCAGAATAGGTTCTGTTTTATCTTCTTAAAAGTAGCCTTTGATAAATTAATTGCTTCAACAACCCCAAGTAAGGAGCCACGAGCAAGAACAATATCTCCAGCTTCAATTGCAATGTCTGTTCCTGTGCCCATTGCAATACCCACATTGCTTTGTTTCAAAGCAGGAGCGTCATTTATTCCATCTCCTATGAAAGCAACCATTCCTTGATTTTGTAATTCTAAAACTTTTTTTGCCTTATCTTCTGGCAAAACACCTGCAATTACTTCTGAAATACCAACTTGTTTTGCAATAGCCATAGCAGTCCTTTCATTATCTCCTGTAATCATTACAGTTCTATATCTTTGAGTATTCAATTTGTTTATAGCTTCGATAGAGTCTTCCTTTATGGCATCAGCAACTGCAATAACTCCAATAACTTTTTTGTTTTCAGCAACAATCATTACAGTTTTTCCGCTAGATTCAAACCCTGAAATTTCATCTTCAAAAGAAGAATATTTTATTTTTTTATCATTCATTAAAGCCCTATTTCCAATTAATATTTCCTTTCCAGATATTTTTCCAATAACTCCCTTACCTCTGACAATACTAAAACCTGTAACTTTTTTGTATTTCTTTAAAGCAGCCTTTGTAACAATGGCGTGAGCAATAGGATGTTCACTCAATTTCTCCAAGCTAGCAGATATTTCAAGTAAATAGTTTTCCTTCACCTTAGAATAAATATCGGTAACTTCAGGTTTTCCCTTTGTTATTGTACCTGTTTTGTCAAACACAACAATCTTGATTTCTTTCATTGTCTGAATTGCTTCTCCCTTTCGTATCAATATTCCCTTTTTAGCCCCCATTCCAGACCCAACCATTAAAGCAGTTGGAGTAGCAAGTCCCAATGCGCAAGGACAAGCGATAACAAGTACAGCAACTCCAACTCCTATAGATCTACTCAAGTCTCCTGAAAAGAACCACCAATTAAGAAAAGTTAAAACTGCAAGAACAAGAATAATGGGAACAAATACAGAAGTAATCTTATCAGCAAGTCTTTGTATTGGTATTTTCTCGCTCTGTGTTTGTTCAACTAATTCAATTATATGTGATAAAAACGTATCCTTTCCAATTTTTGTAGTTTTAACATAAAGTATACCATCCTGATTTATAGTAGCTCCAATAACTGTTTTTCCCTTTGATTTTTCGACAGGTAAGCTCTCACCAGTAACCATTGACTCATCAACACTACTCTCACCTTTAACGACAATTCCATCGGTGGGTATTTTTTCTCCAGGTTTTACAATCATTACATCTCCAAGTTTAACTTCTTCAATTGGAATTTCAATTTCATTGCCGTCTCTGATAACCGTAGCGTTCTTTGCACCAAGTTCAAGAAGTTTTCTTATTTCAGCAGAAGCACGACCTCTGGCCTTCGCCTCAACATATTTTCCAGTCGTAAAGAAAGCCATTATCATTGCAGCAACACCAGAATAATCCGCAACAACTTCCGTAAAAGAAAATATCCCTGTCAAGTAAGCAACAAGAGTTCCCAGGGCTATAAGAGAATCCATGTTAAAGTAAAAAGTAAATAACCCCCTCATACCTGATTTCATTGTCTCAAAACCAAATATAAAAAGAACAGGAAAACCCAAAACAAGAATAGTAATTATAGAATAAGGCATTTCAATAAGTTCAAACCCAAAGAGCCTTTCAGAAAGCATTATTATTGCAATAGGAATAGTAAGCACCCATGACCAAAAAAGTTTTCTTTTCCAACTCTTTATTTCATCATCTTCAATAGGTTCTTCGTGATGATGTTCGTGTTCATTCATTCTATCTTGGATACCTTATATCCTGCTCTCGCAACAGCTTTCTTTATTTCATCATCATTCACATTATCTTCAGCTTCAACTGTTCCTTTCTTCATCATTAGACTTACAGAAGCTTCCTTAATACCAGATACTTTCTTCAAGCTCCTTTCGATGTTACTTGCGCACGAAGAACAATGCATACCCTCAATAGATATCTTAAGTTTTTTCATTTTGCCCACCATTTATAGATTGTAAAATATGGATGCAATATTGAGACATATGCTTTTCAATTAATTTCATAAGTGGTTTTATTGTTTCTAAATTCAACGAATAATAACGATACTTTTTATCTATTTCAGAATTAACAAAACCACATTGTTTTAATCTAGCCAAATCATGAGAAACAGCAGTTTGATTCATATTCATTTCTTCCATAATCTCTGAGACATTTTTTTTTCCATTCATGAGTAGATTAATAATTTTTAATCTTGATTCGGAAACCAAAGTACCAAAGAAGATTTTATATGCTCCGTACATCTCTTCAGAGTTAAAACCTTTATCATGACATTTATGTAATATGTTTTTGTTGATCATATGACTTAATATTACATATCACTATTTAAATGTTTTGTCTGGTGTAAAGATAACCACAAAGATTTTTACCTATTTGATTTTTTATGCGCAATCCAAAATAAAATAATGACTATAATTAAAACAATAAAAACAATTGAAACATATAACCACGCAGTAGATTTAATCCACCCTATTTCATCAATTTTAGACTGTTGTGAAACATTCTCTTCATCAGATACTATTAAAGCTTTCTCATTTATAGAACTAATGGTGATGTTTGCTTTATTCTCTCTTATACCATTCAATTTAACTAATAAATCATATATTTCATTATTATTGACGTCCACCTTCCACTCCTCTCCGATTAAAATAGTCTTTTGTTGAGGTATAGATGAAACATTTATAGTAGCCTTTGTTTCTGTCAATTCAACAATTCCCAAATAATGGGCTTCTCCGGCAATTTTTAATTTTGTCCTATGTTTTACCGAAAATTCCATTACCAAAGGTGCTTGTTCGCTAAAATCTTTAGTGTCGTAAGCGAAGGTGTTTTTCCAAAATGAAGATGATGTCCCTCCTTCAGAAGAACTTGAAGAGGAAGAACTACTACTAGTGGTCGAAGCTGCAGTTACAAGATTGCCTGCTATTTTTGGACCAGTCCCTGAAAAATGAGGTAGTCTTACCCATATTTTATTATTGGCAGTATCAATATGACATGGACTTGTTGAATTTATTAAATCATATGAAGTAATGTTATTTGTTACACAAGTTGACTGATTTAGCAAATTCGCCCATTCACCTTGTCTTGCCAAATAGTGAGAATTATTGCCAGCCAACGCTCCTGCATCAGTTCCATTTGCAGTAGAATTCCAAATAATACCCCAATTATCGTCATAGAATAAGGGAATTGACATATTAACTGCTCCCGTTTCATTAAGGCCTGTTTGCGAACTACTTCCCACGGTATAAGGCATTGAAATCAAAACATAATCATATATTGTAGGTCCACCTGAACCAAATCTCAAGGCAGATTCAAATGTTTCAGAAGTACTAGGATTTGTACTTGAATCAAATAATGCATCTGGAGGCCCAGAAGCAATCATATCCACATTTACATAATGAACACTAATATTACCAACACCCATCCTAAAGCTAAGTTTTCCCCCGCCCATAATAGCAGACATAGGATTAAATGAACTCATATCCTGAGAACCTCCTAACAAACAAGAACCAGCTGGGTTAGGGATATCACACGTAGAGTTCGATACATATAGCGCCATCGTTATACTTGATGCGGCTAAAGCAGAATCAATAGCATTAGGGTTGAAAGAGTTAAGAGTTATATTAACAGAGCTTTGTAGTTGACTAGGAGTATAAGATACTCTTTTCGGCGCAAAATTCCCTCCTCCAACAAAGACATTCATCTCTTTAACTCCCGTTGAATTTAATAAAGGTAATGAAAAAGTACTAGTACTGCCCTGATTAATATCATCCATCCAAGTGAATTCAATTGCTCCTTGACTTGAATAATCAACATTCACTTCAACATGTGCATTTACAGTATCTAATGTTGAATTAGTTGAATTAATTATGCTGAAAGATTGCTTTGCCGTAGATATATTGATTTGCCCGCCAGATACTGTTTCCATGCTTATATTTGAAGCAACCCCAAATAATCCAGATACTGAACTAAAATTAAACTGTATTAACCCTCCAGTACCCAAACTACTAATATTTCTAAATCCCCCGTAGTAGTTGCTTCCATTCCTCGCTGTTGCAAATAATAAAATGCTAGATGTCTCTGCAGGTGTCGAAGGCAGAGAAATATTATAGAATCCATTAGTTAGATTGTGGAAGTCGGTTCCTCCAATAAAACCACTTAGATTGTAAGGCATATTCCCAAAATTAGAGTGAACCATATTTCCTGGCTCTAAAAGATATGGGACAACTGTAAATTCATTCCAACCAGAAATACCTGAGTAGTTAATAAATCCGCTAACTCTGACTAAATTCATCGTCGTATTGAATTGATAATGTAACATCTTTGTTGTAAAATTATAATTAGAAAGATTACTTAAGTTATATGATTGTGAAGCTGAAAAATTATTCCAATTAAAACTTACAGGCATACTTTGATCTGGAAAGATCATTACAGAATAATTCCTATCTCTTGGAAGAATAGTCACAGAATCATTAACATTCGAATCAAAGTTTTGTGCAATCGAGTAACCCAATTTCTGATCCTTTATTTGATACTTAAAGGGAATCCTCGCCCCTGATGAATTAATTGCAGTTATATTTATTCTCCCACCTTCTTTCAAGAAAAAAGTGGTTCCAGCAACTTGAGATAATATTTCTTGAGGAAATGCAGGCAAACTCTGTCCAACCCAAGCTACTGCTCCAGTTGTTAAATTTGTCCATGTGATTTTAGGTTCATACATCCACTGAGCGTCCTCATTCACTGTCAGATTGAACCACCCGGAGGCATTTGTAGTCGTATAATTATATCCTACTATGGAAAATCCATTAGTACTTCTTACGGTAATGTTTACAACACTATTATTTAATGAATTTCCATTAATATCTTTAACAGTGCCATTAAATTGAAAACCGGAAACAAAACCAGAAAGCACAAAGATAACTCCGAAAAACAAAGTTACAAAAAATATCCAACTATTCTTCACCATGCTCTTTACTGCTGATATAATAAACTTCTTTATAAAACTTACTAATTTTTTCGAATCCTAAATTTTATTTAGTTCGAGGTTTCATGCATACAAAAAGATTATTTTTTATTTTTTTCATCTTCTTCTCCTATTATTTATATGCGAACTATTTGATTGTAATTGTCTAATTAACCACACAACAAATAATATAATAGCAACCCCAAAAACAAGCATAAATAAAAATCCGAAAGAACTCATAAAACCATAACCAGACATCATTCCATAGCCCCATGACGAGCCAGAGCACCAACCAAAGCCACCCATTCCAAATCCGCCAAATAAAATAATAGCAAAAGCTACAACTAAAACAATTATCAAGGTGTTATTATTTGGGTTCTTCATTTTACTATTATAACTCCTGTTCCCATTCCCATTGAGCATGAGAAGCCATAAGTACCTGCTTTAGATGGCGTAAACTCCACATAATCTTTAGAAGTCTTTAGATATTTGTTTATCTTAAAATCTCTTATAGTGAGGCTTCTAAAACACCCAGTAACGCTGGAATCAAGTTTTATTCTAACAGTTTCACCAACATCTGCGTTTATTGCATTAGGATAATAATTAAAATCTTTAATTCCAAGAATAACCTCTCTATATTCTCCTGTGGGATTTGAGTTATTTTGGTATGACTCACCCTTTAACATCATCACACCAAACACTACAATAACAAACACAATTCCGATCAAGTAAAGTGAAGAACTTTTCATGCTAGCAAAGCACTCCTTGGCCCGAAAACAGATAACCATATTGTTAAAGTAGTTAGTATAAAACTTACAACTATTGTAAACAGTTCTTCAATTTCTGTTTTCCTTTCAAAAGATTTTGTCTCTTTATAGATTAAGAAATTAAGACCAGTCATTATTATAGCTCCTATGATAAATATAACTACCCCACTAGCTCTTAAGTTGTCGTTAAACATCATTAAAGCAGTCATTGCACCCATGAGCCCTCCCATGAATCCAGCCATCATTCCTTCCATTACTCCCATTATCCCGCAACATTTCCCACTTAATATTCCAAAAGTCATTCCAACAAGCATTCCCCATATACTTCCCCAAAACATTCCGTTTGTGGCTCCAACAAAGAAACCAGGTAAAAATCCAGCCATCATCCCAACAGTCATACCTATCATCATTCCAGACATACATGGAAGAGACTCGTAACCCCTTACTTTCTTAAGAGTAGGCATAATAAGTGCATAGCTTAATATTGCAAAAAAGATATAAAAACCAAACTTTGGAAGTAAACCATCTATATATCTTAATTTAAAGAAATAAACTATTCCAAATACTACAAAAGAAGTAATGAGTGAAATCAATACTGTCTTTGTTATCCTTCCCAAATCCTTTTCTCTAAATTCCTTGAAACTCATACAATACCCAAATCGCCATACTATAAAAGCTCTTTTGTGAAACTAGTTTCACAGAATATTAGAGATGTTCAAAGGATTAACAAGCTTTATTAACCTATAATTTGAACCAATAAAATGGAAAACAAGCACGTAGGTTACATCCTGTTAGGAGTTTCTATTTTAATAGCAATAATTGTATTTATGTTTCAGAGTGCCTTGACGAGCTTTGTAAGTGCAAGTTGCACTCTCGCTCACGGAGGAAACTCATGTCCAATGTATGACACAATAACACAACAGACCTACCTTGCATTAGGAATAGTAGGAATACTAGTCATAGTATCCATTATAATGATTTTTTCTAAACCTCATGAGAGAGTAATCATAAAAACAAAAACAGTAGAAAAGAAACCCCAAAAGAGAATAGTAGACACAAGCGATTTAAGACAAGAAGAAAAACAAGTTCTAAAAATAATTCAAGAAAACAAGACAATATTTCAGGCAGATATCATTGACAAGACTGGTTTTGGAAAGGCAAAAGTAACGAGAATAATAGACAGATTAGAAGGCAAGGGTATTGTGGAAAGAAAGAGAAGAGGAATGACTAATATTGTAGTGATAAAGGAATAATGTTTTCTTGCATTGCCACAGGTATTAGAAAACTTTAAGATGTAGAAGTTGAATCATATTAATATGAACAATCCAAATATTTTAGCCGAAAGATATTCCTCGGAAGAAATTAGAGATATCTTTTCCAACATTTCTAGAATAAAATTAGAACGCACCTTTTGGGTAGAGATTATGAAAATTCAACAAAAAATGGGGGTTTTAATTCAGGATTATGTGATAGAAAAATATGAAAAAGCAATTGAGAATATTGATTTTAATAGAATAACAGATATTGAAATGATTAGAAGACATGACATAAAGGCTAGAATTGAAGCTTTTAATGAAGCAGCGAAAATTGAATCTAAAGAACAGCATATACATAAGGGGATGACAAGTAGAGACCTATCAGATAATATTGACCAAATCCAGATAAAAAAAGCATCAGAAATAATATTCAATAAACTTGTCCACATACTAAAAAGTTTTCTTGACAAGGCGGAAAAATATAAAGAGGTTATAATAGTTGGGCGAACACATATGCAACCAGCACAACCAACTACATTAGGCAGAAGGATGGCCATGTTTGCCGAGGAATTATTACATCATTTAAAGGGATTTGAAAATTTTATTGAAATCTATCCATTTAGAGGAATTAAAGGACCGGTATCAACTCAATTGGACATGATAAATATTTTAGGAAATGAGAATAATGTTGTTGAATTTGAAAGAATTATCGCCAAAAAATTTGGTTTTAACAACATATTAATATCTCCAGGTCAAATTTATCCAAGATCTTTGGATGCAGAACTTATTCAGAGAATTAGTTTAATGTGCTCATCACTTCAGAATTTCTCTAATACAATAAGACTGATGGCAAGAGAAGAGCTAATTACTGAAGGATTTCAGGAGGGACAAGTTGGATCAAGTTCAATGCCTCATAAAATGAATACTAGAAGCTCTGAAAGAATTTGGTCTCTTTCTGAATTAATTAAATCTTATGTGGATGCTTCATCTAGAATATCTGGTTCACAATGGGAAGAAGGAGATGTTTCAGAATCCGCCATTAGGAGAATTATCATTCCAGACTGTTTTTATGCAATGGATGGAATATGCCTAACCACGTTAACAATTTTAAATGAAATGAAGATATTCCCCCAAGTAATAGACAATGAGCTAACTAAATATATTCCATTTCTAGCAACTTCCGAAATATTAACTTTGGCGGTACAGTGCGGGGCTGGGCGAGAAGAATCTCACGAAGTTATAAAAAAACATGCAATTAATACAATAAATATGATTAGAGAAGGAAAAATAGCCCAATTCTCTAACGAACTAAGCAAGGACTTATTTTTCATAAATCTGGGAATTGATGAAATTAAAATTAATGAAATACTAAAAAGAAGGGAATTATTTCTTGGAAGATCTAAAAATCAAATAGCTGAAGTCTCAAAAAAAGCTAGTTACTTTTTTAATAAATATCCTTCATTGCTCAATTTAAACATAAAGTCCATACTTTAAATCGCTATGATTCAACAAAAATGAAAATACTCTTCAAAAAACCCTATATCTACATAGCATTCTTAATCTTCTTAGTCTATCTTGGAATTAATATCTTATTAAGCGGTTTCTACAACACAATTCCATTAATTCTTGTTTATGCAAAAACAGTCAATTGGCTCAAATTGGGAATTTCTATTCTTCTGACAATAATAATAGGAATATTAATCTCGTTTAATTCAATTCTTATTTATATCAAATATCAAGAAAGGAGAAAGTGTAAAAAGGAGATTGCATTAAGTAGCGCGGGAGCAATAGGGGGATTAGTAGCAGGAGTTTGTCCTCTTTGTATTACAGGCCTCATACCATTAATTTTGGGGCTAATAGGAATATCATTCTCTTTTGCCAGCCTACCCTTTGGAGGAATTGAAATTCAAGTTTTAGTGATAATAATACTTGTAGCAAGTTTGGTAAATCTCGTTAAAAGATAGTTAAAATTTAGACCGTAAGCTTTAAATAATCATGTGTATCAAGAAATCATATGATAAATAAACACACATTACATAAAGAACACCACGAGAAATATTCAGAAAAAGAGATTTATGGAGCATATAAGCTGTTTTTTGGAACTCTTTTTTCAGATTCTCGTTTAAAGATAATAAATATGTTAAGAAGGGGTAGAAAGAACGTGTCAGAAATTGTTTCAGAACTAAAATCAAGAGATAGAACAGCCATCTCTCATGATTTGGCTAGATTAAAACTTCATGGATTTGTAAAGTCAGAAGTAAAGGGGAAATACAGGTATTATGAATTAAACAGTGAAACAATAAAGCCATTAATGGAATTGATTGGCAAACACATGTCTAAGTATTGTATTCATATATTGAGGTCTATGAAAAAATAGTATGGAAAACAAAAACGTCGGATGGATAATGATTGGAATTTCAATATTAATTGTATTATTAGTCTTTTTATTCAATAACACTCTAATGGAATCAGTAAGAAACAGCTGTTTCATCCAGCACGGAGACGTTGAATCATGCGAGATGTACAACTCTGTGAATTATCAAACCTACCTTGCTTTAGGAATTGTTGGAATACTAGTTATCTTTAGTTTATTTCTTATATTTTCAAAGCCAGATGAAAAAATAATAGTTAAAAAAATAAAAGAAAAAAAGCCTCAAAAAGAAATTAATCTCTCATCATTCAGGCAAGAAGAAAAGCAAGCGTATAATCTTGTCAGGGAAAATGGGGCAATATTTCAAGCAGAACTTATAGAAAAAACAGGTTTTAGTAAGGCACGAATGACTCGTATTATTGACAAATTGGAAGGCTCTGGATTAGTAGAAAGAAAAAGGAGAGGAATGACTAATGTTGTAGTCATGAAAGGCCAATAAAATGGAAATAGAAGATTTTGCATATATTGTAAAAACAAATAAAGCTTTTGAAGAGTCAGTCGTTTCAGTTTTAAAATCAGTTGAGAAAAAAGGATGGACAATATTTCAAGTTTATGATTTAAAGGAAAGGCTTGAAGTTAAAGGATTTATTCAAGATAGATTAAAAATAATAGAAATATGTTCGGGCAAGCATGCAAACACATTATTGAATATTAACAAGATATTTTCAGTATGTATGCCTTGCAGAATCAACATTTTTGAAGATAACCAAATAATTAAAATAGCATCAGTAAAACCAAGCATCCTCTCCGATTTTTCCAATGAAGCCAAAAAAGCACTGGAAGAAGTTGAAAATGAGATTAAAGAGATAATTGAGGAAGCTAAATGAAAAACATAAAAGAAAAAAGAGATGGTGAACAGCAATGTGATAAATGTGGCTTGAGTTATAACAATAAAATTAAGGCTAATAAGTGTCAAGAGTGGTGCAAGAAGCATAAATCATGTAATCTTGAAATAACAAAGCATGCTATAAATAAAAAGGAGGTATTAAGATGAAAACAAATAAAATAGCTATATCAATAAGCTCTACATTTTTCTTTGCTTTAATCCTAGTCTCGGCACAGCAATATGGAATGATGGGCTCTGACGGCCAATTTACAGCTTTAAATAATGGAGGAGCTGGAGGGATGATGGGTATGATGAATATGATGACTGGATATGGGAATTACGGCTCTGGAATGATGTTTCTCGGCTGGATAACCTATCTGCTTACAATTACATTGATGATTGCAGCAACATACTGGCTTATTCAAACAGCAAAAAGAAAGAGATAATCAAAAGAATTATTTTTTTTATTTTTTTTAACTAACAAAACATGAAAGGGGGTGTAAAAATGACGGATAAATTAAGTCCAAAAAGAACAGCAAACGCATTGGCAGTAACAGCAGGCATAGTCTCGCTTGTATGTTATATCTTAATTCTCATAACCCCAAGTGGAACAGTAAGCCTTTTCGGAGCAATATTCCATGGAATTGACCTAAGCCAGATTGCAGTTGAACCAGCATCAGTTGGAAGCGGAATCTTGGGAGTCATTGAAGTAATAATTCTCGGATGGATAATTGGATGGCTATTTGCTAAAATATATAACAAATTCAAGTAAATCCCAACAACATATTTGATTTATTTTCTTTTAAATTCTAATGCGGAACCAGTTCCGCAAAAGCGCATATATAATTTATTTTCCTAAAAAAATCATGGAAAACGAAAACCAAACCATGAAAGGAGGTAAAAAAACCAACAAAGAGACTATTGTCCAATATTTTATAATAGCTGTTCTTGGAGTCCTTCTCCTATATAATGGGATAAGAATTTATGGAGGCGATTCAGGCATAACTGGAAACGCATTAGCAACGGGAATAGGAACTGTTTCTGCTTTAGATGTATTGCCTAAGGGAGTTCCTGCTATTTACGGAAGCGAGATAGGAATATCTTACGAGGATGTTTCTGCAAGCAATCCGTCATTGGCAGATGCAACAATGGCAAAACTTTCAGCATACGAAGATATGCAGTTGAACAGCGAACAGATGGAAAGATACATCAAAATAGGAAGTTCAATTGCATGTGAATACTGTTGCGGTGCTAAAACTCTAGTTTTCAGTAACGGAGAAAGGGCATGTGGATGCGCTCATAGCTATGCAATGAGGGGTTTAGCAAAATATCTATTGACAGAGCATCCAGATATGACTGATTTGGAAATATTGAATGAATTGGGAAAATGGAAGGTTCTGTTCTTCCCAGGAGTTCATGAGAAAAAAGCCCAAGTATTGGATGAAAAAGGAATAGACTATGCTGATTACGTTAATCTTGCTTCAAACATATACAGAGGCGCAGAAAATCAGGCATCAGCATCAGGAGGAAATAGTCAAATGGTTGGCGGTTGCTAATAAGGATTTTTTTGATTTTTCCCTTTAGCATCTAACTAAATTAAAATGGATTGTTGTACAAACAAAAGAAACGAACACGACTCAGTGAAGTCGGATAAAGAAAATAAAGTAAAAGGGGGTAAGCGCATGGAAACAAAAAACATAATGCTGTGGGCAGTTATAGGAGTATTGCTTATTGTTGCAGTATTCATGACTGTTAAAGTGTCATCATTAAATGATTCAACAAGCGGAAATCTTGACACAAGAGGCTGGACAGCTAATGAGATAATGAACTATGAAATGCACGGAACAGTCCCTGCAAGATTAGCTCAAGGAAGCAACACCCCCGCATCTGGCGGAATGGTCGGAGGCTGTTAAATAGATATTTTTGATTTTTTATTTTTTAAATTTAGAGTAGGAGAAAAAATGAAAAGAAACACACAAAAAGAAAACAAGAAGGAAAAAAGAAAATTAATATTTAGAATAGCTACGCTACTCTTATTCCCATTAATAGCCATAATATCTTTTATGCCAAATGTAATGGCTCACTGCCCCTTATGTACCGCAGCCACAATAGTAGGCGTCGGAGTAACAAGATCATTGGGTTGGGATGATTCAATTGTAGGAGTCTTTGTTGGAGCAATGATTGTATCATCTGCATTATGGCTCAATAATATCCTAAAGAAAAAAAATATTGGGGGTAATTCTCTATTAAGAGTAGGAAGCATTACGGTAGCAACATTTGTGCTTACAATATCGAGCTTCTATTTTGCAGGATTGTTTGGTCCTGCAAATACTTATAGAATATTTGGAATGGAAAAGATAATATTTGGAACACTTTCAGGTGGAATAATTAGCCTAGTTTCTTTTTATTATAGCAATCATCTAAAAAATAAAAATGGAGGAAAAGTGCTCTTTAATTATCAAACAATGCTCATTACTTTGGCTACTTTGATTATTAACGCAGGGTTATTTGCACTAATATTTTAATGGAATTGTTTTATATTTTACTCGGGATAATAGGGCTATTTTTTATTCTTTTGACAATAAAGAATATTATAAAACATAAATCAAAATGGAGTTTTTGTGTTATCTGCGTCTCAATAAGTCTGACATGGATAATCTTATTAGTATTGTATTTCTCAAAGTCATTTAACAATATTCTTATAATCTCATTATTAATGGGCATGTCCATAACAGGGATTTATTATTTAGCAGAGAAGAAAATTAAGAATGATAAAATAAAAGTATTTCGTCTACCATTTATCTTGACTTTAATAACAATTATTTATTATATTTTAACTTTTGAGAACATCATAAATAGCATATTTATATTATCTGGCTTATGGGTGCTTTTCTTCCTAATTTACTCGTGGAACAACTCAAATTTTGTAAAAAAACTATTGGAGTGTTGCAAAGAATGAAACACCATCATTACAACTACATCTGGATAAGTATATTAGTAATTTCTATAATTGGAGCATTATTTCTTGTCAAGACAGCCTATGCAAACCCCCTAAACCTGCCAGATTATGCGTTTACAAATACTAAGATAAAAGAAGCATACTCTTTCGCAAAGTTAGAATCTGATAAATTAACCAATCTACCTTGTAACTGCGGTTGCATGAGCGACGCGAAAAATCACGGAGGTAGAATGCATTCAAGAGGATTAATAGATTGCTTTATGTCTGGAGACATAAATAATAAAGGAACTTGGGATAGTCATGCAAGCGAATGTGGATTATGCTACGAAGATGCCCTATATGCAAAAGAATTATATCAACAGGGAAAAACAAAAGATGAAATAAAATCTCTTCTTGAAATAAAATACGCATCACAAACAATAAGCTCAAAAACAGTTTATGGAGAAATGAACTATGGAGATTAATGGTAAATCTTTGGCATATGGTTTATTATCAGGGTTAGGAATACTAATTCTTTATCTTTCTGTTCTCACCTTGTTTCAAAGCTATGGATTTGCACTCTACGAACTAAAAAGGCTTTGGATGTGGATAATTCCTCTATCAATAGGTTTTGGGACCCAGATAGGATTATATATTTCAATAAAACACGATGCGGTCATAAAAGCAGGAGTCTCGACTTCAGGAACAATTTCAGGAGGTTCAATGATAGCCTGCTGCACACATTATCTGTTAAGTGTTCTGCCTTTGATAGGAATAACTGGTCTAAGCACACTAACTATGTTTTTAATGAGTTATCAAAAAGCGTTTTTTTCAATAGGGATAGCTTCAAGCGCATTGGGAATTATATTCATGATTCGTCACAAAATAAAAATGAAAGGGGGTTCATGCTAAATGGAAATTAAAGGAAAAGTAGTTCTTTATGGAGCATTAATCTTAGTAGTCTTTTTGCTTTTATTGTTCAGCCTTGGAGTCTTTGATTTAAGTAAAAATAAAACAATTCAATCAGTTTCTAAAGAAACAGGAGGCATTCCAGAAAAATGTCAGATTCCAGAAGGACAAGAAATAGATTCATGGAAAGAGCATTTAGGGCACCATGCAGAAACAAAAGATTGCCTAAAGTACTTCAATTAAAATGAAAGAAACTAAGCTAACTGTCAGAAACATCTATTGCAATGATTGCTCGGAGCATGTAAAAGAAGAGCTTAAGAAATTAGGTGCCAAGTCAATCAATATTAATATGGACAGTTCAGACATACAAAAAGTTTCGCTAAGATGTACTAAATGTTTAAAGAAAAAAGAAATAATAGATTTGCTTCAAAAAAGAGGGATAGAATTAATTTCCATTAGATATTCCTAAAATGAAGGGTCACATGTTTAAGATGGCTCTCGCATGTGTAATTCCCTTACTGTTAATATTGCTACTTCCATTAATTGGGCTTCCTAAGAGTCTATCAAGCACAATAGCAATAGTCTTAATGATGCTACTTCACTTCTTTATGATGAAAGACCATATAAATAAAAAGGGTCCTCATAAAAACAAAACTCTTCAAAAATCTCCAGTAGCAAGCTTTTAAAACCCTGCAAATTACAAAAGAGTCATGGTATTCAAACTAAACATATCTGATAAAGGAAAGGCATGGAAAGTAGAATCATCTAACGAGTCCATAATCGGAAAGAAAATAGGAGAAGAAATAGATGGCTCAGACCTTTCTGAAAATCTTCAAGGTTACACCCTAAAAATAACTGGGGGAACAGACAGCTCCGGATTTCCCCATAAATCAGATGTACAAGGTTCAGAATTAAAAAGAGTAATACTTTCAAAAGGTTGGGGAATGCACAAGAAACCAAGAAGAGCTGGAAAAAAGAAGCTACAAACATTTGATGGCTTAAGATTAAGAAAAACAGTTAGAGGCTCTCAAATATCTGAAAAAAGCACTCAAATAAATCTTATTGTAACAAAACATGGAGCTAAACAATTACAAGAATTATTCCCAGAACAAAACAAGCCAAAAGAAAAAAAGACTGAAGAGCAAACAAAATAAGGAGATTCTATAAATAAAATGGATAATAATAGAGATGTAGAAAAGTTGGTTCAAGAACTATCCATGAGAGCTGGTTTAACAGAAGAAGATAGAGAATATGTTAATGGAATAAATCGAGAATTAGAGGGAATATTTAACCGATTTGGAAGTAATCCAGGAGTTAGGTTCTATACCCCTGTCAATCATACGCCTATAGACCTTAAAAGATTAGACTATCATCAACTTTTAGTTGTAGATGGTATAATCAATTCAAGAATAGAACCCTCGTGGTTAGATAGAAGAGTGACAAGTTTATATGAAAAAGTTAGAGGATTCCCTTCTCCTTTTGGAATCGCCACGGAATTTGCTGATGATCCTGAAGTTAGAGAAATTCTTGACCGTCAAGAAATGCCTTATGCACTTTTAGCAAGAATAGAAACTTACGACAGAGATAACAAAGCAGATGGCTTGAATTGTAAAATCGATAATAAACCATTATTAGTTGTTCCAGACCTTAGTCCTGAAAATTTAAAAACCCTAAGAAAAGCTGAAAAAAGATTGTTCTTTAGTCAAATAGAAAGAAGACTTTTTGGAATTTTACCAATTAGAAAACCCCTTAAAAAAGCTTCCTAACAGCATTTAAAAACCTAAGAATTTCTACCATTTCATGCAAGATTTAGAAACTATAAATGTCATAATAGCAGGCCATATAGACCATGGTAAAACAACATTATTATACAAATTAAGTGGAAAATGGACAGATACACATTCAGAAGAATTAAAGAGGGGAATAACAATAAAGCTAGGTTATGCAGACATAACAATCTCAAAAGATAAAGATTACAATATAAAAAATGAAGGCAAACCCGTAAGGTATATAACTTTCATAGATTCTCCGGGTCACGAAATGCTCATGGCAACAATGCTTTCAGGAGCAGCGATAGTTGATGTTGCAATTTTAGTGGTCGCTGCAAATGAGGGAATAAAACCTCAAACAAGAGAGCATCTAATGGCTCTTCAAGCAAAAAATATAAAAAATGTAATCATAGTCCAAAACAAAATTGATTTAGTCAGTAAGGAAAAAGCAATAGAAAACTATAATATCATAAAAAAAGAATTCAAAGGAACAATAGCAGAAAACTCTCCAATAATCCCCGTCTCATCACAACAAGAGATAAATTTAGAAAGAATATATGAAGCACTCTGTAAAGTTGAGACCCCAAAAAGAGATGTGGACTCAACACCTCTGTTTTTAGTAGCAAGAAGTTTTGACATAAACAAGCCAGGAACCAAACCTAAAAATCTTCACGGTGCAATCATAGGAGGTACATTAAGGTCAGGAAAACTAAAGATTGGAGATTTAATAGAGATAAAACCTGGAATAATGACTAAGGAAGCAAATCAGATAAAATACAAAACCTTAAAGACAAAAATAGCTTCTCTGTTCAAGGGTTCAAATAAAGTAGATGAAATAACTCCTGGAGGAAACGCGTCAATAGAAACTGAACTTGATATGTCTATAGGAAAAGCAGATAATATTTCAGGTTGCGTGGCTTCAATTCAAGGAACATTGCCAGAGATAACAAATAAAATAACAATAAAACACCATTTATTCAAGGAGTATGTAGGGGGACTTCAAATAACTCCTATAAAGCCAGGAGAAACATTGATGTTATCAATAAACACATCAGTAACTGTTGGAACAATATCTAAACTATCAAAAGAAGAAGCTGAAATCTCATTAAAAATCCCAATAGTCCCATTTAAAGAAGATAAAGTAGGCATTGCAAGAAATGTAAATAACCACTGGCGCCTCATAGGTTATGGGGAAATTAAGTAATCTTTTCTAAATCTCCCAATCACCCCCCCTCTTATAAGTAAATCCTAAATGATAATTTAAGCCCAAACAATATAAATCCACATATTTCTAAGTTAACATGAGTTATATAGAAAAAGTAACAGGTCCATGTGTAATTCTCGCAGGAGCAGGCACTGGCAAAACAAGAAGCATAATAGAAAAATTAAAGCACTTAATAAACAATAAAACATATCCAATAGAAAGAGTAGTATGCCTAACGTTTTCAAACGAAGCAGTCAACACATTAATACAAAGAATCCTACCTTTTTTGAAAGAAAAAGAACCTATAATAAAGACGTTTCATTCTTTTTGTGCAGAACTATTAAGAAATCATGGAATGAAGATAGGCATAAATCCAAAGTTCAAAATAATTCTTCCAGATGATGGAAAAATATTATTGCACAAATATTTCAAAATAAATCCTTATCTATGCAACAAGTACATAGAAGAGATAGGAACAAAAAAGGACTTAGGAACAAGTCTAGAAAATTATAGCTCAAATAAAAAGACATCTGAAGAACTTGAATTTATAGCAAAAAGATTAGAAGACTTAAATTTTAAAATTAACACGGCACATTTAGTAAAAATACCAAGAACCGAATTAGATAAACTAAAAGAAGAAAAAGGTAAACTCGAGTTAGAACTAAACAAAGGGAAATTCTATCAGGCATGGAACTCTTATGAAAAAATAAAGTCTACTAAAAATGGACTAGATTACAATGACCTTCATCATAAAGCTCTAGAACTGTTAAACAAGCATCCAGAAATAGCAAATGACTTTGATTATATAATCGTAGATGAATTTCAAGATACAAACAAGATGCAATGTCTTCTTCTTGATAAAATAGCAAAAAAAAGAAATATTACCGTAGTTGGTGACTTGAACCAATCAATTTATGGGTTTAGAGGAGCATATGACCAAAATTTCAGTTACTTTAAGGAGATAATGAATGTTAAAGAAACAGATATATATGCATTGGATAAATCATACAGGTCAACAAATAAAATATTAAGTATCTCCCATGACTTAATAAAAAACAACTATTCTGTGAAAGAAGATTGTTTTGAAGTAAGGAATGCATATAACGAAACAGGAGAAAACATAAAGGTTTATGAATTAAAAAACAGCAAAGAAGAAATAAGAAAAATAACTGAGTTGATAAAAGAAGAATTGACAAGAGGCACGTCATTAAAAGAAATATGCGTTATTTTTAGAACCCATCAACAGTCTAATCCTCTCAAAAAACATCTTGAATATGAAAACATTCCATACACAAGCGTGAACAAAGAGTCGCTTCTAAAAATTCCATTAATAAAATATGTAAGAGCCTACTTAACTATAGTAGACAAAATACTAAATAAATCTAAAGGGGGAGATAGTTCTTGGTGGGAATTAGTTCAAAATTCTGCAATGAAAAAAGAAGATAAGATAACCCTGACTCAAAAAATACGCTCTCTAAAGGATGAAGAATGCCTTAGTGTAAAACTAGTCAATGAAGAAATAAACGAATTATCAAAAGAGGGAGAGACAATATTTGAATCAATTAAAGAAAATATATTAAGTCTGTCTAAAGAAGCCAAACCAAATATAAAAGAATTAACTAAAAAGATATACGAATGCTTAGCTTCCGATACAGAAAATGAAAAGAACAACAGAGAAATAGTGGCACTAGAAAGATTTTACGAGTTTGTATCTGACTTTAGTGAAACTGATTCGGAGAATTTAACAGATTTAATTTATCATTTATATACAATAGATACATTACAAATAACTCTTGAAGCCCCATCATTGAATAAAGAAGGAATCAGGATAATGACAAATCACGCAACAAAGGGTCTTGAATATGAATCTGTAATAATCTCAAGCATGGTGCAGAAAAAGTTCCCAATGGAGAAGCATAATGAAGAAGAGAGTATGGAAAAACAGATAATGGAAGAAAGGCGTCTTTGTTATGTAGGTTTCACTAGAACAAAAAAGAGGCTTTATTTAACCTATGCAAAAGAATATTCAAGTAGGTTATTTGAACCAAGCCAGTTTCTTAAAGAGATAAATTATCAAAACAACCAATGCATAGATTTTACTAAAGATGAAATGGAAAATTATAAGGCCCCACCAGAAGAAATAACTGAAATAACTAAAGAAAATAATTTACATTTATCTTTTTCACCATCTGCACTTCAGACGTTCGACGAATGTCAAAAACGTTATGAGATGAAATATGTCTATAACATGCCAGACCCTTCCCCACAATCATGGGAAGCAATAACCTTAGGTACCTTCATACACAGAGTTTTAGATAAGGCTGTAAGTAAAATGTGCAAAACTCAAAAAGAAATAGAAGACTGTGCAAGAATTGTTCAAATGGAAGAATACAAAGACATAAACTTAGATGAAGCAATGCCTATGATAAAAATATTCTTTGAGAGAAACAAAAAAAGATATAATGAGAACTCTCTAACTGAAGAATATCTCGAAGTAAAGCTGGATAAGTTTACATTTAGAGGTTATGCAGACAGAATAGATATATCTGATAACGGAGATATAACTATAATAGATTACAAAACTGGAAAATCTGATATAAAGCCGAGGTACAGAAACTGGCAATTGGGGATATATGCTCTAGCATCAAAACACTTTGGCAACCCAAAAAGCCTTGTTTTAGATATGTTGCAAAAAGAATATCCATTGGAGTTTGAGTTAAATAGTGAAGGAATAGCAATAGAAGTTCACAGCCCAAGAACCAGGTTCAGTTTGAAAGAAGTTGAAAGTGAAATAATTGAAACGGCAAGAAAAATATCTTTGGCAAGAAAAACAGGGTTTAAAAAATGTAATCCTGAAAAAAACTGCCAGTTTTGTAATGAGTTAGAAAACCAGCAGTTTTAAATGAGCAAAAAATTGAGCAAAAAATGGTAACCACTAAAAGTCCAAGGTCTTGTGATGAAATTAGTGAAGAAATCGCAAGAAAATATGATATTAAACCAGATAGAACTCTTAGATATGTATACACTACCCCTAATACCTTGGCATCTGTCAGAAGGTCCAATAGGATAATCTTGCCTTATGAAAAAGTAGTCCTTTCAAGATTTGAATATGATTCTGGAGGTAAGGCTTATGAAAGGGCATGTAAAAAAGCATTAGAGTTAGCTGAAAGTTTAATGAAAGAACATAGAATAGTATACCCAGGAATATGTGCTTTAAGAAAAGTAAACCATCCTCCTAGAGGAGGAGTTTATTGTTTAGAAGGAATAATGATTGTGAGCACAACGCCGTTCAATTAATACTCACTTCAAATCTTCAGGAACTCTGTAATCTACCCATCTAACATTACCTTTCTCAATAGAATCCTTTACACTTTTCTCGGTTCCAGATAATTTAGATTTGCCACTCTTTACTTCTACAAAGCTAACACCAGTAACATTTTTCTCATCAAGACCATGAAAAACAATAAAATCAACAGGCTTGCCTATAAATTTGCATTCACTTGGATTAAAAGGAAAATTGGGTAAATAAGGAGCAAGTTGTTCCGAAAAGTTTCCGGCAAGAACAGCACGAGAACGAGCAATCGCATCAGCCCTATGAATATCAATCTGTCCTTCCCAATGTCTGTCACGTCTAAATTTAGAGATATAATGTCCAATTAAGTATCCAATAACTAGGGCAATAAGAAAGAGAACAAGGGAAGTAGTTTCAATTAACATAAATTCTCAAAACAAATGTCATTAATAAATAATCCCATTAAATCCCATAACATTGCGTATAACTAAGTTCATAGGGTCCATGACCAAGATAGGAATATGTGTAAATATGGTTTCCATTAGATGAGCTATCAAAGAGAAAGTTTGATGGACCACTAAATGGAGTTTTTAAGTAAATTCCTGTTCCAAGAGAACCAATATAAATGCTGTATCTTCCGTTAGAAACCTTCTGATATGCAACTAAATAATTTCCTTCTGGAGAGGCGGAGTTTTGTGAATTTACTCTTACCATTGTATCATAAGGACCATTAGATATTTGTAATAACCCTGTAGATATTGGCGAAGGATAAAAATAACCATAAACAAGATTATTTTTTAATAAGATTATTAAAGATTCATAGAAATCTGATATTATTGAATTATCTAAAAGTGTAACGTTGCCTGAAATAAAGTTTCCTACATATGAAGAGTAATCTACCGGACCGTTAGATCTTGATCGAGAATCTAAATATTCCCTTTGATTAAAGAATATTTTATAATTTTCAATAGGATCAAAAATAAAATAAGAGTCTCCTATTGACTTTAATGAGTTATATTGACTCATCTGAAAAAAAGCAACATCTTGCGGATTACATGAACCTAAATTGTTTTGAGGAATACTTAAATCGCAGAAACCAATTTCTGGAGGAGTTCCTATATAAGCAGATTGGTCAGGATTTATTGCAAATGAAACTTTACTTCTTTTTAAAGATAAAGAATTAATATGTTTTAATGGAAGAGTTGAATAAATTACTCTTTGATTCAACGCTTCTGTTTGACTTAAAATTCCATCCATCCCCATGTCAACAACTTTTACATCATATGCAAAATTGCTTGAACGCTCAACCCACACTATATATCTATCGCTTATTTTTGGCATTAAATTACCATAATCTTCTTCATTTCCAAAATAAACAATATTTGGGGAATTTATTCTTATAACTCCTCGGTCATCTCTTGTATTTGGAGTATTATCCAAACCAACATTCCAGACATATAGGACTCCCTGTTCCAAAGCAGAGGTTATATTATTAACTCTTGTAAATATTATATTTTTATCATAAATTCCAAAGGGGTATCTTTCATTTGAAATTATTGTCGGATTTAAACATCCAGGATAAGGCAATGCTCCAGAAACAGGCAGATTATTCCTTACTTTAAGACTGGACACAAAAGAAGCAATTATTAAAAGAATTGAAACAAAAAACAAAATTAAAACAATGCACAAATTAAAAGATGATTTTCCCATAGTAATAAATAAATTTTAGTTGAGCTATTTAAATCATTGCATTAAACTGCGGCAAAAGCAGTTGCAGTTACTGTGTCTCCCAACGCTCCCGTGAATGAGTCTGATGGAACCACAACTTGAAAGTCTATTAAAAGTCTATCTTTGCTATCTTCATAACCAAATTTTGCACAAAGATTAAGTGCAGGAGTTACATTTACATTTTGATAACTGTCACTAAATTCCACCCCTCCACCAGAAGCATTGAGACATGTGCTTGCTCCAGAACCAGTGTCCAAATTAATAAGCCATTTATAACCTGGACTTGTTCCCCCAATCATCTGCGCAGCTGTTTTAGTTCCGCTTAAATTTAGAGAGACATTAACGTTTCCTATATTTCTTATAAGAAGCCCATTACTGACAACTGTCCAATTACCATTAGTAACTGAACCAGCTCCTTCAGTCGTTTCCAAGGTAGCACTTGAAGCTCCAGCAGTTACTCTTCCAGAACCCCAATTGATACTCGAAGTAGTAAAATTAATAGCAACCACAGTCTCAACAGTCAGATTAGCCTCCCCGGTGCTTGTTGCATATCCAGATATAACGCTAAATAAATTTCTTGTAGACATATACACAAGACCGATAGAAAAAATAGAAGTTATTACTGCTATTACAGCTAGTACTCCCACTATCTTAGTACTAACCACCAGAACCTCTTTCAATATTATTAGAACCTTCAACAATTAGACCTATATTTCCAGAATTTGAAGAATAAAATTGTTTTATGCTCTTACTATTATCTGAACTCATCTTATATATAATAAAGTTAAAGACAATAGAAACCACAGATAAAACTATAGTCAAAATCAACAATCCTATTACCAATTTTTGTATCTTAGTCACCTGCACTAACCTCAAAGGCGAAAAAGAGCCAGACTATTTAAATTATTGCCCTTTACTTTACAATGAGAACAATAGCTTAATCTTAATTATTACAAACCAAGTTCAGATTTAATTTTTCCTAGATATTTTTCTAAATCCTTGTAATCCTTTTTTCTGAGAGTGACCTCTCTTAAGGAGGCTAATAACGTTTAGTAATAATAGCCTCCCAA